>JAJYLG010000048.1 GCA_021787985.1 Chloroflexota bacterium
GGTGGCGAAGGACCACGTCACGCTGGTGCCGAACCCGAGCTACACGGCCGGCTCGAAGCCCTACCTGCAGCAGGTCGTGCTGCGCTTCATCGAGGACGCGAACCAGTCGTACAACGCCTACCAGTCAGGTCAGCTTGATGCGACCAACTTCCCGGCCGCGCTCTATCCGACGATCCAGAAGGACGCGACGCTGAGCGCGCAGATCCAGCAGGAGGACGAGTTCGGCGTCCGCTGGATCTCGGTCGACAAGACGATCGCCCCGTGGAACAACGCCGAGTTCGTCCTGGCGGTGAACCAGGCGACCGACCGCAGCGCGATCGCCAAGGACGTGTTCTTCGGCCTGCGCAAGGCATGGGCTTCACCGTGCAACGCGTCCGTGGTCGATTGCCAGCCGGACATCTTCGACAAGGCTTACGGCTATAACCTCGACTCGGCCAAGGCGCACCTGGCCAAGGCCTACCCGAACGGCAACCCGCCGACCGTCACGCTCAACATCATCAACGACCCGACGATCAAGTCGTTCGGCGCCACGCTGCAGCAGCAGTGGAAGGCCATCGGCGTCAACGTCGACGTCAAGGTCGTTGACCAGAAGACCGCCCGGGCCGACTTCAAGGCCCACAAGTCCGGCATGCAGATCACCGGCTGGGGCATGGACTACGCCGATCCCACCGACCTGTGGACCGTCTGGGTCACCGGCGGCGGCAACAACCTGGGCAGCTACTCCAACAAGCAGTACGACGAGCTGGCCGCGAAGCAGGACGCGACGCTCGACCCGGCGGCCCGCAAGCAGGTGCTGACGCAACTGCAGCAGCTCCTGGCGAGCGATCCGCCGGTGATCCCGTTCGCGGTTGTGCTGACCACCCAGCTCTTCAAGCCCTACGTGAAGGGGATCGTTCACAGCCCCTTCGACGCGATCTTCATCGGAGACCAGAACCTCGAGAAGATCTACATCGCAAAGCACTAGCGGACCCGAAAGGCGGGGCGGGAGCGATCCCGCCCCGCCTCCGGGTACGGAGGCCATCGCATGACCGGGTATTTCGTCCGCAGGTTCCTTTGGATGATCCCAGTGCTCTTGTTCATTGCGATCATCACCTTCTCCCTCATGCACCTCGTCCCCGGTGGGCCGTTCGAGCCCGGCGAGACGAAGGCCTCCGAGCCGGGCCGCCAGGCCCTGATCCAGAAGTACCACCTCAACGAGCCGGTCTATGTCCAGTTCTTCTACTGGATGCGGGACGTCCTGCACGGCGATTTCGGCCCTGACCTGGTCGTGCAGGGCACGAGCGTGAATCGGCTGCTGAAGCAGAGCTGGAAACCGACCATCGCCCTCGGGTTGCTGGCGACGATCTACGCCGGCACGGTGGGCTACCTCCTTGGCTTGCTGGCGTCGATCAAGCGCAACTCGCTGCTGGACTACTTCTCCGTCGGCTTCGCGACGGTCGGCGCGGCCGCACCGAACTTCGTGCTCGGCATCATCCTGGTCGTCATCTTTGCCGTGAGGTTACGCTGGGTGCCCGCCATCGGCTGGGCTACCGGGCCAACGGATATCAGGCCGGTCATCCTCCCGGTGATCGCCCTTGGCTCGTTGTCGGCGTCCTACATCGCGCGCGTCACGCGGGCGAGCATGCTGGAGGTCATGCACCAGGACTACATCCGCACCGCCCGCGCCAAGGGGCTCAGCGAGCGCGTGGTGCTGATGCGGCACATCGTGCGCAACGGCATGATCCCGGTGTTGACGCTGCTCGGCCCGATCGCCGCGGCGCTCCTCACCGGGTCGTTCATCATCGAGCAGTTCTTCAGCATCCCGGGCATCGGGCGCGCGTACGTCCAGGCGATCATTGGCAGGGATTACCCGATGATCATGGCGACGACGCTGATCTACGGTGCCGCGATCAGCGTCGCCAACCTGGTGGTTGATGCGACCTACGCGATCTTTGACCCACGCATTCGGTATTCGTAGCCTCGAGGGTGAAGAGATGGCTCAGCAGCAGACGGTGACGACACCGGCACTTCTGGCCGAGGCCGAGCGCCAGGTCCGCGTCCGTTCGCTGTGGGGGGACGCCTTCCGGCGGCTGATCCGCAACCGCCTCGCGCTGGCGGGTGGCATCGTGGTGCTCGTCTTCGCCGCGGTGGCGGTCCTGGCGCCGCTGGCCGCGCCGTATGACTACGCCCACATCTTTACGGGCAAGCAGCTTGCCCCGCCGAGCCCCTCGCACTGGCTCGGCGTGGACCTGGTGGGGCGCGATACCCTTTCACGGGTGATTTACGGCGCGCGCACATCGCTCGGCGTCGGCCTCTTCACCTCGGCGATCGTTGTGGTCATCGGCTCCGTGGTCGGCGGTGTGGCCGCGTTGGGCGGCAAGTATGCCGACAACCTGCTGATGCGCTTCACCGACATGGTTTACGCGTTCCCAGACCTGCTGTTCATCATCCTCTTACAGGCGGTGCTGAGCGGCACGGGCCTGGGCAACGTCATGGGCGGGCTGCTGGTGGTCTTCCTGGCCATCGGCATGGTGAACTGGGTCACGCTGGCCCGCATCGTGCGTGGTCAGATGCTCTCGCTCCGGGAGCGCGACTACGTGCTGGCCGCGCGAGCGCTCGGTGCGACGCGACGACGGATCGTCGTGCGCCACCTGCTGCCGAACACGCTGAGCCCCGTGATCGTGGTCGTGACCTTCGCCATCCCGCAGGCCATCTTCCTCGAAGCGGCCCTCTCCTTCATCGGCGTCGGCGTGCGGCCGCCTACGGCGAGCTGGGGAAACATGATCTACGATGGCTACGCGTCCATCCTGGCGACGCCGTGGCCGATCCTCTCGCCGGCACTGGCGCTCGCCGTCACCTTCCTGGCGTTCACGTTCCTGGGCGACGGCCTGCGCGACGCCCTCGACCCGCGGACGCGATAGCTTGCGGGCCCGCGGCGCCGGCCCGTAGGATCAAACCGAGCCCCCGTAGCTCAGAGGATAGAGCACCGGCCTCCGGAGCCGGGAGCGCAGGTTCGAGTCCTGCCGGGGGTACCACATCCGAAGCCCGCTGCCCCCCCCCCGAACGACCGCGCGTGCTCCCGGCGGTGCGACCGAGCACATCCCCGCACGCGGCGGGAACCCCCGGCCTGCGGGCCTTGTGCGGCTGCGCGGCCCACCTCACCCTTGGCCTCACGCTCCAAGAGGATGGATCGGGTACCCTGCTACCGCACAACAAGAACCTGGCGAGGAGGGCGCGGTGGACACCGTCCTGAGCATGTCACCCGAGACGATCGAGCGGCGGGAGACTGTCCGCAAGTTCATGGAGCAGTACATCTACCCGAACGAGCACGTCCTGGCCCGCCAGGAAGAGGGGGCGGGCGAGGCCGAGGCGCTCATCAAGGACCTGCAGCAGAGGACCAAGGCGATGGGCTACTGGGCGCCGCACCTGCCGCGAGAGGCCGGCGGGATGGGCGTCGGCTTCCTGTCGTACGCCTACATGAACGAGATCATCGGGCGGAGCGCGTACGCGCCGCGCGCCTTCGGCGCGCAGGCCCCCGACTCCGGCAACGCCGAGATCCTGCATCAGTTCGGGACACCGGAGCTGAAGGAGCGGTTCATGAAGCCGCTGGTGAACGGGGACGTCCGCTCCTGCTTCTCGATGACCGAGCCGGCGGTCTCTGGCGCCGACCCGACCGGGCTCGAGACCACGGCCGTGCGTGATGGCGACGAATGGGTCATCAACGGGCGAAAGTGGTTCAGCTCGGGCGCTATCGGAGCGGCGTTCGCCATCGTCATGGCGAAGACGGACCCCGACGCTGAGCCGCACCGGCGGTTCAGCATGATCGTCGTCCCGACCGATGCCCCCGGCTTCAAGATCGCCCGCCGCGTCGAGGTGTGGGGCGACCCGCACGCGAACCACCCGGAGATCCACTACGACAACGCACGTGTGCCCGTAACGAACTTGCTCGGGCCGCAAGGCGGAGGTTTCCGCATCGCGCAGCGGCGCCTCGGCCCCGGGCGCATCCACCACTGCATGCGCGCGCTCGGCCAGGCGCAGCGGGCATTCGACCTGATGTGTCAACGCGCGCTGTCGCGGGTCGCTTTCGGCGGGCCGCTGGCTGACAAGCAGACGGTGCAGAACTGGATCGCCGACTCCTTCGCCGGCATTCAGGCCGCGCGGCTGCTGACCATGCAGGCGGCGAAGAAGATCGACGAAGGCGACGAGGCGCGGCTCGAAGTGTCGCTGATCAAGTTCTTCGTGGTGAACGTGACCTGCGAGGTGATCGACCGCGCGATCCAGGTGCACGGGGCGATGGGGGTAACCTCGGACACGCCGCTGCAGGCGATGTACAAGTCGGCGCGCATCCTGCGTATCGCCGATGGACCGGACGAGGTACACCGCATGGTGGTGGCGCGCCGGGCGCTGCGCGAGTACCGCAACGGCGGTACCTGGGACTTCGGCGCGTACTGAGCCGGGTTTCGGCCGCAACCCGCCCCGGATCGCGCCGCCCGCGAAGAGGGGCACCACGGCGTCCGTCATGCCTGCAACGCGGCGTGGCGGGCGCCGCGGCGTATCGTCCCGCCCGACCAGACAACGGCCTGTCCGGGTGCGACGCACAGGCAGGTCGACATGATCTCTCACAACCGTTAATCTGCTCACCCCATCGTCTTAATCGCGCCTCCGTTTACTGGAAGCGGGTGCCGACCGGCGACCGCGGCGCCGAGCGGATGCCCTACCTGCAAGACGGAGGGAGATCGCTCATGGCACGCAACAGCCGTCGTCTCCTGCTGGGAGCGATGGCAATCGCAGCGCTGGCGCTCGGATCGGTGGCGCTGGCCGAGGATGCCGATTTCGGACGCCAGACACAAGGTCGACTGGAGGCGCAGTCGCGCCTGCTCTTCGGGGTGGAACGGCCGCTGGCCAGCTCGTCGGACGAAGCAGTGGCCGCCGCGGAGGCGGACGAGGACCCGAGGGAGATCGCCAAGTTCGCGGGCGGGTTGCGGGTGCGCGTCGTGACCACTCAGTCCGGGCGGTTGACGGACCAGATGGCGCTGTGGCCGAACGACAGCGAGCCCACCCACCTGATCGCCTGCAACGAAGGCGGCCCAACGACGCCGGGGCTGCAGCGTATCGAGATCGCCACCGGCGAGACGGAGACGATCGTCAGCGGTACGAAGTCCTGTGACCCGATCCGGAGGACGCCCTGGGGCACGATCGTCTTCGGGGAGGAGTCGGGAGCGGACGGCGCGCTCTACGAGCTCATCGACCCGCTGCACACGACCGGCGTGACGCTCGATCGCTCCGCCGGCACGTTCGGCGGCGGAAGAGGCGTCGACAACCTCGTGCGACGCGACGCCGTTGGCCGCCTGTCGTGGGAGGGTATCGGGCTCTACCAGTCGGGCCTGATGTATTACGGTGACGAGAACGGGCCGAAGATGGGCACCGGCGGCGGGGCGTACTACAAGTTCGTGCCAGACCATGCGTGGTCGCCCAGCAGCGGGCCGATCACGGACCTCGATCAGTCGCCGCTGCGCTCCGGCACGGTCTACGGTCTGCGGCTGGGTGCGCGCGGCGGGTCGCCGACGACCCCCGGCGCCGACTACGGCCAGGGCAGCCAGACCGGCCTCGGTTCGTGGATCCTGGCGGCGGAGCCGAATCTGCGCGCTGAGGCTGCCCGCCTCGAGCTCAGCGGGTACTACCGGCCGGAGGACATCGATATCGACCGGCAGGCCGAGGCGCTGGGTCGGGTCCGCTTCTGCGGGCCGAACACGGGTAACGAGCACGGCGACAACGACGGCGAGGTCATCTGCCTGTCCGACGGCAGCTTGGCCGAGGCCATGCAGAACGGCGTCCAGCCGGAGCTACAGTACTTCGTGCTCGGCAACCCGCAACTGGCGATGCCGGACAACATCGCGTATCAGCCGGGCCAGGGCAACTGGATCGTCCACGAGGACGCGGAGACCGACTACCCGGGCCCGGGGTACGACAACAACGACCTCTGGGCATGCTTGCCGGACGGCGCGGATGCCGACCGGCTGAGCGATGGCTGCGTTCGCGTCGCCACGCTCAATGATCCGACGGCCGAGTGGACGGGCGGCATCTTTGACTCGTCGGGGAAGCGCTTCTTCGTGAGCGTGCAGCACAATATCACCGGTCACGGTATCGTGTTCGAGGTCACGGGCTGGCGGTAGGTCGACAGCGGGCCACGCGTGGAGAACCGCGGGCGGAGGGTCGGTATTCATCCGACCCTCCGTTTCGCTGTCGTCGCAGGGCGCCGCAGGCCGGAGCGAGCCTGGCGCGGCGCCCGCAAACCGCTCGGCGGCGGCGCCGCTTGAGAGATTGCGCGCGAGATGCCTATACTTGCGGCGCTCGTCGCGGGCGGATGGAGCGTCAGATGCTGCCGGAGCTCCTCCCAGTGGCGGGTTCGCCCGCTCGGTCCCTCGGTCCGCGTCCCAACCCCCAACTGACCTGCCAGGACTGGCATGGCGGAGGAAAGGCAGATGGAACCCACAGCCGAGCAGCTCCTCTGGATGTACGAGACCATGCAGGTGATTCGCGAGTACGAGGAGGTCATGGCGAAGGTCTACCTCGAGGGCAAGCTCCCGCCGCATATCCAGAAGGGCCTCGCCTTCGACATCGGCAGCGGTCCCGTGCCAGGCGAGATGCATCTGGCGGCCGGACAGGAGCCGGTGGCCGTCGGCGTCTGCGCGCACCTGCGGAAGGAAGACACGGTGGTCGGCACACACCGGCCGCACCACTTCGCCATCGCGAAGGGCGTGCCGCTCAAGGAGATGACCGCGGAGATCTTCGGCAGGGCGACGGGCCTGGGGCGGGGCAAGGGCGGGCACATGCACCTCTTCGACGCGGAGCACAAGTTTAGCTGCAGTGGCATCGTCGGTGCGAGCCTGCCGCCCGCGGTCGGCGCGGCCCTTGCCGCCAGGAAGCTCGGCAAGGACTGGGTGGCCGTCGCGTTCTTCGGTGATGGCGCCGCGAACCAGGGCACCTTCCACGAATCGCTCAACCTGGCCGCGTTGTGGAAGCTCCCGGTGGTCTTCGTCTGCGAGGACAACAAGTGGGCGATCTCCGTGGCGAAGGGCATGTCCACCGCGATCGCATCCAATGCCGATCGCAGCACGGCTTACGGCATCCCCGGGGTCCGGGTGGAGAAGAACGACGCCGTGGAGGTGTTCGAGGTCGGCGGGGAGGCGGTCGCCCGCGCGCGCCGGGGCGATGGGCCATCGCTGATCGAGGTGAAGACCGACCGCTACTTCGGCCACTTCCAGGGCGACGCCGAGCTGTACCGGCCGAAAGGCGAGGTGGAAGAGCTGCGTCGCAACGACCCGATTCCTGCGCTGGCCGCGCATCTGCGGGCACGGGGCTTGCTGGACGAAGCGGGCGATGCGGCGATCCGCGCGCGTGTCCAGCGGGTGGTGACGGAAGCCTACGAGTTCGCGCGTTCGAGCCCGTACCCGGAGTCGGCCGAAGCAGCGCAGCACGTCTTCGTCTAGCGACCGGGGTCGCGGCTGAGCGAGAGGAGGAAGTCATCATGGCTCTGGCCACAGGAACGCGGACGCTTACGATGGCTCAGGCGATCAGCGAGGCGATCGGGCAGGAGATGGAGCGCGACCCGAGCGTCTTCGTGATGGGTGAAGACATCGGGAAGTACGGCGGTATCTTCAGCGCGACGGGCGGACTGCTCGACCGGTTCGGCCCGGAGCGAATCATGGACACTCCGATCTCCGAGTCAGCCTTCATCGGCGCGGCGACCGGGGCCGCGGCCGAGGGAATGCGGCCGATTGCCGAGCTGATGTTCGTGGACTTCTTCGGCGTGTGCATGGACCAGATCTACAACCATCTGGCCAAGAACACCTACATGTCCGGCGGTCGCGTGCGGCTGCCGGTCGTACTGATGACGGCGATTGGCGGCGGCTACAACGACGCGGCGCAGCACTCGCAGTGCCTGTACGCGACCTTTGCCCACATGCCCGGCCTCAAGATCGTGGTGCCGTCAAATGCTTACGACGCCAAGGGCCTCATGGTCTCGGCGATCCGCGACGACAACCCCGTGTTCTACTTCTTCCACAAGGGCATCATGGGTCTGCCATGGATGGCCTACTTCGAGGGCAGCACGACGCCCGTGCCGGAGCAGCCCTACGCGGTCCCGTTCGGCGAGGCGCGCGTGGCGCGTGAGGGCGGCGACGTGACCGTCGTCGCGGTGAGCCAGATGGTGCAGAAGGCAGTGCTCGCCGCTGAGGAGGCGGCGAAGGAAGGGATCAGCGCGGAGGTCATCGACCTGCGCACGCTGGTGCCCCTGGACGCCGAGAGCGTGGCGCGGTCCGTCGATAAGACGGGGCGCCTACTCGTCGCCGACGAGGACTACCTGAACTTCGGCCTGACCGGCGAGATCGCGGCGCTGGTCGGCGAGCGGCTGGGTTCCATCAAGCTCAAGGCGCCCATCAAGCGGCTCGGCGTGCCCGGAACCCCCATCCCGTACAGCCGTCCGCTCGAGCAGGCCACGATCCCGCAGGTCGGTCACCTGGTCGAGGCGATGCGCGGCCTCATGACCACGAGCGTCGCCTGAGCGCGCCGGGACCCGCGGCGATGATCGGGATCCAGGTGCCGGCCGCGGCCTGGGAGGACGTCGAGGAGGGCACCGAGGCCCTCCTCGATCAGTGGCTGGTTGTCGAGGGTGAGCAGGTAGCCGAGGGCCAGCCGGTGGCGAACGTGGTGGTCGTCAAGACCAACTACGAGGTCACTGCGCCGGCGACTGGGACGATCGCGAAGATCCTGGTGCAGGCGCGAGACACGTTCGGCAAGGATCAGAACCTGGCGCTACTAGAAGAAGCGGGCGTGGCCGTTGCCGCAGGGGCAGCGGCTCCGCCGGCCGTCACAGATGCCGCTCCGGCCGCCGGCGCAGTGGCCGAGCGTGTGCCGCTGACCGGGCTGCGCGGGATCATCGCGCGCAACATGACCGCCGGCTGGCAGGCTCCGCGGGTGGCCGCCGGCCTCGAGGTGGACATGACCTCCTGCCTGGCGCTCCAGCGGTCCGTGCAGCAGGAGGTGGGGGGAGAGCCGCACATTACCGTCTCCCACCTGGTGCTGCGGGCCGTGGCCCTGACCCTGAGAGAGCATCCGCGGCTCAACGCCCGCGTGGCCGCCGATACAGTGGAAGTGATGGCCGAGATCAACGTCGGATTCGCTGTCAACCTGGAGGACGGGCTGATGGTGCCGGTGATCCGCGGCGCGGACCAGAAGTCGATCGCCGAGATCGCCGCGGAGATGCAGCGACTCGCCGACGACGCGCGCCAGAATCGGCTGCCGCCTTCCGCTTTGCAGGGCGGCACGTTCACCGTGAGCAACCTGGGCGCGACGGGGATCGACTGGTTCACGCCGGTGCTCAACGCGCCGCAGGTCGGGATCATCGGCGTGGGGAGGGTAGTCGAGCGCGCGGTGGTCCGCCGTGGCCGGGTCGAGGCAGCCCCGACCATGGTGCTGACGCTGATCTACGACCACCGAGCGGTCGACGGCTTTCCGGCCTCCGTATTTCTGGCGGCAGTTCGGGACCGCCTCGAACAAGCTCGCGACCTGTGACTCCCGCCTCGGATGTGACCGCCGGAGTCCCACGCGTTGGGCTGATCGTCAATCCGTTCGCCGGTCGGGACGTGCGCAGGATCATCGCCCCGGCCGGGATGATCACCAACTACGAGCGCACGAACATCGTCCGCTGCTTGCTGGGAGGGTTGGCCGCGGCGGGGGTGCGCGACGTGCTCTATCTGCCCGAGCGCTACGGGATCGTGGAGCGGGCTGCCGCGGGCGTCCCCGGCGCCCGGGTCGCGCCGGTCCTGGAGGACCCGGAGGGCACGCCGGCGGACACGTCGCGGGCCGCGCGCGCCATGGCGGAGGCAGGGGTCGGGGTGCTCGTGACGCTCGGCGGGGACGGCACGAACCGACTCGCCGCGCTGGGTGGGCGCGGCGTGCCCATGCTGCCGGTGCCCGCCGGCACGAACAACGCGTTTGCCGCACCGGTGGAGCCGACCGGAGCTGGTTTCGCGGCCGGCATGGTGGCGACGCTGGGTGTCGAAGGTGCGCTGGCGGCGGGCTGCCTGCGCCGCCGGAAACGTATCACGGTCGAGGTGGATGGTCGCTCCGATTTGGCGCTCGTCGATGCCGTGCTGACCACCGAGCCGGCGGTCGGCGCCCGCGCGGTGTGGCAGCCGGAGCACCTGCGCGTGCTCGTTGTCAGCCAGGCGGAGCCGGGCGCGATCGGGCTCTCGAGCTTGGCCGCGGCCCTGCTGCCCATCGACGCCGACGAGCCGCGTGGCGCCGTGATCGAGATGGGACCCGGCGCCCGAGTGGTCGTGCCGCTTACCCCAGGCGTCTTCACGTCGGCGGAGGTCCAGTCGGTGCGCGCTGTCCCGGTGGGCGAGCGCATTGTCGCCGGCCCGGCCACGGGGACCGTCAGCCTCGATGGCGAGCGGACCTTCGAGCTGCGCGACCAGGTGATGACGATGGCGCTCGAGGCCGACGGGCCGTGGGTCGTCGATGTGCCACGAGCGCTCGCCTACGCGCAGCGAAGCGGCTGGTATCAGGCCGGCCGCCATCAAGGAACGCGTCGTGCTGTCTACTGATGCGATCGACGCTGAGCCGCTGCGCGTAGCGGCAGCCGCCGAGGAGCAGGAGTGGAACGGGGCGCATCTTGCACTGCCGGTCGTCCGCAGGCGGCTGGCCGCCTGGGCCTACCGCGAGCCGGCCGTCGTTCTCGGCGCGGCGCAGCGGCCGAGCGCGGCGCTGGTCGAGGCTGCGCATCTGGCGGGGATCGCGGTGGCGCAGCGGCGGTCGGGCGGTGGCGCCGTGCTGGCTGGCCCGTGGCTGCTGGGCGTCTCGGCCGTCCTGCCGCCGGACGACGCGCTGATCGCCGATGGTGTCGTCGCGGCGTACCGGTGGCTCGGCGAAGCGCACGCCCAAGCGTTTGCGGTGCTGGGGATGGGGACACGGCCGGCCACACCTGCGGAGGCCCACGCGGCCGGGCGCGCCGGGGCGGAGCTGCGTTGGGCCTGCTTCGGCGCCCTCTCGCCTTGGGAGGTGGTGGACCGCTTTGGGCGCAAGCTGGTGGGCATGGCGCAGGTGCGTCGCCGGACGGGCGTGCTGCTGGTGGCGGGTACGCTCCTGGATGCGCCCGACTGGGCGACTCTCTGCCGCGTGTTCGGCCGCCCGCAGTCAGACGCGCGGCTGCTGGCGCAGCGGACGACGTCGTGCTCGGCGATCCTCGGCAGGCCGGCCGACATCGTCGAGGTCGCGCAGGCCGTGACGGCAGCGGTCGGTGAACGGGTGGGCGCTCGGCCCGTGTCAGGCATAACCCCACGCCCAAGCGCGCGCTTGTCTGCTCCCGCCTGACAGACTTCGCCCTTCTGGCGGATCACGATCAGGCTGGCGAGGTTTGGCCAACTCGCGCTCGGAGTGCTCGAGCGGCGGGCCGTGAGCGCGAACCGACAGGAAAGCGAGCGCGCAATGGTTCAGTTCCGTGATCGCAAGGAGGCCGGCGCGCGGCTGGCGGCACGGCTGCGAGAGCTCGGCCTGCGGCAGCCGGTCGTGCTGGGGATCCCGCGCGGCGGGGTGTCGGTGGCCGCCGAGGTCGCCGCGGCGCTCAACGGTCAGTTGGGCGTGGTCGTCGCACGCAAGCTCGGGGCGCCGGGCGAGCCGGAGTTCGCCATCGGCGCCGTGACCGCGGATGGCGTCGCCTACGTGAACGAGACGATCGTGACCGCGATCGGCGTCAGCGCCCAGTATCTGGCGGCCGAGGAGGCCCGGCAGGCGGCCGAGGCGCGACGGCGCGAGGACGCGTTCGACTACCAGCGGCGGCCGGACGTGCGGGGACGAGATGTCGTCGTGGTCGACGACGGCGTGGCGACGGGCGCCACTGCTATCGCCGCCGTCCGCTCGGTGAGGGCCGCGGGGGCGGCCAGGGTGGTGCTGGCGGTGCCCGTCGGTCCGCCGCAGACGGTGGAGGAGCTGCGGGGCGAGGCGGACGAGGTCGTTTGTCTCGCGGTGGAGCCTTCCTTCTTCGCCGTCGGTGAGTTCTACGACGACTTCCGGCCGGTGAGCGACGCCGAAGTGAAGGCGGTGCTGGATGCCTTCGCCTCCCGGACCCCCGCAGCCCCAGCGTCGTGACGTCGTCGTCCCGCGCGGCCGCGTGCGGCTTGCCGGCACGTTGCTGTTGCCCGCCGGCGACGGTCCGTGGCCGTGCGTCGTCTTCGTGCACGGCCGTGGGAGCAGCAAGGAGTCGCCTCGCAACGCCGCCATCGCTTGGCGGCTCGCAGATCACGGCATCGCCGCGTTCCTGTTCGATCTGAGCGGTCACGGGGAGTCTACGCCGGACCCCGGGCGCGGCGACGAGGCCTTCGTCGACGACACCGCCGCCGGCTTCGAGTGGGCGACCCGGCAGCCGGAGCTAGAGCCCCACCGGATCGGCGTTGCCGGCTCCAGCCTGGGCGCGGTCGTGGCGCTGGATGCGACGCTCGCGGAGCGTGTGACTCCGGCGGCGCTCGCGCTTCGCGCCCCGCCGATCGACCCGGGCGCGCTGGACCGGCTGACGGTGCCGGCGCTGGTGGTCATCGGGTCGGGAGACCCGCTGCTCCCCTGGGTGCGCAGCGCGGCCGAACGCTGCCCGCTGGCGCGGCTGCTGGTGGTGCGCGGTGCGGGGCACCTTTTCGACGAGCCTGGAACGCTCGAGGAGGTCGTCCGCGAGACCGTGCGCTGGTTCGAGGCGCGCCTGGCGGTCGAACCGGTGGCAGTGGCCGACGAGCAGGAGTCGAGCGAGTGGCGGGGAGGTGCGCGATGACGGGGGTGGTGGTGCCGCTCGATGGCTCGCGGCCGGCGGAGCAGGCGCTCGACCTGGCGCTGCCGGTGAGCCATGCGCTGGGCGCGCGCTTGCTGCTCTTGCGCGTTGTCCCGCGGATGGAGATCGCCTGGCCGGTCGGTCGGCCGGCCCGGGAGCAGCAGATCGCGGAAGCCGAGCATACCGAGGCGCACCGCTACGTCGCGCGGCTCGCCGGCCTGCTGCGCGCGCGAGATGTGGACGCCGGGATCGACGTGCGTTTCGGCGACCCGGCCGAAGAGATCGTCACCGCGTCGCGCGGCGCTGCCATGGTCGTCATGACGACGCACGGGCGAGGCGGATTGCAGCGTTTCCTCGTTGGCTCGGTAGCGGACCGGGCGGCCCGGCACGCGCTCTGCCCGGTGCTGCTGGTGCGGCCCGCCGAGGAGACGCTCGCCTCGCGCGCGCTGCGGCGAATCGCCGTTGCGCTGGACGGCTCGCGGCTGGCTGAGACGGCCCTGCCCGTCTCGGTCGATCTGGCGACCCGCCTGGACGCGACGCTGGTGCTGGTGCGGGTTGTACCGGCAGCCGAGAGGCTCGTGCTGGGTCGCGTGGGAAGGCAGGTGATCGAGGAGCTCGGCGGGGCGTTGGTGGTGGACGCGAAGGGGTACTTGGAAGGGGTTGCGGCGACGGTGTCGGGTGCGCGCGTGGAGACGCAGGTCCGACGCGGCTCCGCCGCCGAGCAGCTTCTGCGCCTCGGTGGACCGGGCGGGGTCGACCTTATGGTGCTGGCCACGCACGGGCGCGGCGGCATCCGCCGCTGGGCGCTCGGCTCGGTCGCGCTACGCGTCGTACATGAGTCGGCCGCCCCGGTGCTGGTGGTGCCGGCCGGCGCGCGCGAGTAGCCGGGCGCGCTTCGAGAATCACACACGGGCCCGCCGACAGCGGACCCGCGAGAAAGGACCGGACACATGGGCTGTAGGGAGGACCTGGAAGCGTATCTCAACGAGAACGGCGTGGCGTTCGAAGTCCATGAGCAGCGGCCTGCTTATACGGCCCAGGAGGTCGCCGCGGCCGGCCACGTTCCCGGGCGGATGCTCGCGAAGGTGGTAATGGCGGTGGCGGACGGGGGCTTGGCGATGCTGGTGCTCCCGGCCAGCCTGAAGGTGGACTTCAAACGGGCCAGCTCGGCGCTGGGCGCACGGGAGCTGCGGCTCGCCCACGAGGACGAGTTCGAGGCGGTCTTCCCCGGCTGTGAGCTCGGGGCGATGCCGCCGTTCGGCAACCGCTACGGGACGCCGGTCTACGTCGACAGCGTGCTCGCCGAGGATGAGCGGATCGTATTCCAGGCGGGCACACACTCGGAGACGATGACCGTTCGCTATGCGGACTACTCCCGGCTGGTCAAGCCGGCGGTCGTGCAGATCAGCCGCGCCGGCGCCTGAAGACCCGGCCGGCCGGCCGCGTCATTCTGCCACTCTGGCCGGGCTTGCGTGGGTGCGTGGCCGCCGGCCTCTCGCGGCTGTCGACGCTCGGCCCTGCCGCCCCGGCGAACGCGCGCAGCGCCTCCGCCAGCGAGCGCAGGCGCGCGTCCACCCGCGTGTGAATGCCTTCCGGTGCGAACGAGCCGTCCGGGCGTCGCGGGCCGGCGGGCATCCCCGTCAGGATCTCAAGCGCCTGGTCGACCGTCTGCACGGGGTAGACCCTGAACTTGCCTTCGGCAGCGGCCGCGATCACGTCGTCCCGCAGCATCAGGTTCTCGACGTTCGACGCCGGCAAGATGACACCGTGCTCGCCGGACAGGCCGATGGCCTGGCAGACGTCGAAGAAGCCCTCGATCTTCTCGTTGACGCCGCCGACGGCCTGCACCTCGCCCCGCTGATTGACGGAGCCGGTCACGGCGATCGTTTGGCGCAGCGGCACCTCCGCCAGTCGGGAGAGCAGCGCGAGCAGCTCGGCCAGCGAGGCCGAATCGCCTTCGACCTCGGAGTAGCTCTGCTCGAACACCAGGCGCGCCGAGAGCGCGAGCGGCTTGTCGCTGGCGTACGTATCGGCGAGGTAGCCGCCCAGGATCATCACGCCCTTGCTGTGAATCGGCCCGCCGAGCTCGGCCTGACGCTCGATGTCGATGACGCCGTCAGGACCGGCGCCGGCGGTCGCGGTGATGCGGCTCGGCTGGCCAAAGACGCGGTCGCCCAGGCCGAGCACGGCCAGGCCAAGCACCTGTCCGACCGCCTCACCCAGCGGCCGCACGAGCAGGACGCCGCGCGCCACCATCTCGGAAAGACGCTCGCGGACGAGCGCGGAGCGGTAGAGGCGCTTCTCGATCGCCTGCACCACGTGCCGGGCGTGGATCCGGTCTGTCCCCTCGCTCTGTGCCCAGTGGTTCGCTTCGCGCACGAGGTCCAGCACCTCGCCGAAGCGGGTCGAGAGCTTGCGCTGGTCTGAGACCATGCGCGAGGACTCCTCGATCACGCGGGCGACGGCCCCGCGGGTCAGGTGCCGGCCACCCTGCGCCGCGCTTGCTGAGAGGAGCGCGGCGTACTGCTGCTCGTTGTCCGGCGTGCGGTCCATTTGCACATCGAAGTCGGCCCGGACCTTGAACAGCTCGCGGAAGTCGGGGTCCAGCTCGTTCAGCAGGTAGTGGATCGATGCGTCGCCGAGCAAGAAGACCTTGACGTGGAGCGGGATCGGGTCGGGCCGTGGGCGTCGGGTGGTGGCGAAGCCGAGCGCCTCGGAGATCTCCTCGGTGGCGATGCAGCCCTGGGTGAGGGAGCGCTTGAGGACGTCCCAGGCGGCGGGCGCGCGAAGCACGTCCTCGATGCGCAGCACCAGGTAGCCGCCGTTGGCGCGGTGCAGCGCGCCGGGAGCGATCATCGTGAAGTCGGTGACAAGGGCGCCGAGCACCGCCTCGCGGTCGATCCGGCCCACCAGGTTGGGGTACGTGGGGTTGGGCTCCATGACTACGGGCGCGCCCTGGGTATCGCCGTTGTCGACGACGACGTTCAGCTCGTACTTGCGGAAGGCGCGTTCCGCCGTGACCTGCTGGAGGTCGCTCGTCTCGCCGCCATCTTGAGGCTGTTCGGAGCCATCCGCCGCCAACGGCATCCGACGGAAGAGCGTGACGTCGGCCAGGATGCCGTCGCGCACCTCCTCCAGGTACTTGCTCACCTCCGCCATGTCGGTGTAATGCTCGGCCAGGTCTTCAACGATACCGCCGACGGCGTGGAGCGCGACCTCGCGGTCCTGTGCCTCGAGTCGCGCCCGTGTCTCGCGCTCGGCAGCGCGCATCAGCTTCAGGAAATCGCGGACCTCGCCGCTCACCTCGTCACGGGCGCGGTCGATGGACTGGCGCATCTCTGGTCGGAGGGCGGCGACCTCGTCCTCGGTCATCGGGCGGTTGCCGAGCACAGGGACCAGCACGATTCCGAGGGCGCTCGGCTGGAGAAGAAAGCCGGCGCGCTGGGCGCGGGCCGACAGGTCGGCGAGGCCTTGCTCCCGGTGGCGGTTCAGCTCGCTGATGATCGCCTCGCGGCGGGTGATGTACTCCTCGCTCTCGAACGCCCGGGGGATGTCTCGACGTGCTGCCTGGATGACAATGCGCAGTCCCTCCCGGAGCTGGCGCCCCTGGCCGGGAGGCAGCCGCAGTGCCCGCGGTCGCCCGGGGTCGGCGAAGTTGTGGACATAGCACCAGTCGGGCGGGACGGGCTGGGCTTTGGCCGCCTGGTCGAGCATGGCGCGCACGGCGGTCGCCTTGCCCGTGCCTGGAGGGCCGGCGACGTAGACGTTGAACCCGCGTTCCTCCATCTCGAGTCCGAAGACGAGGGCGTCGGTGGCACGCGGCTGACCGATGAGGCCGGCGGGCGGCGCGAGCTCGGCGGTGGTCTCGAATGGGAAGCCGGCGGGGTCGCAGCGGCGCCGCAGCCGGTCCGCGGGCAGCGCTGGGGGTGGTGGAGCTGCCGGGGTCTCTGCCATGCGGTCTGCCTCCTGGGCGGGGGGTGGCGTCCGGAACCAGTATGGCGCATGCGAGCGGGTGCACCGCGGGCGTGGGGCGGCACCCGCATGATTGACGTATGCCCGTCCAGCAGAGCCCGACACCGTCACGGGAGATCACCCGACAGACCGCAGCGTGGCGAGGCGCGACCATGAGATCACAGGCGGGACCGCCTGGACGGTAGGACGGCAGCGCAAGGTCAGGTCTCGCGGGCGTACGGCGCGCTGCCACAGGTGATACCGGGCGGAACCGCCCGCCGCCGCCTTCGGTGGGGCGGTGGCAAGGCAGTGGGAGGCGCAGCGATGAACGCCATGTCACCTCGCTCGTGGAGCAGGAGGCCGGAGTCTACCGTGGACGATAGGGGGCGCCGCGAGCAGATGCTGCGCGCCGGCGTGCTGCTGGCAGAGCACAAAGACGACCCGGCATGGCTGCGGCGCTTCGCGCGCCGAGTAGACTTCGCTCAGCCAACGACGGCCGCGGACGTCCAGCGCCTGGCGGCGTGGGACCGCTGGCTCAAGACGATCGAAGGCGAGCTTGCCCGCGCGCTCGCGGGCGAGGTAACCGACGTCCGGGACTTCGAACGCCGTATCCGGCCTTTCCGACTCCCGCCCGTAATCTGAGCTCCAGGGCGCCTCCCCGTATGCGCCGGCCTCCACTCGCGAGGCCGGCGCGCTCGTGTGCTCGACCGAGGCCGAGTCGGCCGGGCGCCGCTTTGAGCGCCGCGCCGGACGAGCGGAGGAACGAGGCGCACGGGGCGGACCCCCGCCGAAACCACGGGGGGCGTACGATCGTAACCACCAGGAGTGGTCGTGAAGTGGCTTGAGCGGGCACGGAGGGGTCGCGGCGTCGCCGCTCGCGCGCTGATTGCTATGCTTGCGTTCGTCGCCGCGCTGGCCTGGCCGGCGGCCGCCGCGGCGCACGCGCCGCTCGTACGCGCGCTGCCGGCGCCGGATGCCCGGCTGCGGGCCCCGCCGCGCGAGCTTGACCTGTGGTTCGCGGAGCCGATCGACCATCATCTGAGCGGCGTGCGCGTCGAGGGCCCCGCGGGCCTGGTCGCGGGCACCATCGCGTTCCCCTCCTCGGACCCACGGGAAATGACCGTCTCGCCGCTGAAGCTCCCGCCTGGACGCTACAACGTCGTGTGGCGGACGACGTCGCTGATCGATGGACACGTGCGCAGCGGCGTCTACACCTTCACCGTCCTGGAGCCCGACGGAACGCTGCCTCCAGGCGGTCCGCGGGTCGTGGCCACCAACGCGCCCCAGCCGCTGCCCGGTGGGCTGGACGACGTGGGACGCTGGCTGGAGTACCTCGCCTTGGCGGCGCTCGTGGGCGCTGCGGTCTATCGGGCCATCGTCCGGCGTGGGGAGATCGTGGCCGCCGTGCCCTGGCAGGCGATCGCGATCGTGGGCGGAGCCGTGTACGCGGCTGGCGCGGTGGAGCAGCTCCTCTCTGCCGCTGTGGCGTCCCGCGGTGCTGGCGCGGCCGGCGAGGTGCTGCTGCACAGCAGCTACGGCGCGTGGTGGACCGCCGGTCTGATCGGGGTAGGGCTGCTGGCGGCATCGGTGGGCCTGGGCGCGACGCGCGGCATGGGCGCGGTCGCCGCGGTCGGCGGCGCGCTGGCCGCCTGGGCGGTGGCCGCTTCTAGCCATGCCGCCGCGGGGCCGGGCTCGGCGTGGGCCGAGCTGGCGCTCTTCGCCCACGTGGCGGCCGCGCTGGCCTGGATCGGTACGATGCTCCACCTGGTCGCCGGCCTGATCGGCGCTCCGGGTTACCGGCGACTCCGTTCGGAGGCAGCAGCGACGGTCGTGACGCGCTTCTCCATCCTGGCGGCGGCGTGCGTGGCAGTGTTGGTCGGCTCGGGGACGCTCAACGCGCTCGCCGAGGTGCCGAGCATGGGGGCGCTTGCGGCGACGAGCTACGGCCGCCTGCTGGTCGTGAAGCTCGCGCTGGTGCTCGTGCTGCTCGTCCCCGCGGCGGCGAACGCCCTCGTCCTGCGGCCACGGCCGGAGGCGCGGTCCTTCCCTGGAAGGACGCGGACACTTGCCTGGTCGACCGGGGCGGAGCTCTTGGCGGCCGTGGCGGTGCTCGCCGCGACGTCCGTGCTGTCGCAGCGTACGCCGGCGCGGACCGACCTCCAGGTGCGGGCGCTGGCCTCCGGGAAGGGCGAGGAGAACCCGGCCGCTCAGGTGTCGTCCTCAGCCGAGCTGGGCGGGCGGATCGCGACGCTGACGGTAACACCGGGCAGCCCGGGGCTGGACCAGGTGGAGCTGCTCGTCCCGGGCATGGAGCAGCCGCACGCCGTGACGGTGCGCTTCGCCGGACCGCCCGGCAGCGTGGCAAGCCAGGTGACGCTGCACCCGGCGCCGCCAGACGAAGGCGGCGCAGTCTTCCGCGGCGCAGCGCGGCTCTCCGGGCCGGCTGGCTCCTGGATGGCCATCGTGATCGGCTCCGGCGAAGCAGCCGCGCGATTCACGTTGCCGCTGCAGCCCGCCGGCGCGCCGTCACGAGCGAGCGGGGCGTGGTCATCGCCCGTTGCCCAACTGCCGGGCGAGGTACCGATCGCCATCGCTCTGGCGACCGTCGGAGCCGTCCTGCTGCTCGTCGCCGCACGACGTGCGCAGCCCTGGCGTCGGCCGAACGTGTACGGGCTGGCGGTGGGCGGAGTCGTGACGCTGGCGGCCGTCGCCGTCGGCGCGGCCGGAGTCGCGGGCGCTGTCTCGACGCCGGCATCCGGCGCGGCTTCGTGGGGGCGGGTGACGCCGGCGCAGGCGGAGCGCGCCGGGTCTACCACCGAGTACCCGGCGCCGTCGCGGCGCAGCGGGTTGATGATGCCCGCGGTCGGGCCCGACGGGCGAGTCTGGGTGACGGAGATGGATGCGAACGCTATCGCCGTCCTCGACCCGGCGGCCGGGACCTTCCGTGAGCTGGTCCTGCCGCAGCCGCTCCGTGGCCTGATGGGCGTCGCGGTAGACCCGCGTATCGGGCGGGTCTGGCTCGCGGAGGAGTACACGAATCAGATCGGCCTGCTTGACCCCGAGACCGGGGACCTGCGCCAGTTCACCGTGCCGACGCCGCGCGGCGCGCCGGCCGGCCTCGCCGTCGACGGACAGGGGCGCGTCTGGTTCACGGAGATCGACGCCGGGAAGATCGGCCTGCTGGACCCGGCAAGCGGCAGCTTCCGCGAGCTCCGGATCCCCACGCCCCAGGCGGTGCCGTACTGGCTCGCGGTGGCGCCCGACGGCCGAGTCTGGTTCACGGAGATGAACGGACGCGCGATGGGCGTCGTGGACCCGAAGACGGGGACGGTTCGGGAGTACCGGGCCGCCGTGACCGAAGGCGAGCCGGCTGGCGTCGCCGTCGCTCCCGATGGGACGGTGTGGTTCGCCACGTTGTCGGGCACGCTCGGCCGTCTCGATCCGCGCACAGGCGCGATGGGCGCGGTCGCGCTCCCGCCCGGTTCGTCGGCGTACGGGGTGGCGGTGGACCATCAGGGCCGTGTGTGGGTCGGACGGTCGAGCGGGAGTGCGCTGGCCGCCTACGATCCGCGAACCGGGAAGGTCCAGCCGGTGACGCTGCCGACCCGCGACGCCGGGCCCTGGTGGCCCACGGTCGACACGTCCGGCCGCGTTTGGGTGGTGGAGGGATCGCTGGGCGCCAACCGGCTCGCCCTCCTGGGAGCGGGCACCGCAGCGCCTTGAGGATGGCTATTGCAGGTCGATCTCCACGTGAAAGCCATCGCGCTGGAGCTGTTCGAACGAGTAGCTGAGCTGCCGCTGATGGCCAATGTCGACGCGGTACGCGGCCTCCGTCGGGACGTACGCGCCGAAACTCACCGTGCAGGGACGCGTGTTCGGCAAGGCACCCGTCGTGGTGGTGGTTGACAGCACCTGGCCCGTGTCGGATAGCACCTTGACCGGAGCGCCGGCGATGTCACCCGGCACGTCGCACCGAGGCGCACGCACGGTGGCGGTCAGGTAGTAGAAGCTGGACTCGTGGGTGCCGCCCGGCTGGGCCGGCTCCGTCGCGTTCAGCACGGCGAAACCGACCGCGACCAACAAGAGGACCGCGAGACCACCGACGGCGATCGCGACGAGCTTCATCCCCGACGACGCTAGCACAGCTACCGTCAAGGCGGCATCAACGCCGCGAGTCAACCACGGGCGCACTGGGTTCTAGCGCCGCAGGCGGATCGGCCGGGCTCGGGGTCTCAGGATGATGGGCAGATGTAGTTGGCGTCGAAGCCGCTGGACGGATAGAACTGGGCGAGCCAGACCGTTCCGCCGCCGAAGGCGCGGTCCGGCGAGCAGTATGTCGCCGCGTCCCCGGCGGTGCCCGCGCCCGTGGCGACCCAGTTGGGCAGCGCGGGGCTGAATGAGCCGGCGATCTTCCTCCACTGGTACGACGTGGAGTAGATGCCGACCGTAGCCCCCTGCGCCCTCAGGTAGTCGATCGCGCCCTGGATGACCGTCGCGTTGAGGGTGGTGTCGCCCGACCAGGTGTTCGCCGTCTCGATGTCGAGCCACCACATGGCGGCGGACACGCCGGCGCCGCGTGCGGCCAGGTAGGCGTCCTGGCCGGCGTTGTAGCCGTAGTTGTAAGCCTGGCAGGTGAGGTCGGCGGGGTTACAGACACCGCGCGGGCCAGCTAGTCCGCGCCACGCGGTGGAACCGGCCGGGAAGTTGAGGTTCATGTAGACCGTCGGCGGCGCGGTGGCCTGCTGTGCCCATAGGTACTCGGAACGGGGGCTGACCGCCAGTCGATCGGATGACGTTGCGACGCTGAAGCCGGTGCCAGGGTAGCGACCTGGAGGCGGGTTCGTGATGCCGGAGATGGCGAGCGAGGCCGCCGTCGAACCCGGGAGCGCGCACGTGCCGCCCGAGCTCGCCAGCGTGACCGTGATAGTTGACGCGATCACGGCGGCCGAGGCCGAGCACGCGCTGAAGCCGCCGCCGAGGACCACCTTCGGCGCGGCAGGGACCGCGAAGCCGGACGGGAACGCTACGGTGACCGAGGCTCCGGCGCCAAGCGCCCCGGCAGGGCTGGTGGTGAAGCCCGCGGACCAGTCCTCCGTCGCCCCCGCGACCTGTGTCGGCGCCGAGAACCAGACGTTGCTCGCCGTGGCGGCCGCTCCCAGGTCCTGAGCCAGGACGGCGGCGGACGCCGGCCCCCAGGTGAGGGCGGCCGGCTTCGACACGTAGAGCAGGTAGACCTGGCCGGTGACGACCTGCGGGAGCGTGCCGCTGGCGCCGCCGGGAAACAGCCAGCCATAGCGAATGGGGTCGGTTCCTGGGGCGGGGTAGTAGAGGCCCGACCAGGCGCCGAGCAGGCCGCTCTGGTCAAGGTATCCGCGCACAGCGGCGCCTCCCTGCAGCGACGGCCCGTCCCACGAGACCGGCTGGAAGCCGACGCTCAGCGACAGCCGGCTCCGCGCCAGCACGATGGTGATCGGCCCTGCCGGGTGCGCGGCGGCCGGGCTGGTGGTCGTGCTCACCGCGAAGAGCGATGACGGGTAGAGCCCCGGCGGCGGGTTCGTGACGCCCGCAAGCGCCACGGTCGCCGTCGCTCCCGGGACCAGGGTGCAGGTGCCACCGTTATCCGCGAGCACCACGCTGGCCGTTCCGCCCGCGGTGGAGGCCGTGGCGCTGCAGCTTGCGAACCCGCCGCCGAGCGTGACGGCGGGACTGTCGGGCAGGACGAACGCCGGCGGGAAGCTGATATCGATCTCGTTGCCGGCGCCCAGCGCGGCGGAGGTTCCGGTGGTGAAGGTGATCGTCCAGGTGGCGGGCTGTGCGCTGGCGAGCGTCGATGCGGCGAACGCGACGGCGGTGACCGTCGCGGCGGGCGGTGCAATCACGACCGCGGCGTCGAGGCACGAGTTGCGAGTAAACGCTCGCCCGCCGGTGACGCCGATGATTCCGAATGCATACGGCGGGTCGGGGTACCGCCCGCCGCACTGCGGCCAAGAGATGTCGTACCCGGTGCTCCCGGGCGTGTAGGGCCCCGCCCCGAGCACCGTCGGGCCCGGCAGCGCCGAGTACAGCGCCGCGATCGCGAGGAGAGCAAGGGCGGTGGCACGCCAGCGGCGGCGGGGGACGCGCATCTGCCGGATGTCCTCTCCGTGGTCGCTATCGATCCTACCACCTGCGGGGAAGCCGGTTCCGCCGGTCGGGCGACGGCCCGCGGCGGCCGTCGGCACCGGGGCCGTCGACAGGGCGGGGGAGGAGCGTGGCGCTCCGCCCCCGGGCGTTTTCCCCGGTGCGTTCGCCTACGGCTTGACCGCGGCGCAGATCAGCTCGCCGAAGTACACGAACTTGCCGTTGACGACCTTCTCCAGACGCTCGCAGTGGAGGGGGGTGTGGTCGTTCGGCGTCATCGTCGCCGGGCCGAGGGCCATGGACTTGAAATTCTGGACCGATTCGGCCGCCTGGAGCAGTGACGCGCGAGTGGGGTTGATGCCGGCTCGCTTCAGCGTCTCGACCATCATCTGGGCCGAGGAAACGCCGTAGACCGTGAAGTTCGACGGTTCGAGCCCCGGCGCGTACTTGGAAAGGACCTGCTTGTGAAACGCGATGTCCGGGTTCGCCGCGTCGTCGTACTGTGGCAGGTAGCCGGCGGAGATGACGCCCTCGGCGGCTTCGACACCCGCGTTCTTGATCACCGACGGGTCGGCCGACACGTAGCTCAGCAGGACCGTCGGCTTCCACCCCTGGTCGTGGATGTTCTTCAGGGCCTGGGCGCTGAACTTCGGGATCGCCGCGAGCAGGAGAACCTCCGCGCCCACACCTTTCAGCGCCGTGAGCTGGGAGCTGACGTCCGTGGCGGTCGCTTCGTAGCTCTGCTTGCCAACGATCGGAGCGCCGCTGGCCTTCGCGACGAAGGTGTTCAGGTAGTCTTTGCCGAAGTCGTCGTTCTGGTAGAGGATGCCGACCTTCTTGCCGGCAAGAGCCTGTTGGTAGTAATTGGCGAAGATCTCGGCCTCACTCGGGTAGCTCGGAGGATAGCCGAAGGTATACGGGTGGTTCTTCGGATCGTTCCACTTGGCGGCGCCCGTGGCCACGTACAAGTCCGGGACCTTCTGCTCGTTCAGGTACTCGTAGACGGCGCTGTGCGTTGGTGTGCCCAGTCCGTTGAAGAGAGCGAAGACCTTCTCCTGGTCGACGAGCTGCTTCGCGGCCGCCACCGTCTTCGACGGGTCGTACGCGTCGTCGATGACCTTGAGAACGATCTTGCGCCCGTTGACGCCACCCAGCTCGGTGTTGACGTACTCGAAGTATGCTTGGGCGGCCTTCGAGATCGGCGCGTACGAGGCCGCCGGACCGGTCAGCGCGAAGTGCGAGCCGAGGACGATCTGGTCGGCAGTTACCCCAACGTCGCTTGCGGTGCGCGCGATGCCGGTGCCCGTGGCGGTCGCCGTCGCCTGCGGCGTCGCTTCTTTCTTGGCGCCGCGGCATGCGCTCGCGATGATGGCAAGCACGGCCAGTAGCACGTAGCAACTGCGGCGAACGGTGGTCCGGTTCATCCCTTCTTCTCCCCGAAAACGAGATGTGCGTGGCCCCTCGTCCCCACGGGATCGAATCCCGGCGTGCTCACCTCCCAACCGGGGACCCGGGCCAGGTAACGTCAAGTATAGACAGTCCGTAGTTGCACCACAAATGGCGCATGAAATAACACGATCACGTATGCGGATGGCGCGCGGGCGAGTGCACGACGCGTCGGACCAGAAGACGGGTCCTGCTATGCTGGACGCGGCAACCCCCGGCGCAGGCCGGGCTGTCATGCTGTGGTGTCCCTCGACCCGTGAGCGCGCCGGGAATCCCCGGGGGCGCTCGGGCGCGATGAGCGGACCGAGGAGGGAGCGCACTGGCTCGTCAACGGAAGCAACACATCACGCCGGGCAAGCGGCGGCGCGACAAGGCGCACGCCTTCTACAAGCAGCAGGACGCACGCACCGGTGACCTGCCGCTGATCGCGCGGCTCTTCAGCAGTCACCGCATTTACTACGCGCTGGGCGTGGTGGTGGCCGTGCTGATGGTCGCGGGCATTTACTTCGGGTCCTCGTTGGGCTCGAACCAGAACAAGAGCCCTGCGCAGCAGCCCTCGGCCACGGCCAGCGCGACGCCTCAGCCCAGCGGCACTCCCGAGCCGTCCGCGACGCCGGGTCCCTCGGCCACGCCTACCGCGCCGCCGATCGTCCGCAAGTACGCGGCCGCGCCGCCGATGACCATCAACCCGGACCATAAGTACACGGCGACGATCGCCACGGACCAGGGCGACATCGTGGTCGAGCTGTACCCGAAGGACGCGCCCAAGACGGTGAACAACTTCGTCTTCCTGGCCCGGCAGCACTTCTACGACGGCCTGACCTTCCATCGTGTGCTCCCGGGCTTCATGGCCCAGGGCGGGGACCCCAACGGAGACGGGACAGGCGGGCCAGGCTACACCATCCCGGATGAGCCGAACCAGCACAAGATGGCGGCGTGCGTGATCAGCATGGCCAAGACGCAGCAGCCGAACTCCGCCGGCAGCCAGTTCTTCATCACGTTCCCCAATGCCACGAACCTCTCCTACCTGGACGCGCAGGGGTTCACCGTGTTCGGCAAGGTGGTCAGCGGCTGCGATGTGCTCACGCGGTTCCGGGAACGGGTCCCCGAGCAGGGGATCGGGCTCGACAAGCCGGGCGACACGATTAACAGCATCACCATCCAGGAGCAGCCCTGATGGCCGCACGTCAGTACCGGACGCCACCGCCGATGAGCATCGACCCGGAGAGACGCTACAGCGCGGTGCTGCACACAACCAAGGGAGACGTCACGATAGAGCTGTTCGCGCGGGATGCGCCGATCACGACCAATAACTTCGTCTTTCTGGCACGCGAGGGGTTCTACGATGGCGTCACGTTCCACCGCGTGCTCCCCGGGTTCGTTGCCCAAGGAGGCGATCCGACGGGCACTGGCGCGGGCGGTCCGGGCTACCGCTTCCGAGATGAGGTCAGCGCGCGGAAGAACGTGACCGGTGCCGTGTCAATGGCGAACGCGGGGCCGAACACGAACGGCTCGCAGTTCTTCATCTGTTACACCGACCTTCCGCACCTCGACGGCCGGCATGCCGTCTTCGGGCGTGTCGCCGCCGGTATGGAGGTCGCACTATCGTTCGCCGCGCGCGATCCGTCGGGCGGTGGTCGACTGCCGCCGGGCGATGCCATCGAGTCGGTGGAGATCATCGAGGAATAGAGGGCGGCGCGAACCTTGGTCCACAACGGAAGAGCGGAGCCTGATGGCTCCGCTCTTCCGGCAGGTAGGGGGAAAAGGAAGGGACGCGCTATTTGGGGACCGTCGCGGGGGCGAGAACGAGCCGTCGTGTCTCGCCCCATCGGCCGGTCATCAGGGAGACCTCGTAGCGAATGGCACACCGGTTGCACAAGCGCAGGTGGCCGTAGCCCACGGAGCCGCGCGCGGGCCGCATGTGCTGGCAGACCGCGCACCACGCGTCGTGCGTGTCAGGCACGCCGCGAGCGACGTCCTCCTCGACCAGCAGCCGCATCGCCGCGACCACCGCGCGCAACTGGCGACGGGTGAGTGATCGGCCGGATTCGCCGTGTCTAAGCGAGCTGAACCCGCGGCCCTGCAGGAAACGCATGCTCCCCTGGCCTCCCGCAACGGAAAGCCGGCCGGCGGACAAAGAGAAGCGGGCTAGGGGCTGCGCCCCTGGCCCGCATGGTGCCAGTGACCACGCCCTCTTTGACTGCCTACGAGGTTAGCTGACGGGTTCGGCCTCAAAGATGGCCTATCCGGCACCGCCGGAATTCACCCCATTCGTTGGGTCCCCCGTTCTCCTTGCGGAGACTCGGCCGGGCTATTCAGTTGTCGATCCCTAGTATTGAGCCAGGCGGGCCGCCCTGTCAATCCCCGTGAGGCTCAGGGTGGTGTACCGAAGAGTGTGGAAATTCGCGGAGGGGGAAGAGCGGGCGTATCCTCCGGCACGAGAAGAAGAGACGCGTGAACGGAAGGAGCACGCCCGTGGTTACCATCAAAGAGCTTGGCCGGCGTTCCGTCAAGGAGCGCTGGGCGGAGGCCTGGTTGTGGTGGGACGAGGCAGAGGATGCGCGGGAGCTGGAGCGCCGGCTGATCAAGTGCACGCTGGAGTCGTCGATGGTGGTGGAGCTGGAGCGGGTGCTGCAGGCGCTGCCCTACGGGCGGACGCCCAGGCGCCGCGGCTACCGTAACGGCTATCGGCGGCG
>JAJYLG010000126.1 GCA_021787985.1 Chloroflexota bacterium
CGGCCAAGCTCTTTGATGGTAACCACGGGCGTACTCCTTCCGTTCACGCATCTGTTCTTCTTGTGCCGGAGGATACGCCCGCTCTTCCCCCTCCGCGAATCTCCACACTCTTCGGTACACCACCCCGGGAAGGCGATCACTTGACAGCGGGCGCGGGCAGGGGAAGATAGAACTGATGTTCGCGCCAGCGCCACACCCTTGAGTCGCGGCACCAGCCCCTGATACGCTGATGCCTGCGATTTCGATCGCTCCTATCCGCACCCCGCGCGCCGGGCCGTTGCGCCCCGCGCCGCGAACCGAGGCAGTGCATGAAGGTCGTCTACCTCGAGGACGTGCCCGGCTCGGGCCGACCGGGCGATGTCAAGGACGTGCGCGACGGCTACGCGCGGAACTACCTCTTTCCGCGACGGCTGGCCGCGCCGGCCACTCCCAGCTACATGCAGCAGGCCCAGAAGCGAGCGCGCCTGGCGGACAAGCACCAGTCCGAGCTCGATTCGCAGGCACGTGGGCTCGCGGCCAAGATCGAAGGCGTGAAGGTCACGATCGCGGCGCGCGTCGGCGAGCAAGGCCGGCTCTATGGCTCGGTCACCGCCAGCGACATCGCCGAGGCGCTCGCCCAGCAGCTCGGGCAGGAGATCGACCGGCACCTGATCCGGCTCGCCGAGCCGATCAAGGAGCCGGGGGAGCTCGCCGTCACCGTCCACCTGACGCGCAACGTCGAGGCGACCGTGCAGGTGGCGGTAGTCCCGGAGTCCTGATCGTCGTACCCTGCGATCCGCCACCGGCGCGCTCACCCGCGTCGTCCCGGCCGGCCTCAGCGTGAACAGCACACCCGCGAGGGGAGGGCCCGGCCGTGGTCCGTGAGCGCACCGAGGTGCTGCCGCCCCACGACATCGAGGCGGAGGAGGCGGTTGTCGCCGCCGCCTTGACCAGCGAGCAGGCGCTCGCTCGTACCGCCAGCCTGCTGCGGCCTGCTGATTTCTTCTCCGACCGAACCCGCCTCATCTTCGAAGCGGCGCTCGCCCTCTGGCAGCGCAACGAGGTCGTTGACCAGGTCACCGTCGCCCACGAGCTCGCCCGCAATGGCGCCATCGACGACGCGGGCGGCCTTTCCTACATCGGACGGCTCGCGGCGCAACTGCCCTCGTCGAGCTCGGCCGAATTTTACGCCGCCATCGTGGCGCGCGACGCGACCTACCGCCGCCTGATCCGCGCGGCCGACCAGATGACCCGTCTCGCCTACGAGGGCGGCCCCGAGCTCGACGACGTCATGCGCCGCTGCGAGGCGCTGCTGCTCCAGGTCCGCGGCGGCGAGAGCGCCCGCACCTTCCAGCACATCCGTGACCTGCTCGACCGCTACCTGGCCAGCGTCCTTCCCGGCGAGGGCCACGCGGAGAACGCGCCGCACCTGTACCCGAACGCGGTGCGCACCGGCTTTGCCGACCTGGACGAGCTCCTGGGCGGCATGAAGCGCTCCGATCTCATCGTCGTCGCCGCCCGGCCGGCCATCGGCAAGACGACCCTGGCCCTCAATCTGGCACGCAACGCCGCCGTGGGGCAGCGGGCGCACGTCGCGATCTTCTCGCTGGAGATGTCGGCGGAGCAGCTCGCCCAGCGTCTGCTGGCCGCCGAGAGCAGCGTCGACGCCACGCGGCTGCGCAAAGGCGAGCACACGGAAGCGGAAGAGCGCCGCCTGATGCACGCCACCGGAGTGCTCGCCGGTACCGAGGTCTACGTGGACGACACACCCGCCATCTCCGTGGCCGAGCTTCGCTCCAAGGCACGGCTGCTCCGGCAGGAGAAGGGGCTCGACCTGGTGCTGGTCGACTACCTGCAGCTCATGCAGGCCGGCACGCGCGCGGAGAACCGGGTGCAGGAGATCTCGCTCATCTCGCGCTCGCTCAAGCAGCTCGCCCGCGAGCTCGAGCTGCCGGTGGTGGCGGTCTCGCAGCTCTCGCGCGCCGTCGAGCAGCGACCGAACCACCGGCCGATCCTGTCCGACTTGCGCGAGTCTGGCTCCATCGAGCAGGACGCGGACGTCGTCTGCTTCATCCACCGTGAAGCCGCCTACATGGACCGCGAGCAGTGGCAGCAGCAGCACCCGGACCGGCCCGCGGCGGCCTTTCCCGAGAACCTCGCCGAGCTGATCGTGGCCAAGCACCGCAACGGCCCGGTCGGCGCCGTCACCTTGCGCTTCCGCGACACGTTCTCCCGCTTCGAGGACCTGCTCGTGCGCGAGGAGGACCTGTGACCGCGACGCGACCGCCCTATCGCGGCTTGCCCGCGGGCGCGCGCGCCATGGCGCTGCCGCTGGCCTTCTTCACCGACATGGCGCCACGGGCTGCCAGCTCCCACGAGCTGTTCGTCGTGCTGTGGTGCTTCCGCCTCGCAGCCCTGCGCCGCTCGCCCGCCGTACCGCGCACCGTACTCGAGCGCGACCCGGAGCTGGCTGCCGCGTTGCGGGCGTGCGGCCTTGAACCGAGCGGCCTGCCGGCGGCGGTGGACGCGGCCGTCCGCCACGGCCTGCTGCTCGCGTCGGCGGACGGAGCACGGCTGGCGGTCAACCACCACGCCGGCGCGCGGGCGCTGGCCCGAGAGGGTGCGCTCGCCCCCGTCGACGCGCCGGCTCCCCCGCTGCCGGACGTCTACTCGCTCTACGAGGAGAACATCGGCCTGCTCACGCCGCTGATCGCCGACGAGCTGGCCGAGGCGGAGCGTCGCTACCCCGCCGCGTGGATCGACCGCGCCTTCCGCCTGGCCGTCACGCGCAACCGGAGATCGTGGCGCTACATCGAGCGCGTCCTGCAACGCTGGCAGGAGGAGGGATTCGACGATGCGCCGCCTGGACGAAGTGCTGCGGACCCTGGCACAGAGCTCAAGCGCATCCTCGGGCGCTACGCCGACCGCTTCCACCGCTGACGAGGACGCCGACCTCTGCCCGCGCTGCGGCGGCGCCGGCTACCTCCGCCGCCGCGTGCCGCCCGGCCATCCCGCCTTCGGCCGCCCCCTGCCGTGCGATTGCATCGAGCGCGAGGAGACGGGCGCGCGGCAGCAGCGCCTGTTGCGCTACAGCGGCCTCGCCAACCTGGCGCGCCAGAGCTTCGCCACGCTGAATGAGCAAGGGCTCGACCCGGACCCGGCCGCACAGGAGCGATTCCGACGCGCCGCGCGGGCCGGCCGCGCGTTCGCGGCGAATCCGGAGGGCTGGTTCGTCCTCGCCGGACCGAGCGGCAGCGGCAAGACCCACCTCGCCGCCGCCATCGCCAACGACGTGATCCACCGTGGCCAGCCGGCGCTCTTCGTCTTCGTCCCCGACCTGCTCGATCACCTGCGCGCGTCGTACGGCCCCGACGCGGCCGACCCCTACGACGCGCTGCTCGAGCAGGTGCGCTACAGTCCGCTGCTCGTGCTCGACGACCTGGGCGGCGAGTACGCCACCCCATGGGCCGAGGAGAAACTGTACCAGGTGCTCAACGCCCGTCATGCCGCGCGCATGCCCACCGTGCTCACCCTGGCGGTGCCGCTCGACCACACGCCGGACCGATTCCGCACGCGGCTCTCCGACGCGACCGTTTCGCTGGTCTTCACGCTGGCCGCCTCGCCCACCGCCGTGCTCGACGACGCCCTCGACCTGCCGCTCCTGCGCGAGATGACCTTCGAACGCTTCCAGGTGCGCGGCGCCCAGCTCACTCCCCGCCAGTCGGCCTCCCTGGAGCAGGCGCTGCGAGCGGCGCGGACCTTCGCCGAGGCGCCGGAGGGCTGGCTCGTGTTCACCGGGCCCACCGGCAGCGGCAAGACGCATCTCGCCGCTGCCGTCGCCCACCGCTGGCGCGACGCCGGCCGCCAGGTGGTCTTCTCCTTCGTGCCTGACCTGCTCGACGCGCTCCGCGCCGCCGTGCACGACGACGCCGCCCCCGACACGATCGAGGCGGTGCGGCGCTGTGCCCTGCTCGTGCTCGACGACCTCGGGCTGCACACGGCCACCGCCTGGGCGCAGGAGAAGCTCTTTCAGGTGCTGAACTACCGCTACCTGGCGCGCCTGCCCACCATCATCACCGTCGGCGGCAGCCTCGAGGACCTGCCACCGCCATGGGTCTCGCGCATGCTCGACCCGCACGTCTCCCAGCTCGTGGCCATCGAGGCGCCCGACTTCCGCGCGAGCGGCCAGAGCCGCGCCGCGCCGCCACCGGCCGCTCGCAGGCGCCGCGGGCCGTGACCGCGGGACGCCGCCGGAACACGGGCGGGCCGCGGCGGCGTTGGAAGTAGTGAGATGATCCCGCCCGCGCCGCCGCCCCCGGTCCACTCTTGGCGAGCCCGATATCGTCGCTCCACCGCCGCCCTGCTGGTCGCGGCCGCGTCGGCCGCGGCGGTCTTGCTCGCGGCGGTGCTCCTGCGGGTCGGCCTGCAGCGCCGCGGGCGCGACCCGGCGCCCGACGCCACCGCCGCGGCTCTCGTGGCCGCTCCGGCCGCTTCCACGCCGGCCTCCACTCCCACGCCCCTACCGACCCCTTCCGCCGACTGGCCGCTGGCGCGCTGCTACCATGCCCCCGCGGACCTGGGCGTCGGCTTTGTGATCCAACTCGCCGGGCCGCGCTCGATCTTCCAGGGCTGCCAGATCATCGCCTACTACGGCTACCCGGGGGTGCCTTCGATGGGCGTGCTCGGCAGCGCCGGCCCCGAGCAGGTCGTCGCGCGGCTCGAGCGCCAGGCTGCCGCGTACGACGCCGTCAATGGCGCGCGGGGCGTCGCGCCGGCGCTGGAGCTGGTGGCGGCCGTCGCACAGGGCTCGCCTGGTCCGGATGGCTCCTACGTCTACCGCATGCCGCGCGACTTGCTCGAGCAGTACCTGCGCGTGGCGCGCGAGCACGACCTGCTCGTGATCCTCGACCTGCAGGTGGGCCGCAGCAGCGTGCAGGCCGAAGTGGAACACCTCCTGCCCTACCTGCGCGACCCGCGCGTGAACCTGGCGCTCGATCCCGAGTTCGCGATGCCGCCGGGCAAGGTGCCCGGCGTCAGCATCGGCACGCTCGACGCCGCCACCATCAACGCCACGCAGGACGAGCTGGCTCGGCTGGTGCGCGAAGCGGGCCTGCCCGACAAGGTCCTGGTCGTGCACCAGTTCCTGGGCCGGATGATCAGCGACAAGCCGGCGCTCGAGCGGGTGCCTGGCGTGAACCTGGTGATCGATATGGACGGCTTCGGAGGACAAGCGGCCAAGCTGAGCAAGTACACGCGCTTCGTGGAGGACGAGCACGCTCCCCACGGCGGGATCAAGCTCTTCTACCAGCATGACGCGGGCCTGCTGACGCCGGATCAGGTGGCGCACCTGCGACCGCAGCCCGACCTGGTGATCTACCAGTAGCGGCCGGCGCTGCCTACTGCGGGCCGCCCAGGTGGCGCTGGAACCAGTCGAGCA
>JAJYLG010000127.1 GCA_021787985.1 Chloroflexota bacterium
GCTTCACGCCCCAGCAAATCTTCGAGTACGACCCGGCGTGGCGGGCGAAGCAGATCGCGCGTCTGGACGGGGCCAAGCGCGGCCGAGATCCAGTTCGTGTTGAAGCGGCATCCAGGCAGTTGGCGGCGGCGTACCGCGAGCGCGCGAATATCATCGAGCCGCTCATCGGGGCGGCGAAGGCGTACCTGAGCATCGGCGAGATGACCGAGCTGCTGGCCGGCGTCGAGGGCTGGCCGGAGCTGCGCCGGCGACATGGTTTCTACATCGACGAGTTCTATTGAGGGACGGTCATGGACGGCAACCCCCGCGTGCTGATGGTCGCCGACTCGAAGGGGCACACGACCGGCTACTACGTCGTCGCCCGCGCGCTTCGGGACGCGGGCTTCGAGGTGATCCTCGGCGGCTACCTGACGCCCGAGGAGATCGTGGAGACGGCGCTGCAGGAAGACGTGGGCTGCATCGGCCAGCGGATTATGGACCGCGACCCGCTGGCGGTGGTGGAGCCGCTGATGCGCCTGCTGGCGGAGCGCGGGCTGCGCGACGTGCCGGTGATGGTGGGCGGCATCATCCCCCCGCCGGTCGTGACCCAGCTCAGACGGCTGGGCGTCGGCGCCGTCTTCCGCCCCGGCGCGCGGCTGGACGACATCGTCGAGTACGTGAGGCTCTCTGCTCGGAGCGCGTAGGCTGGGCGGAGGTCGTCAGCGACGGTCGCGCCAAGGGCGTGGCCGTGCGCGGGCGAGTCGCCGGAGCGGGGGAGGGAGATGGGAGCAGTCGGGTTCAGGCGGCGGGCGGCAGCGCTGCTGGAGGGGCTGGGCGAGCAGGACCTGCGGTCCGCCGTGGCGCTGCTCGAGGCGGTGACGCGATTCGCCGGCAGCACCGTGGGGCCGTTCGGCGAGGTGGTCGGCCTGGAGCGCGTGCACCAGGAGGCTGGGCGGTGCGCCTTCCGCCTTGCGGGCGGCGCGCACCTGCTGAATCCGTACGGCGTGTTGCACGGCGGCGTGCTCTTCGCCGCCATGGACACGAGCATGGGGGGCGCGGTCGCCTCGCTGCTCGACCCGTCGGAGCGGTGCGCGACGATCGAGGCGAAGGTCAACTACGTGGCGGGCGCCACGGGCGGACCGGTACGGGCCGAGGCCGAGGTGGTGCACCGCGGTGGGCGGCTGCTGGTGCTGGCAGCGCGGGCGACGGCGGAGGACGGCGGGCTGCTGGCGCTGATGAGCGGCAGCTTCCTCGTCACTCGGTGAGGTGGCGGCGGGCTCCCGGCGTCACGACTCGCTGCTGGGTGTCGCGGCGAAACGCGACCACATGCGCAGGGCGTACTGCAGGTCGCGGAGCTTCTGCGGGTCGATCCCGCCCGCGCCCGCGATGCAAGTGGCGATGTGCGCGTCGATGAGCAGCAGGCCGGCCATCTCGAGGCTGTTACGCGCGGCCAGGAGCTGCGTGAGGACGTCCTCGCAGGGGCGGCCCTCGGCGAGCATGCGCTGCAGCCCGCGTATCTGGCCCTCGGTGCGGCGCAGTCGCGTGCAGAGCTCGGCGACGGCCGGCCCGAGCGGTGTGCCCGCGGCGGTGGCCTCGCACTCGCACGGCTCGGAGGTGTCGCGGGGCTCGTCCTGCATCGTTGACATACCCCCACCTGGTATGGAACAATACTAGCGCAGGCGGAGGGCCGGGTCAAACCCGGGCTTCCGCAACATCTCGGAGGAGCTGGGAATGGCGAAGCCGGTCGAGGTAACCGACCAGACGTTTGACGAGAAGGTGCTGAAATCCGGGCTGCCGGTGCTGGTCGACTTCTGGGCGCCCTGGTGCGGGCCCTGCCGGATGGTCGCTCCGGTGGTTGAGGAGCTCTCGCACGAGTACGACGGCCGCATGCAGTTCGTGAAGCTGAACACGGACGACAACCCAATGACGGCCGTGAAGTACAACATCCGCAGCATCCCGACGCTGATGGTCTTCCGCGAAGGCCAGCCGGTGGCCCAGATCATCGGCTTCCGGCCCAAGCCGGACCTGGCCCGCCGCATCGAAGCAGTCCTGGTATAGGCGCGCCGCAGAGGCCGCATCGCGCGGACTCGCATCGCAGAAGGCAATCGAGGGAGGGCGATCGTGCCCAGGTTTGACGAGTACGAGGTTGTGATCATCGGCGGCGGGCCCGCGGGCCTGGCGGCCGGCCTCTATGCCGCCCGAGCGCTGCGGCGGACGCTGCTCATCGAGCGGAACTTCGTCGGCGGCCAGATCGCGCTTACGGCGCGGGTGGAGAACTACCCGGGCTTCGCCGATGGGATCGGCGGCGCGGACCTGGCCCAGGCGATGCACCGCCAGGCCGAGCAGAGCGGCATGGAGACTGCCTACCTGGGCGTGTCCGGCATCGAGCGGCGGGAGGATGGCAAGCTGACACTGCACACCGACGCCGGCGACCTGGTGGCGCGCGCGGTCGTCGTCACCGCCGGGGCCGACCCCAACCGCCTCAACGTGCCGGGCGAGGAGCGGCTCACGGGCCGCGGCGTCTCGTACTGCGCCACCTGCGACGCGGCGTTCTTCCCGGAGGTGGAGGTGGCCGTCGTGGGCGGCGGTGACGCGGCCTGCGACGAGGGCCTCTTCGTCACGCGCTACGCTTCCAAGGTTTACCTGGTGCACCGGCGCGACACGCTGCGGGCCAGCCAGGTGCTGCAGGAGCGGGTCCTGGCCGAGCCGAAGATCCAGCCGGTCTGGAACACGGTTGTCGAGGAGATCGAGGGCGAGCAGGAGGTCGAGGCGCTGCGGCTGCGCAACGTCGTCACCGGCGAGCGCTCGCGGCTGCCGGCAAAGGCGGCCTTCATCTTCATCGGTCAATGGCCGAACTCCGACTTCATCGGCGACCTGGCCGACCGTGACGCGGGCCGGCACATCATCGTCGATCTCTGGATGCAGACCAAGACGCCGGGCGTGTTCGCGGCCGGCGATGTGCGCGCGCAGTCCGCGCGCCAGGTGGTGAGCGCGGCCGGCGACGGGGCAACGGCGGCGATCCGGGCGGATCACTACCTGAACGATCACTTCTCCGAGCGGCTGGGCGCGGCCGTGCCGGCGGCCGAGCGCACGGCCTGAGTCGATTGGAATAGCCCAGGTGTGGAATGACGGGGCGGTCCGCCCGAGGTGGACCGCCCCGACTGGCGTCTTGACGGCACAGCCCGCGGCGCGGGCGCGCGGGGCGGCTCGGCCGCAAGAGGGCGGCTGCCTATACTGACCGCGGGAGTGCAGGGGGCCCGGTGGCCCTCGCGGTCTTCAAAACCGTTGCGGGGCGGTTGTCGCCGTCCTGGGTGGGTTCGACTCCCATGCACTCCCGCCAGATGCGAACCGTATCGAGCGAGGGCGCGGGCCTTTGGGCTCCGCGCCCTCGCCTATTGTTCATCGCCGTCAGCAATTGGCCCGAAACTGGTCACCGGAGATTCTTCACAGAACGACCGAGCAGGCGCCTTCGCGCAGGTTTCCTGACGGAATTCAGCCTTCTACCAATAGAGGTCGTCAGGTGTGAAGAGGAGCACCCGCTCCTCAGGGTCCTTCGCCAGCGCCCCCAGCTCGTCTGTGAAGCCGGAACGAGAGAAGAGGGCTTTCCAGGGCCGGTCGATGGGCCGGAGATCGGCGGCCCTGCGCATCGCGGCGCCCAACCCATCGAGGTCACGCTGGTCCATCGGTTGCCGCGACCACTTGCACTCTCCCACCAGCACAGCGTGGCCGCTCTCCATGGCTACCACATCGATCTCGTCCTGCACATCCTCCTTCGCCACCCACCACGAGCCTACGATGTCGAAGCGCAGGCGGGCCGGCAGTCGCTCGGCAGCCCTGGCCTGCCAGAGGAACTGGCGACACACGTCCTCGAACGCTCGCTCGGAGACGTAACGGTCGAAGTCCTCCCGAATCCGGGCGAGCGCCTCGTCGTAGCGCCGCATCCCGAGCAGATGGCGAAGGCGGTCCACAAAGCGATACCAGAAGGCCACATAATGGTCTGCCAGCACGTAGAGCGCCTGTCGAGAACGCGCTCGGTCGGCCTCGTGGAGTGGCACCACGCGCTCGACCAGCCGGAGGTCGCACAGCCGCTCTAGCTGGAAGGCCACATCGTCGGCGCGCCCCTTGCCGACAGCCCGGGCGATCTTGCCCGGGCGCCGCTCGCCCAGGGCGATGGCGCGCAGAATGGAGGCGTAGAGGGCGTCGTTACGCAGGTCGGCGAAGCGGAGCCAGGCGGGCTCCTCGGCCAGCCGAGCGCCCGGCCGCAGGATGCGGTCGCGCACGTTGTCCCAGAGACCGCGCTCCGGGTCCACCTCCCCCAGATAGGAGGGCATGCCGCCCCAAACGGCGTAGGCGGCGATGCGATCCTGCGCACCCCAGCCCGGATAGAAGAGAGCGGCATCCCGGCAGCCGAGCGGGCCAAGCTTGATCTGTCCCGTCCGCCGATTGTGGAGCGGGCCGCGTTCGGAGAGGGTCTGCGCCTCCATCCAGCTCACCAGCGACCCCAGCAAGAACACCTTGAGGTTCGTAACCGCGCGGCGACGTAGGTCGTCCCACCAGCGTTGCAGCACCGTCGGCGCGGCCGGGTCGGCCTGGGCCAGGTAGGGCAGCTCGTCAATCACGGCAATGACGGGCTCGCCGGGCCGCGAACTCGCGATCTGTGCGAGCGCGTCGAGCATGGCTTCCAGGGAGGGCAGCACGCCGGGGAGGACGAGATTGGGCGCGAAGGCGCGCAGGGCGGCGGTCAGGTCCTCGAGCTGCTGCGGGAGCATACGGGTGGTGGCCTGGTAGTAGAGATGGGGCCGCTCGCTCAGAGCCTCGGCCAGAAGGGCACTCTTGCCCACCCCTCGCCGACCATAGACGATGATCAGCTCTGGACGGGGCGAGGCAAGAAACTCAGCCACGTCGGCCAGGTCACGCTCTCGATTGAAGAAGGGCAACGTGTCCCCCGGATACCTGCGGAGTATAGTTCAGAGAAGTATACTCCGCTGACCTGCGCTCCGGCAATCTAAGGGGCGCGCTCTCGATGGCCAGGGAATCTGACCGGGACAAGTGGCCAGTGATTTTGTCCTCTCATGCGAGAGGAAGGGATCACGTTGACCAGCACGGCACAGAAACGACTGCAGGCGGTCACCCAGGTACTGTCAGGCAGCTGGAGTCAGGCGGAGGCAGCAGCGAGTCTGGGGCTCTCCTCGCGACAGGTGCGCCGCTTGCTCAGCGCCTACCAGCAGCAGGGACCGGCCGCCCTCGTCCATGGCAACCAGGGGCGGGCGAGCTGGCTCGGCGTGACACCGCGAGCTGTGTCATAGGCCAGTGATTCTGTCCGCTTAACTGGCCAGTGATTTTGTCCGCAGTGTTGCTGTTGCAGCCTTCCGCCAGGGATGATCGGTTGCTGGTCTGCGCGGTGGACGGGCACCACGGGTGGCCG
>JAJYLG010000049.1 GCA_021787985.1 Chloroflexota bacterium
AGGGTTGCGGTTCGCGATCCGCGAGGGCGGGCGGACGGTGGGCGCGGGCGTGGTCACCCGCGTGTACGCGTAAGGAAGCGCGCGGAGGCAGGCGATGGCAAAGAAAGAGGACCGGGTGATCATCCACCTGGCGTGCACCGAGTGCCGCTCGCGCACGTACACCACGACGAAGAACCGGCGGAACGACCCGGACCGGCTGGAGTTGCGCAAGTTCTGCCCGCGGTGCCGCGCGCACCGGACGCACCGCGAGGCGCGGTGACGCTGCCATGAGCCGAGCGACGCGCCGCCACCCGATCGTCGAAACGCAGCCGAAGCCGCGACGCGTCGCTCGGCCGGCGCCCGCGCCGCGGTCAGTCCCGGCAGCGCGGCGGCGCGGTTCGCTGCTGAAGCCGCAGTGGGTGCAGGAGATCTGGTCCGAGCTGAAGAAGGTCCAGTGGCCAACCCGGCAAGAGGCGATCAACCTGACGATCGTAGTGATCGTGGTCAGCGCGGTCGTCGGGCTGGTGCTGGGCGGCATCGACCTGGGGTTCACCTGGGTCATCGAGCACACGGTGCTGCGCTGAGGCGCGACCAGGACGGTGATGGAACGTGACACAGAACGCGCCGGCGGATGAGCGAGTGCTGCCGGATGGGGCAGAGAACGCGGTGGGCGCCGTCGTCGAGGGGACAGAGCTGGACGAGATCGCGGCGACCGCGCGGGGGCGGCGTTGGTACATCCTGCACACCTACTCGGGCTACGAGAACAAGGTGAAGCGCAACCTCGAGACGGCGATCAAGCAGAACGACCTGGAGAGCGCGATCTACCAGGTGGTGATCCCTGAGGAAGAGGAGATCGTCATCCAGGACGGGCAGCGCAAGACCGTCAAGAAGAAGCTCTTCCCGGGCTATGTGCTGATGCAGACGGTCGACCTGGGGCGACGCGAGGACGAGCTGGCGAACCGGGTGCGGCAGGTCATCGGCCAGATGCGAGCCAGCGGCGGCGGCGTCACCGGGTTCGTGCCCGATAGCGCCAATCCGCAACCCATGGATGACGAGGAGGTCGTGCGCATCCTGCGCCAGATGAAGACCGAGACGCCGCGCGTCAAGGTCGGCTTCCATGTGGGCGACAAGGTGCGCATCATCGACGGGCCGTTCGAGGAGTTCTCGGGCGAGGTGGACAACATCAACACCGAGAAGGGCAAGGTCAAGGTGCTGGTCTCGTTCTTCGGGCGCGAGACCCCGGTGGAGCTGGATTTCCTGCAGGTGGAGCGGATCTAGATGGCGAAGAAGGTGCGTGCCGTTGTCCGGCTACAGATCGAGGCCGGCAAAGCGAACCCCGCGCCGCCGGTGGGCTCGGCGCTCGGCCAGCACGGCGTCAACATCATGGCGTTCTGCAAGGAGTACAACGAGAAGACGGCCGGGATGGCCGGCAGCATCGTGCCGGTCGAGGTGACCGTCTTCGAGGATCGCTCCTTCACGATGCTGCTCAAGACACCGCCGGCCGCCGATCTGCTGAAGAAGGCCGCCGGCGTGGCGAAGGGTGCGGCCAATCCGCGCAAGGACCGAGTCGGGCAGGTTACGCGCGACCAGGTCCGCGAGATCGCGCAGGTCAAGCTACGCGATCTGAACGCCAATGACATCGACGCCGCCATGCGCATGGTAGAGGGCGCCGCGCGCAGCATGGGCATCGAGGTCGTCGGGGCGGAGCCCCAGGGGTAGTCACGCGGGACGGCCCGCCATGAGCGGGCCGGCTTGTACCGCTAGGAGGTCCAGGGGATGCCGAAGCACGGCAAGAAGTATCGGGCGGCGCTGGAGCAGTACGAGCATACGAAGCTCTACCCGCCGCAGGAGGCGATCGCCATCGCGCGCAAGCTCCACTTCGCGCGCTTCGATGGCACGATGGAGCTGCATGTGCGCACCGGGCTCGACCCGCGCCACGCCGACCAGCAGGTGCGCGCCACCGCCCAGTTGCCGCACGGCCTCGGCAAGCAGGTCCGGGTGGCGGTGTTTGCCGAGGGCGAGCCAGCGCGCGCTGCGGAAGACGCCGGGGCGGACGTGGTCGGCGGCGACGACCTGATCAAGCGCGTCGAGGGTGGCTGGACCGATTTCGACGTCGCGCTGGCGCAGCGTGAGCTGATGGGCAAGGTCGGCCGGCTGGGTCGCATCCTCGGCCCTCGCGGCCTGATGCCGAACCCGCGCTCCGGCACGGTGGTCGATGGCGAGGACATCGCCAAGGCGGTGCACGACGCGCGCCAGGGGCGCGTCGAGTTTCGCATCGACCGCACGGCCTTGCTGCACGCACCGTTCGGCAAGTGCTCCTTCAGCGATGAGGCGTTGCTCGAGAATCTGGCGACCCTGGTGGATGCGATCCAGAAGGCGAAGCCCTCGGGCGGGAAGGGCCAGTACATCCGCACGATGGCGATCGCGCCGACGATGGGCCCGAGCGTCCGGCTCGAGCTGGCGCCGACGATGGCGCTGTCGGTATCCTAGTCCGCGTAAGCTGGACGATCCGGCCGAAGACCGCAGGTCCCCGTCGGGGGCGAAGGGCCGCAAGGCCGCCTGCCGAGGCGGGTCGGCACCGTGACGTGACACGCACCGTGTCCCTCCGTGCCCCCGCGCCGCCTGGCCGGGGGCGTCCTGTTTGACCCGCCCGCCGGCGGGAGCACGACAGGAAGGAGGTGAACCCACTGCCTACCCCAAGGAAGGAAGCCGCCGTGGAAGCGCTGCGCGAGGTCGTCTCGCGGGCCGCGGTGGCGATCTCGGCCGACTACCGCGGGCTGAACGTGAAAGAGATGACGGCCTTGCGGCGGCGGTTGCGGGCGGCTGGCGCCGAGGTGCACGTGGTGAAGAACACGCTGCTCCGCATCGCCGCCGAGCGCGCCGGACGGCCCGACCTGGCGAGCATCGCCCAGGGCCCCACGGCGATCGCGTTCGGCTTCGACGACCCGGTGGCCGTGGCGAAGGCGCTCACCGAGCACATCCGCACGCAGCGCCTCACCGTCTCGGTCACGGCCGGGTATGTGGACGGCCAGGTGATCGGGCCGGCGCAGGTGAGCGAGCTGGCCACGCTGCCGAACCGCGACACGCTGCTGGCGCAGCTCATGGGCACGTTGAACGGGCCGCTGGCCTCGTTCGCCGCGCTCATCGGCGCGCCGCTCCAGCAGCTCTATGGGCTGGTGGACGCGCGCGCAACGCAACTCGAAGGGGCGGCCTGACGGCTCCCGACCACAGACCTGAAAGGACACGCGATGGCAAGCGAGAAGGTATCTCAGGTGCTTGACGTGCTCCGGGGCATGACGATCCTGGAGCTGAACGAGCTGAACAAGGCGATCGAATCGGAGTTCGGCATCACGGCGGCGGCGCCGGTGGCGATGGCCGCGGCGTCGGGCGCGGCGGCCCCGGCGGCACCGCCCGAGGAGGAGCAGACGGAGTTCAGCGTCATCCTCACGAGCTTTGGTGAGAACAAGGTGAACGTGATCAAGGTCGTGCGCGAGCTGACCAGCCTGGGCCTGAAGGAGGCCAAGGACCTGGTCGAGTCGGCGCCCAAGCCGGTGAAGGAGAGCGTGGGCAAGGACGAGGCGCAGGCCATCAAGAAGAAGCTGGAGGACGCCGGCGCCAGCGCCGAGATCAAGTAGCGGCGGCGGTCCCTTATGCTACACTCGCGGGCGGCGGGGGGCGGTTCCCCGCCGCCTTGTTCTTGACCACGAGGTGAGGGTGGACGCGGAAGAGCCCCAGGGCGGCGAGCAGCTCGACCCCGAACTGCGTTCGTTCGACGACGAGGCGCCGCGTTGCGCATTCTGCGATGCGCCCGCCACCAGCGAGTGCCGCCGTTGCGGGCGGGTCTACTGCGATGCGCACGGCGAGGTGCTGTGCGACGAGTGCATGAGCCCGGCCTCGGCGCTGCCCTCGCCGGTGGTCTACCGGGGCTCGCTGGTGGCGCTGGTGCTCGCGGTGGGCGTCGCTCTGTGGTTGCTCATCGCTCCGCCGCGGCTCCCCGGAGAGGGCAGGCCGGCGGAGGCGGCCACGCAGACGACCGGGCCTGCCATCAGCGTGGGCAGCGCCACACCGCTGCCCACCGCCAGCGCGACGGGCACGCCGGCCGCCAGCCCCACCACGACCGCCACCCCCACGCCGTCCGGTGGCCAGCAGACTTACACCGTCCAGTCGGGCGATAGCCTCTCGACCATCGCCCAGCGTTACAACGTGACGGTGGACGATCTGAAGCGGGCCAACAACCTCACCAGCGACACGATCCAGGTCGGTCAGAAGCTGGTCATCCCGGCGCGATGAACCTCGACCCCGCGGTCGCCGAGGCAGTGGCGCGAGTCCGCCGGCGGGTCCGCCAACAGGCGCTCTTCTACACGCCGTTCGCGCTGGGCGCGGCCGGGATCGTCATCGCGCTGATCGTGGGCATGGTCACGAGAGGCAGCAAGAGCAACATCGGCATCACGGTGTTGCTGGCGATCCTGGGGCTGCTGCTGGTCTACCAGGCGGTGCAGTCCTGGCGGGACGTCTTCTCACCGCCCGCGGTCCTCGAGGGCCAGATCCTGCGCCGCTGGAGCAAGCTGGAGCTGCTGGCTGGGCGCGGCTACTATCTGCGGGTCGGCCGCAACATCATGCGGACCGACCGGCTCATCTGGGAGCAGGTGCAGGTGGGCGAACGGGTGCGGCTGACGTGTCTCCCGCATACGCAGGTCGTCGTCGCCGCCGAACGGCTCGGGGATTCCTGAGCGTGGCCGGCCCGCGACTTCGCGATCTGCCCGCCGAGGACCGGCCTCGCGAGCGCCTGCTCCGCCAGGGCGTCGGCGTCCTCAGCGATGCGGAGCTGCTGGCCGTGCTGCTGCGCACCGGCGTCACCGGCCTGAGCGCGGTGGCGCTCGGCCAGCGGCTGATGACGGAGCGCGGCGGCATCGTGGGCGTCGCGCGCATGTCGCCGCAGGAGCTGGCAGGCGTGCATGGTTTCGGCGAGGCGAAGGCCTGCCAGATCGCCGCCGCGCTGGAGCTGGGGCGGCGCGTAGCGCAGCGCCAGGCACAGCAGCGGCCGGAGGTCGACTCGCCGGAGAAGGTACACGCGCTGCTGGGCGAGGAGATGGCGGCCCTCCAGCAGGAGGAGCTGCGCGTGCTGCTGCTCACCGTGCGCAATGGCCTGCTGGGGGTGCGTACCGTGCACCGCGGCACGGTCAGCGAGGCGCCGGCTCGTGCCGCCGAGGTGCTGCGCGAGGCGGTACGTGAGAACGCGCCGCGCATCATCGTGGTGCACAACCACCCGAGCGGCGACCCGTCGCCGTCGCCGCAGGACCTGTCAGTCACGCGGCGGCTGGTGCGCGCCGGCCGAGAGCTGGACATCGAGGTGCTTGACCACGTGATCCTCGCCGCGCGCGGCTTCCGCTCGCTGCGGGACGACGGACGCGTGTCGTTCGACCCGCCAGCCTGAGCGCCGGCGAGGGCCCCTGCCTGCTGCAGGCAGGCGCGGGGAGGCGGTCGCGCCACGTCAAGCCCGTCAGTCGGCGAACGAGTCGAGCCCGAGCGGCTGCAGCAGCTCGCAGGCGGCGTAGAGGCGCGTCAGCGTGGCGTGATCGGCGAGCCAACGCGTAGCCGCCCGGCTGCTGGCACGGTCTGCTGGTGCCGACGTAGACCAGCGTAGCCACGTTCGACGCGCGGGCGTGCTCGTTCACATCCTCGGTGATTCGATTGCCGATGTCCTGCTCGACCCTTCCGGCGATGATGGCCAGACCGTCGTCGGCGTCGCGGACGACGAACGCCGTGCCGGTTGCGCGGCGGCACTTCGAGGTGACGCCCACCCGGGGCGTGACGGAGCTCCAGCACGGGAAGAGCCAAGACTGGGCAACATTAACGCAATCTTGACTCCCAGTTACTTGACAAGCTTGAAACACCGCGCAACGCTCCGGGGCGAAGTACGCATGATCGTCAAGCCTGGCGATTGACACGCTCCTGGCCGTCTGCACCGCAGATCAGGAACGAGGAGAAGATGGGCGGCCGTTGGCAACGCGGTCTCGTACTTCTGCTGGTTGGCGTGGCGGCCATCCTCGCTGCTCGGGCGAGTGGATTGGCGCGGGCCGACAACACCTGGCATCGCTTCACCATGTCAGCCTGCTACTACGACGTCAATGGCGACGGGGTCTGTGGCAGCGGCTGCGGCTACATGCAGACAACGTCGTGGGTCTACATGGATCAGGGTACCGCGGCCGACGCAAGGAAGCTGTGGGCCGTTGAGTTTGACCACCTGGGCCCAGCCCAGGGTCACTGGGGTATCAACGGGAACCCGTTCACGATAATCGGTCAGCAGATCAGCTTGTCCCCGTATACCGATTGCACGGGCGACTACCTGTACGACTGGGGGACCACGACCTGGTTGTGCAATGACATGCCGCAGTGGTTGTACGCGCCATCCGGCTCGACAGCGCGAAGCGAGACCTTCATGTACGGGGAAATGGGATGGGTTGCGGGAGACGACTACGACGTCGTTTACCAGTTCCCCATCTACGCCGGTTGGAGCTCGCGATGACCGCCAGGGAGCGTCAGACACCGGCAACCGGCGAGAGGCCGCGTAGGACGTGGCGTCTCATCCCTCCACGAAGCGCAGCGGCGCTCGTTCTGGGCGCGATCGTTGGCCTGGTCGCGATCGCTTTGGGAACGTGGGTCGTCGTCGCGCAGGCCCCCGCGAGCGGCCGGTCCGCCGCTTCCACCCCCACCGTGGCTCTTGCGACGCCGCTCGCCCCCGCACTGCAGCAGTTCTATCCTCCGAGCCCGCCTGGGTATCCGGCGGTGGTGGGCTGGATCAACGGCAGGGTGGTGCCTCGCCAGCAGCTCGTCGCTGAGGAAGCCTGGCTCCGCTTTGCGGCCCACGCGCCCGCCTCGACGCCGCTCAGCGCCTATCAGAGCGGCGCCGAGAAGCTGATCGAGGACCACTACCTGCTGCAGGACGAGGTGGCCCGGCGAGGGATTCGCGTGTCCCCCGCTCAGGCAGAGGCGGCGATGGAGGACGTGGCCAAGGACTTGGCCGCTCATCCCGCGAGCGCTCCGGCGGGGCTCGCCTGGCCGGAGATGCTGCAACTGCAAGGGTTCTCGAGCTGGAGCCAGTGGCTGGCGAGCCCGCGCGTACTCGCCTTCTACCAGGAGTCCCTCGCCGAAGCACAACTGGTGCGATCGCTCGTGGCCGGCTTGCCGCCGGCGCAGCGCAACGACCCACGCCTGCAGCAGCAGGCGCGAGAGCGGCTGCTCGCGACGTTGCGAGCACAGGAGAGCATCGTCTGGGCGGTCCATTAGGGCGAGTCGTCCTGCTGGCGGCGGTAGCATTGGGCCTCGCGGCCTGTGGCGGCGGCAGCTCTGCCGTGACCATCGGCGGCCCCGGCGGATGGCAGCGGGTCGGAGCCACGGAGGTCCAGATCCTGAGCGCGCGGATCCTGCCCCGACCTCCCCGGGCCGCCTTCTTGAACTACCTGCCCCAAGCGCTCGTGGACCAGCCAGCGCTCGAAGTGCAGTACCGCATGCGCAATCCGGGAACGGTGCCGGTGGATCCCATGGGGCGGAGCGAGCATCGTGATTTCGGGCCCTTGGGGCCGGCCATCCCGACGCTGACTTACGCGGCCGGCACGCAGCTCCCGCCGGACCCCCTGGATCCCGGTGCCACGGTCACCGTCATCACCTACTGCACGTTGCGAGATGCGGGGAGCGAAGTCCCACTCACCTACACGGATCCCCTAACGGGGCTGACCGCGCAGTGGACCGTCGTGCTCCCGAAGGACTGGCGCAAGAAGCACGGCAAGTGACCGGCGCTCCAGTCACAAACCCGAGTCCGCGTCTTCCCGCTCGTGACGCACGCCTCCGAGACGCCGCGCTGGCGCCCTGAGCGATGTTGAGCTGCGCGTGCTGCTCACCGGCGTCGCCAGCCTGAGCGGCGGAACGCCCCCCGCCTGGGCGCGGGCGGGCAGCCGACGGGCCGGTCAGTCGGGGAACGAGTCGAGCCCGAGCGCCTGCAGCAGCTCGCAGGCGGCGTAGAGGCGCGTCAGCGTGGCGTGCTCGGTGAGCCGCGCGTCGAGCAGCTCCTCGGCGCGCTGAATCCGGTAGCGCACGGTCCGGGGATGCACGACCAGCTCGGTGGCCACGCGGGCCGCGTCGCCGTCGCAGAAGAGAAAGGCAGCCAGGGTCTCGGTGAGGGCCGTGCCGTGCTGCTGGTCGTAGCTGATCAGGGGGCCGAGCGCGTTCCTCGCAAATGCCCCCAGCTCGGCGGTCTTGCGTACCGAGTCGAGCAGCGGCAAGAGGCCGAGGGCCTCCAGCGCGAGCGGTTGTGCGCTGAGCCGGCGACGCCGGGCGACGCGGGCCGCGAGCACGGCGTGGCGGTGCGCCAGCGGGTAGTCGCCCGGCTGCTGGCAGGGGCCGCTCATGCCCACGAAGACCGCCGCGCCGGCGCTGATGACGCGCGCGTGCTGTTGCAGGTCCTCGGCGATTCGAGCGGCGAGGTCCTGCTCGGCGCTTCCCGCCACCACCGCCAGACCGTCGTCGTCGGCGTCGCGGACGACGAACGCCGTGCCGGTTGGCTCCCACTCACGGGACAGACGGACGGCGAGCGTCTGGCACGCGGGCCCGGCAAGGGCGGCGCTGGTCGCCCGGTCAAGGACGCGCGCGAAATAGGTGCGCCGCGGCGTGCACAGGTCCAGCCCGAGCGCGAGCATCTGCTGCCGCACGGGCAAGAGCTCGGTGACGCGTCCGTGGAGCAGGTCGCAGAGCGCCTCTTCCAACGCGTGGCGGCCGGCGCGCACGGCAGCCGTGCGCCAGTGAGCATCGAGCGACAGGATCACGGCAGCGGCGCCGAGGATGCGGCCTGCCTCCGCCTCGGGCACGCGGCGAGGAGGCCAGCGCGCCGCCAGGGCGGCTTGGAGCCCGTCCGGCGTGCGGACCGCCGCCAGCGCCAGCGGGCTGGCGCAGCCCAGCGCATGCTCGCTCTCGTACACATCGACCCGCGGGCTGCGCTCGAGCAGGTGGATCGCGTTGGCGAACTGGCTGAGCTCTGCCTCGTCGCGGCAGAGACGCTTGCGCGTCACGAGGTCGAGCCACCCCGGGTCGAGCTCGCTGTCGCTGTCCTCATGCGCCGTTACGCGTCCGGCGCGGTCAAGGAGAGCGACCGGCGCGCCCAGCAAGCGGCTGGCGATGGCCAGGGCGCCGGTGGTGCGCTGGCCGCGCATCAGGTCGGCGGCTACCTCCCACAGGAGGCCCACATCAGGGGATTCGAGGCTGCGGATGAGCGAGCGTGGTCGTGCGACCATCGCCAGTCCCCTCCCGGTGGCAGCAGTATGCGGCCATGGGCGAGGCGCCGCAACTTGTCATAGCCGGCAAATCGCCCAGGCACCTTTTGCCCTGTGAGATATAGCCAGGTTATCCCGGCGCGCGCCATTCTTCCCCTACCTGGGGGGGAGGTCTGTCCGTGGGGGGAACAGCCCCGATCGTGGCGCCGTCCCTAATCCGTCGCGGGATGACGGGCCGCATGGCCGCGCGCCGCGGCACCAGCCGGCCGCGCCGAACGGCCAGGGGGCCGCGTCGGTGATCGCGGGTGACGTCTTCCGCGAGCTGATGAGTCGCTTCGCCAGCGGCGTCACGGTGGTGTGCGCGCGCGAGGCCGACGGCACCCCGCGCGGCGTGACCGTCGCGTCGTTCTGCTCGCTTTCGCTCGACCCGCCGTTGGCGCTCTTCTGCGTGGCGGAGAATAACGAGTCCGCGCCCGCATTCCGGGGCGCGGGGCATGCCACGGTGACCATCTTGCGGCAGGACGCGGACGGCCTCGCGTCCCGCTTCGCCACCCGCGGGATCGAAAAGTTCGCGGGCGTGGAGACGGTGAGCTGCCCGCACGGGGTGCCGTACCTCGCCGGACAGCTCGCCTGGATGTGCGGCGACCGGTGGGACGTCGTCAGCGGCGGTGATCACCTGCTGTGGATGCTCCGGGTGGAGGACGGCGCGACGGCCCTCGGGGCGGAGCCAGTGATTCACTATAACCGTAGCTACTGGAGTCTTGCGGGCGAGCGCGTGAAGCCATGAACGGGCACCGGTCCGGTGGGCGCGAGGCCGGCGACCGTCCGCTGTTGCGGCGGCAGACGCCGGGCGATCTGCTGCGTCGTTCGGCAGGGCGATTCCCGACGCGCATCGCGCTCGTCGACGGTGAGGTGGAGCTGACCTACCGCGAGCTCAACGAGCTGGCGAACCGGTTCGCCAGCCGCGTGCTGGCCGGGACCGCGCCGGGGGAGCGCGCGGTGGTGCTCTTGCCGAACTCCTGGCAGCTTGTGGTGGCGCTGCTTGGCCTGGCGAAGGCGGGCGTGGTCGCCGTGCCGCTGAACCCCATCTTGCCGCCGCGCGAGGTCGAATGGGTGATCGCGCACGCGCAGCCACGCGCCCTGTTCTGCGGCGCGCCGTCTGAGGGCGTGTGCGACTCCGCGATCGCGCATGGGGCGTTGTGCGCCGGTCCGGTGCCCGGAGCGGCCTCCCCCGACGTGGAGTCGTTCCTGGCAGAGGGCGCGGCCGTGGAGCCGGAAGTGCCGCAGGCGGACGACGCCGCCGTGCAGATGCTCTATACGAGCGGGACGGAGAACCACCCCAAGGGCGTGGTGCTCACGCACCGCTGCCTGATCGCGCACTACACCTCGATCGCGGTCGATGGGGAATACTCGGCGGACGACGTGGAGCTGCACACCCACCCGCTCGCGCATGTGGCGCAGTTGCATAGCTGCCTGATGCCGGAGCTGATGGTTGGAGCCACCAATATCATCCTCGATACGACCGACCCGGCCGCCGTGCTCGCGGCTGTGCGGCGTCACCAGGTGACCCGCATGTTCGGGGCGCCGGCGTTCTGGGTCCGTTCGCTGCGTGCGGGCGTGCTGAGCACGGAGCAGATGCCGTCGCTGCGCAAGGTGATGTACGGCGGGGCGCCGATGCCCGTGCAGGTGCTGCGGGACCTGCACACGGCGCTACCTCAGGTCCGTTTCTGGAACTCATACGGGCTCACCGAGATGTCCCCCAGCGTAGCGATGCTGCGGCCGGACGACCAACTGCGCAAGGCGGGCTCGGCCGGACGGCCCGCCCTCAACGTGGAGATTCAGATCGCGGACGAACGGGGTCGCCCGCTGCCCGCCGGCGAGCGGGGCGAGCTGCTGGTGCGCGGGCCGCACCTGATGGCGGGCTACTTCCGCGACCCGGAGGCGTCCGCGCGGGTCACGCGCGGCGGATGGCTGCACACGGGCGACGTGGCGGTGATGGACGGGGAAGGCTTCATCACCATCGTCGATCGCTTGAAGGACCTGGTGAAGGCCGGCACGGTCAACGTCTCGAGCCGCGAGGTGGAAGAAGTCCTGTACGAGCACCCGGCAGTGCAGGAAGCGGCCGTGATCGGCGTGCCGCATCCGGAGGTGGTGGAGGCGATCGTGGCCGTGGTCGTGCCGCGCGCGGGAGAGACGCTCGACCTGCGCGAGGTCTGGGAGCACTGCCGCATCTCGCTGGCCGACTTCCAGGTGCCGCACCTGCTCTACCAGGTCGACCGTCTGCCGCGCACCAGCACGGGGAAGGTCGTGAAGCATCTGCTGCGGCGGCAGGTCGCCGACAGGGTGCAGCGCGCGCGCCTGCCGATGTTCGCGGACCGCGATGTGCAGCCGGTCCCGGGGCGGCGGCGCGGTGCGCGCCTGCGGTCAGGAGCAAGGGGAGGGAGCGCAGTCGAGCGATGAGAAACGGCGCATTGGCGGGCATGCGGGTGATCGAGTGCGGCGAGCTGGTGGCGGCGCCGTACGCTGCGAAGCTGCTGGGGCACATGGGAGCGGATGTGGCCAAGGTCGAGCCGCCCGGGGGCGATCCCGCGCGGCGGCGGGGGCCGTTCCCTGACGGCGTCGAGGACCCAGAGCGGTCGGGGCTGCACCTGTACCTGAACCAGGCGAAGCGCGGCGTGGTGATCGACTGGGAGAGCGAGCAAGGCAGAGCGCGACTCCTCCGCCTGGTCGCGCACGCCGACGCGGTTGTCGTGAGCGGTGCTCCGCGCGAGATCGAGCGACGCGGGCTGACGTACGAGCGGCTGAGCGCGGTGAACCCGCGGGTGGTGGTCACGACGATCACGCCGTTCGGGATGACAGGCCCGCGGCGAGACTGGGCGGCGACCGAGCTGACCGAGGTGGCAGCGGGCGGGTGGCTGTACATCAGCCCGGGGGCGCTGCGCGACCCGTCGCTGCCGCCGCTGAAGGCATTTGGGCAGCAGGCGGACTTCCAGGCGGGGGTGCACGGCGCGATCGTCACGCTCGGCGCGCTGTTCGCCCGACGGGAGCTGGGGATCGGCCAGCACGTCGACGTGAGCGTCCAGGCGTGCATCGCCAGCAACCTGGAGATGAACTTCATGCACTGGACGTACGCGGGGCGGGTCGCCTCGCGGCTGGGCCAGCGTGCCATCGGCCCCTGGGGGATCATCGAGGTCGCGGACGGGCCGTTCTTCCTGACCTGCATCGAGGAGGACCAGTGGCAACGGCTGGTCGAGTATCTGGGTCACCCCGAATGGGCGGACTGGGACGTCTTCGCCGACCGGCTCCTGCGGGCGCAGAACGGCGACGTGCTGATGCCGCTGATCGAGGAAGCGCTGCAACACCTGACCCGGGAGCAGGCGTACGTGGAGCTGCAGGCGCGGAAGATCGCCTGCGCGCCGGTGTTCGACATGGCGATGCTGCGCGGGTCCGACCACCTGGCGGCGCGGCGGTTCTTCGTCGAGGTGGACCACCCGGACGCGGGTCGGCTGACCTATCCCGGCGCGCCGTTTCGCTTCTCTGGCAGTCCCTGGGAGGTCCGCCGCCGGGCGCCGCGTCTCGGTGAGCACACGGAAGAGGTGCTGGCCGACTGGAGCGCCGAGCGCCGCGCGGCAGAGGAGGCGATGCCGGCATGAGCGGGGATGGTCGGGATGCGCTGCCCCTGGCGGGGGTGCGCGTGGCGGACTTCACCTGGGTGTGGGCGGGGCCCGTCTCCACCCTGCAGCTCGCGCTGCTGGGCGCGGACGTGATCAAGGTCGAGTCCTCGCTGCGGCTCGATACGACCCGGCGATTGCCCCCCTGGGCTGAGGACGTGCCCGGCGCGAACCACGCGGGCTATTTCAACCAGTACAGCCAGCAGAAGCGGAGTATCAGCCTCAACCTCAAGCAGCCGGAGGCCGTGCAGGCGGCCAAGGACCTGGTGGCGGCTTGCGACGTCGTCGCGGATAACTTCTCGGCCGGCGTGATGGACCGGGCGGGTCTCGGCTATGAGGCGCTGCGCCGGGTGAAGCCGGACGTCATCGTGGTCTCTTTCTCTGGCTACGGGGCGACCGGGCCGAAGGCGAACTACATCGCCTACGGTCCGGTGCAGGTGCCGATGATCGGGCTCGCGTCGCTGTCCGGCTATCCCGGCCTGGGTCCCAGCGAGATCGGGCTCTCGTACGGCGATCCGAACGCGGGTCTGCACGCCGCCTTCGCGGTGCTGACGGCGTTGTGGCATCGGCAGGAGACGGGCGAGGGCCAGTTCATCGACATGTCGCAGTGGGAGGCGGCCATCGGCGTCGTGAGCGAGGCGTTCATGGACCACGCGATGAACGGCCGTCAGCCGGCGCGCCAGGGGAACCGGGACCAGCGGCAGGCGCCGCAGGGGGTCTTCCCCGCCGCCGAGGAGGACGAGTGGGTCGCCGTCGCTTGTTGGAGCGATGAGCAGTGGCACGGCCTGTGTGCCGCCAGCGGCCGCGCGGAGCTGGCGCGCGACCCACGCTTCGCCACGGCGGCGGCCAGGAAGCAGCACGAGGACGAGCTGGAAGCGGCCATCACCGAGTGGACGCGCGGCCGGTCCTGGTCCGAGACGGTGGAAACCCTGCAGCGGCACGGTGTGCCGAGCTACCACGTGCTCAGCAATCGCGGGGTCGCGGAGGACGAGCAGCTCAACGCCCGCGGGGTGTTCTCCGAGCTGGAGCATCCGGAGGTCGGCGCCCGGCGTCACATCGGCGCACCGTGGCGGTTCGGCACATCGGACGTTCGCGTGCGCCGCCGCGCGCCGCTGCTCGGGGAGCATACGGACGAGGTGCTGCGCGACGTGCTTGGCTACGACGCGGCGCACATCGCCGCGCTGCGCGCCTGTGGTGCGTTGGAGTAGCGCGTCGCTGTCAGGGGCGAGGGGAGGTGAAGCGCGCAAGGGAAATAGCGGGAACGCTTCGCAAGATACGACGAACATCTGAGGCAGGCGGGCGCTGCCCGACAGCCTCCAGCGGAGGAGAACAAGATGCTTGAAGTTGGCGTGTTCCACAACGGGGCGAGCGATCTGCCGGCCGTCACCACACCGAACGGGGTGGTGGTGAACGACGGCACGCTCGCGGAAGTCCAGGAGAGCAACCAGCGCGTTCTCGTCAACCAGATCCGGCAGGGGATCCTGGCGGACCGGCTCGGCTTCAACTACTGGTTCATGACCGAGCACCACTTCCAGCCGGAAGGAGCCGAGTACAGCCCGAATCCATTGCTGACGGAGACGGCCATCGCCGCCCACACGAAGCGGATCCGCCTCGGCCAGGCGGCCAACATCCTTCCCTGGTGGCACCCGGTGCGGATCGCGGAGCAGGCCGCCATGCTCGACGTGATCAGCGGCGGCCGGCTCGAGTTCGGCATCGGCCGTGGGTACCAGCCGCGCGAAGCCGAGGTGTTCGGCTGGCCGTACGGCTCGACGATCCAGGACCAGGAGCGGAACCGGGCCTACTACCAGGAGGCCTACGACATCATCATCAAGGCCTGGACTCAGCCGTCCTTCTCGCACCAGGGACAGTTCTTCACGATCCCGCCGGTGTACACGCGCTGGAACCACAAGCAGACCATCGCCTACTTCTCGATGGACAAGGTCGAGCGACGCCTCGAGGAGGTGCTCAAGGTCGGAGCCCCCGACCCGTATGGCGGGGCGAACCCGGTGCTGCAGTCCGCGACCATCCTCAAGGAGCTGCAGGTCTTCCCGCAGCCACTACAGAAGCCGCATCCGCAGACCTGGGAGCCCCTGACGACCGAGCGCTCGATCCGCTGGGCGGCGCAGCGCGGGGTGAACGGCTACTTCATCGTCGAGCCGAACTCCCGGCTGCGGAAGAACATCGAGGTCTACTACGACGAGGCCGAAAAACAGGGTTGGCCGGACCGCGCCAACCGCGGCCGCTTCAAGTTCGGCTGGGACGCGCAGAAGCGCCGCGGCATCGTGACCTGCCGCTACATCCACCTGACCATGCCCGGCAAGGATAAAGACCGCGAGCTGCAGCGGATGAAGTCCGCCCTCGAGCTGCAGTGGGACTACTACGGCCCGTTCGGCTTCGCCGCCGTTCTGGCGGACGCCGATGAGCCGATGTACGACCTGAACATGAAGGTCACGGGGGACCTGCTGCTGAAGAAGGAGATCGCGCTGTTCGGCACTCCCAGCGATGTGGCCGAAGCGATCCTGCGGGTCAAGGAGCAGTGCGGCTACGACGACTTCATGTTCCACACGTGGTTCGAGCTGGGTGGCTTCCGTGGCGAGGAGATCGAGGAGCAGATGCAGTACTTCGCCGAGGAGGCGATGCCGATCCTGCGGCGCGCCTGCGGCGGCCAGGTCGAGAACCCGGTCTCGACCACGGACCTCAACCCGCGGGAGATGCAGCGGGTGTAGGCGGGGGCGGTCGTGCGGGCGCCGGCGCGACGGCAGAGCGCCCGCACGACCGCTGGTCCCGCGTCGTGTTTCCGGTCCAGGCAGAGAACGAAAACGGGCAGGAGAGGTGCGCACGTGGGGATCAAGCTGAAGGGCCTGAACCTCGGTTACATGGGGTTGGACTACGAGTTGCTCGTGTTCCCGCATCCGAACTACGCGCTGACCACGCCGCGACAGAAAGCCGACAAGGTCTGGTACCAGTGCCCGGCCTTGAGCTACGTGATCGAGCACCCGGATGGTCGCATCCTCTGGGAGACGGGCATTTCGACCGCGGTGCGACAGGAGTGGCTCGAGGGCTGGCAGTATCTGATCGACGTCAGCAAGATCACGCCGGAGGTGTGCTTGGAGGCGCGTCTGAAGTCCGTCGGGCTGGGGCCGGACGACTTCAAGTACGTGATCCAGGGACACCTGCACTGCGACCATGCCGGTGGCCTGCGCCTCTTCGAGGACGCCGGCGCGACCGTCGTCTGCCACGAGGACGAGTACAAGCACGTGATGCAGATCGACTCGGCCGAGAACTTCTTCGTGCGGGCCGACTGGAACATGCTCGCGCACAAGCGGCCGACGACCACCTACGGCGACCAGGAGATCCTCAAGGATGTCTGGCTGATCAGCCTCCCGGGTCACACGCCCGGCACCATGGGGCTGCTGGTGAAGCTGCATCACACTGGCTGGGTGCTGCTCAGTTCCGACGCGCTCTACACCCACGACAGCTACGGCCCGCCGGCCGTGGGATCGCCGATCGTGTGGAGCCCGGAGAAGTGGGCGCAGTCCGTGGAGAAGCTGCGGAAGGTCGCGGCGGAACGCGAGGCGTTCGTTTTTCCCGGCCATGACGAGACGGGAATCAAACACCATAACGGCAGCACGGAGTTCAAGAAGATCGAATTCTTGCCCAGCCACGTATACGAGTGAGGCCGAGGCCCTGGGGCCGACTCGCGCGGCCGGCAAGGCCGGTCTCGGTCGGGTCGGACCGTTTCGTCGCGGTCAAGGCAAGTACGCTTTCCCCTTCCCCCCGCAGCCGGTCTCGCGTCGTCCGCCCCAGGCGGACGCGCGGGGCCGGCGCGTCGCCCGCGACCCCGCGCCGGGCGCGGCCGTCAGCGGCCGAGCACGGACCGTAGCCGCTCCAACGCGCTCGCCGGCGCGCCTTCCGCTGGGCGCGCGCACTCGCCGATCAGCTCGCGCAGGCGTGGGTCGTCGATTGCGTACAGCTCTTGCAGCGTGGCCGGCGCGGCCGCGCCGGAGGCGGGCGGAACGTCGCCCCAGCTCCCGCGGACTAGGTCGAGCGCCGAGGTGGCGGACTTCTCGCCGTAGCGGTACTCCACCACCAGGATTGGCCGGAAGAGCAGCTCCAGGGTCGTCACGTCGATCCGCTCCTCGTCAACCCGCTCGGCGTCGATGGCGACGGCGATTTCGCCGAGCAGCGGCTTGAGCGCCTCGGCCGCGGGGGTCTCGGGCCAGTCGACCGTGTCGCCGGGCGCACCGATGTCGGACAGGGAGCCGGCCACGGTCGCCGGGTTCGACGCCCACTGGGCGGCGTGGCGCGCCTTGGTGCGGGCGTCCATCTCGTACTCGGCGTTGCGCTCGTCGCGCACGTGCTCGGTGCCGCGGAGCATGATGTGGCGTTCGTCGTGCGCCGGGTCGAGCCGCTGCTGGCCGATCACGACGTAGCGGACCTCGGGCCGGCTGAGGTCGATGCGGAACTCGCGAGCCCGGTCGTATTCGTACACCGCGTGGCCGACGAGGTGCCACACGGGCAGGTGGCGGGTCTGGCGGCTCGCCACCTCCACCGCCTCGGGACGCGGGCGGCCGAACGGCAGCTTGCCGAGCAAGCCGAACCCCTCGGCCCGGCGGGCGGTGACGCGCGAGTCGATCTCCTCGGGCGTGATCTGGGGCGTGAGCACGCGGACCTGCGCCGTAGCGATTGACGTCTCCACCGGCGTGACCTCCGTATGTGACCCTATCCTACACGGGCGGTCCTGCCGATGCGGAAACGCGCCACCCCGGGCCGGCGTTATGCTACATGGAGATGGCAACCGCGAGCACTCGCAGGCCCGGCGTTCAACTGGCGACGCCCCGTGGCGCGGCGCCCGCCGGGCGACCGCTGCACGGAGCGCTGCTGGGAGCCGTTGGGCTCGTCTCCGGGGCGATGGTGGATCTGGCCGCGATGCTGACGGCCGCCGGCCTCGCCCATCAGAATCGCTGGGTCGCGGGCATCTTTGGCGGCGTGCTCGTCGGGCTTGCCGGGCTGCTGGGCGCCTGGATCGCCTGGACCCTTCGCGCCCGGCCGCTGGCGGCAGGCTTGGCGGCGGCGATCGTGCTTGGTGCGCTGGCGGGTTTCACCGTGGTGGCGGCCGCCGTCGGGTTCGCCGTGCTCGGCCCCGCGCTCCAGTAGGCCCGGTCCGGCGTGCCGCTTGGTCGAGCGTGCGGACGGCGCGCGTCCTGCGTCATTCCCGCGCAGCCTGCCCCCACGGATGTGGGGGGCGGGAATCTCGCGTCGGGGCGGGGGCGTCCACCGCCGGACAGCGGCTCGCGCTCGGGCGGAAGACGCGCTATTCTCGCCAGCAGGAACGGGGCAGGGGGTGCGGCATCGTGCGATGCGGTGGGAAGGTCCTCGCACTGGCAAGCGCGCTGGTCGGGGCGCTGGGTCTGGCGCCCGCGTTCGCGGTCAGCGTGGCGGGTCATGAGCTGGTGAACATGAACACGGGGGTCATCGTCGCCGCGATCTGCGCTTTGGGCGCCGTGGCCGGCGTCATCGTGATGATCGTCAACCCCCGCGGCTGATCGCCGCCGGATGTATCGTGCGCCGGAGCCGGCCGGCGGGCCGCCGCTGGGCCGAGTGCGAGTGCTGCCGCTCATCCGGGCGGACGGCGCCCGCCAGATGGCCCTCGACTCGTGGATGCTGGCCGCGGCCGCGTCGGGCGAGGTCACGCTGCGCTGCTACGAGTTCGCGCGCTCGTGCGTGTCGCTCGGGCGTTTCCAGCGTACCGACGGGCTCGACCGGCGTGCTGCCGATCACGGCTGCCTCGAGGTCGTACGTCGACCGACCGGCGGGCGCGCGGTGCTGCACGACGGCACGCTGACCTACGCTATCGCCCTGCCCGGGGCGCATCCGTGGGCGCAGGGCCCCGTCCGCGCGGTCGCCGGTCGCCTGGCGGGAGCGGTGCTGGCGGCGCTCCAGCGAGTGGGCGTGCCCCCGCCGGACGACGGTCCTGCAGGCGGTCGTGCGGCGGCGGACTGTTTCGCGGTCGCTGCGCCGTACGAGGCGACCTGGGACGGGGCGAAGCTGATGGGCGCCGCGCAGGTGCGCGCCGACGGCGGCGTCCTGCAGCACGGGGCGATCCGCTTGCAAGCGCCCGTCCACCACGGGCGAACCAATAGTGGGTTGGGCGGGCTCTGGCCCGATGAGCCGCTTGCCCCCTCGACGACGGTTTCTGACGCAGTCGGGCGGCCGATTGACGCCCCGACGCTTGCCCGCGCGATCCTGGAGTCGTTCGAGGAGCACGGCGCCGAGCTGCGCAGGCGGGCGCTGGAGCCGGACGAGGAGCGCGCCTGGCAGGCCCGCGTGGCCCGGTTCCGCGATCCCGGCTGGACCTGGGCGCGCTGATCCCACGCGACAGGAGGCAACCATGCCGGCAGACGAGCGGCTGAAGAAGACGGCGCGTGCCGCCATCGAGGAGGCGGCGTCCGCCGACGACGGATTGGTGGCGCTCAGCCTCGAGCTGCACGCGCGCCCGGAGATCGGCTTCCAGGAGCGGCACGCCGCCGCGCGCGTCGCTGAGCTGCTGGAGAGGTACGGGCTGCGGGCCGTCCGAGGCGCGTATGGGGTGGAGACGGCGGTCGAGGGGCGGGCCGCTTCGTCCGCGAACGACCGCCCGGTGGTGGCGTTCCTCGCCGAGTACGACGCGCTGCCCGGGATTGGGCATGGCTGCGGGCACAACCTGATCGCCGCCGCCGCCTGCGGCGCGGGACTCGGTGTCCGCGCGGCGCTGGAGAGCGGGCTGGCCGGTGAGGTGCGGGTGCTCGGCACGCCGGCCGAGGAGGGCGGAGGCGGCAAGATCGTCCTGATCGAAAACGGCGCCTTTCGTGACGTGGACGCGGTGCTGATGGTCCACCCTTGCTCGGTCGCGGACGCCCGCGCGATGAACTGCCTGGCGACGGCCACGGTAGACGTCCGCTACACCGGGCTGGCGGCGCACGCCGCGGCCGCGCCCTGGGAGGGACGGAACGCGCTCGACGCGATGGTGCTGGGCTATATGGCACTGGCCGCGATGCGACAGCACATCCCGCCCGAGGCGCGCATCCACGGCGTCTTCCTCGAAGCGGGCCAGGTGCCGAACGTCGTGCCGGAGCGGACGGTCGCGCGCTACACGGTGCGCCATGCCACGGTCCGCGCGCTGGCGGGGCTGCGCGAGCGGGTGGAGTCGGCGCTGCGTGCCGGCGCGGCGGCCGCCGGCTGCGAGGTCGAGGTGCGCTGGCTCGAGCGGCCATACGCCGATCTGGCGCGCGTCGCCGCGCTCGAGGAAGCCTACGAGCGGAACGCGCGGGCGCTGGGCCGTGACTTCCTGGACGAGGGCGAGGTGCGGCGGCGGTTCACGGCCAGCACGGACCTGGGGAACGTCAGCCAGGTGGTGGCCGCGATCCACCCGATGGTGGCGATCACGCGCGAGTCGCCGGCGCTGCATACGGCGGCGTTCGCGGAAGCGGCGCGCTCGCGGGAAGCGCAGGATGCGATGATCCAGGCGGCCGTGGCGCTGGCTTGGACGGCGCTCGACTACCTGGCGGACGCGGGGCTGCGTGAACGCACGCGGCGGGAGCACGCGGCCGCTACGCGCGAGTGACGGTGGGGGTTCGCCCGGGTGTCTCGGCCAGCGGCAGGCGGACGGTGAAACGGGCGCCGGCGCCGGGCGCGTTGTCGATCTCCACCGTGCCGCCGTGCGCGCGGACGATCTCACGCGCGATCGCCAGGCCAAGGCCGGTACTGCCCCGCTTGCCGTGATAGAAGCGCTCGAAGACGTGTGGTAGCTCTTCGGGCGGAATGCCGAGGCCGGTGTCGGTGACGGTCACGACGGCCTGGCCGGCTTCCCGCCCGGCGGCCAACGTGACGGCTCCGCCCTTGGGCGTGTAGCGCAGCGCGTTGTCGAGCAGGTTGGTGAACACCTGCTCCAGCCGGTCGAAATCGCCGTACAGGTGGAGATCGTCGATGGCGGAGACGGCCAGGCCGATCTCGGCGTCCTCGGCTCGCAGCGAGAAGACGTCCGCGACGTGGCGCAGCAGCTCGCCCGCTTGGATTGGCGAGCGCTCCAGCCGCACCTGACCGCCCTCCAGGCGCGAGAGGTCGAGCAGCTCCTCCACTAGGCGCAGCAATCGGCGTGACTCGTTCTGAATCAGGTTGTGCGCGCGGGCGCGGGCCGTCTCGTCCGTGATCGTGCCGTCCTCTAGCGCCTGGGCGAAGCCGTTGATGGCGGTGAGTGGCGTGCGCAGCTCGTGGCTGGCGTCGGCGAGGAAGTGCTGCATGGCCTCCTGTGATGACTGGACGGCGTCGAGCATGTGGTTCAGCGAGCGGACGACGAGGCGGGTCTCCTCGGGTCCCTCCTCTTGCAGACGGCCGCCGTAGTCGCCACCGGCGACATCGACCGCGAGCCGCTCGACGCGGCCGAGGGGGCGCGTGGCGGCGCGCGCCAGCAGCAGGCCGACCACGAGCGCCACCGCGAGGGCGAGGGCCCCGGAGATGGCGAGCCGCGGAGTGAAGCTGCCGGCGATCTCGGCCGCGGTTTCGGTGGGGATGGCGACGACGAAGGCGACCCCGTGGAGCCGATTGCTCGCGTTGGGGGCCGTCAGGTAGCCGGTGGCGTACAGGAGCCGCCGTCCCTGGGTGGTGGTCAGCGACCCCTCGCGCAGCGCGAGCAGCGGCCGCGGCGCGGCCGGGTCGGGCAGGGGGAAGCGCTGGCCCAGCAGGTTCATGCTGCTCGTGACGTCCGGCTCGGCGATGACGACGCCGTCGCCGTTCAGCACGGCCACGGCGACGTTGCCCTCCTGGGCGATGGAGTCGAAGAACGCGCGGGTGAGCAGCCCGGAGAGGCGCGGGTTGGCGCGCGCCTGCTCACGCAGGACGAAGCCGGCGCGCACCGGCACGGCGACCAGCCGCAGCGTGCGCAACGCCTGGTTACGCTGCGAGTTCCGCTCCAGGGCGAAGAACGTGATGCCGGCGAGCGCGATCGTGAGGATCACCGTGAAGGCCAGGGCGGCTGCGATGCGCGCGCGGAGGGTCCGCGGGACCAATCAGACCTCCTCGGCCACGAGGCGATAGCCGACGCCCCGGACCGTCTGGATCTGCGCGTAGGCGCCGGTGAGCTTCTGCCGCAGGTGGTTGACGTGGACGTCGACCGTGCGCGTCTCGCCGGCGTAGTCGTAGCCCCAGACGTTCTCGAGCAACTGGTCCCGAGTGAGGACGATCCCGGGGTTCTCGGCGAAGGCGGCGAGCAGGTCGAACTCCTTCGCCCGCAGCTCGATGAGCTGGCCGTTCACCCGGGCCTCGCGCCGTTTGCGGTCGACCTCGAGGTCGCCGGCGCGGAGGAGCGTGCGCTCGGCCGTCCCGGCCTGGGCGCGACGCAGCACGGCGCGCACCCGTGCCACCAGCTCGCGCGGGTTGAACGGCTTGGGGAGGTAGTCGTCGGCGCCGACCTCGAGCCCGACGATGCGGTCGACATCGTCGCCGCGCGCGGTGAGCATCAGCACGGGGACGTCCGACAACTTGCGGAGCTGGCGCAGGACCTCGAGCCCATCCATGCCCGGCAGCATGATGTCCAGCACCACCAGGGAGGGCCGCTGCTGGCGGGCGAGCTGCAGGCCTTCCTCGCCGGCCCCGGCGGTGGCGACCTTGAAGCCGCCCTGCGTCAGGTAGAGGCTCACGAGCTCGCGGATCGCCGGCTCGTCGTCGACCACCAGCACCGTCTGCATCGTCAGTCCTCCAGCGCGAGTATAGGGCCGGCGGGTCCGCGACACAGGCAGATCGGGCCCGCCGGGGTCACACCGGGTGCGCCATCTCCATCGTGGACGTGGTTGGGTGCGGTCGGGTTATCGGCATGGAACGCGCGGGTAAAAAGTCTCCGGCGGCAGGGCGAGCGGACAGCCATAAGGATCGTGCTCGGATCGCGTCGCTGCGCGGCGCCGGAGCGACGGGAGACGACCACTCCGTCGACGGCCAGGAATCCGCAGCTCCCAGGAAGGAGCCGGCGGTGGAGGGTGCGCACCTCCGTCCGCGAAATTCGATACGCTTCGGTACAGTGAATGAGGACGGCGAGCCGCCGCGCGACGGTCGGCGACGTGTGCGTGGGTGCGACGGGCGCCGGTCCGAAGCCGTGCCCAACGCGGGCGTGGAGGCGGCCGGACGCTGACGCGCTGGCATGACTGCGTGCCGCGGGCAGGCCCGCGAGGCTCGGCCGCGGCAAGGCGGGGGACTGCCCGCCGCGACAGATTTTGCCGAGATTCCCCCTGAGGGGCGTAACGCGAGAGCGGGTGTCGTCGGTATACCAGGCAGAGGGGCCTGGCGACGGCGCTCGGAGGAGCCAGCGTGGTGGCGATACGCGATGTCCGCGAGCAAGACGAGCCGGGACGGGACGATGTGACCGCGCGGCTCCGGGCTCGCGACGCGCTTGCCTGGGAGCATTGCTACGATCAGTGGTTCCCCCGGATGTACGCCTACGCGTACCGTCGCACGGCCGACCGGCAGGCGGCGTCCGATATCGCGTCCGACGTGTTCGTTCACGCGCTCCGTGACATCGGCCGCTACGAGGACCGCGGTCTGCCGTTCGAGGCATGGCTGTACCGCCTGGCGCACGACCGCACCGTAGACCACCTGCGCAGGCGTCGGCGCCACACGACCGTCCGCCTGGAGGCCGCCGCGAACCATGGCGTCGATGACGGGGCGGAGGAGCGGGCCGGGCAGCAGGCGATGCTGGACGCGATCCAGCGGCTGAGCGAAGACCAGCAGGCGGTCGTGCTCCTACGGTTCTACGAAGGACTTTCCGGCGAGACCGTGGCGGAGATCCTCGGCAAGAGCCCGGGAGCGGTGCGGGCGCTGCAGTTCCGCGCGCTGCGGCAACTGCGCGGCGTCCTCTCTGAGGCGGGAGACGAGCTGGGCGTGGAAAGGGACCGGCAGCATGTACGTGGTTGACGAGCACGCGGACCTGTTGCGCGAGGTCGCGCAGGACGCGGCGCTGGAAGGTGACGTCCCTCTCGAGGATCTGGCGGCGCTGATCGGCGTCGCGCGGCAGGTGCACGGCATGCCGGACCCGGCGGTGTCCGCGCAGTCCTTCATCGAGGGCAAGATGAAGCTGCGGGCGGCACTGCGCGAGAACGACCGTCGTGGCCTGCTGCGACTCCTGCCGGGGCTTGCCTTCCTGCGACTGCGCTGGCCGAAAGTGGCCGCGGCCGCGGGGGTGGCCGGCGTCACGGCCGCGGTCGTCGTGGCCGGCGCGGTCGCCAGCGGCGTGGGCATGCCGGCGTTTCTGGCGCGTGGTCCTTTGGCGGTGTTCGAGGAGGGCCCCCATCGCTCCGTCGCGCAAGTGGCGACGGCGCCCGCTGATCAGCCGACCGTGCTGCCCAGCCCGGCCGCGTCCGCCGAAGGCGCGCCGACGACAGGCTCCGGCCCAGACGGTGGCGCTCCGCCTGCCAACGTGCCTCCGTCCCGGCCGCCGATGGCCGTGCAGACGCCTGACAGCTCGCCGGGGCTGGGCGCCGGCCCAGGGCCGACCTCGACGGCGACCTCGCGGGCGCAGCAGTTCTATTTCGAGGGCGTGGTGCTGGGGGCGTCCGCCGGCTCCATTACGGTTCTGACCAACGTCGGCGCGCGCACGGTCGCGATCACCAGCGGCACGCTGATCATGCAGCGCGGCCGCCAGGTGGCCGCCGGTGTGCTCGTGGTGGGCGTCCACGTCGAGGTGAAGGCGAGCGACGACGGCAACGGTGGCCTGGTCGCAGGGCGCATCATCGTTGATGATCCGGCCAGCGCCACGACCCCGGCGCCCTCCGCCAGTGTGCAGGCTCCGAGCAGCACCCCGCCGACGGCGACCGAGACACCCGAGGTCACGGAGACGCCCGAGGCCACGGAGACGCCCGAGCCGACGTACACGCCGAAGCCGAGCGAGACGCCGGAGCCGCCGCACGACCATGGCAACCATGGCGGCGGGCACGGCGGTGGAAACGACTAGCGGTCAGGGATGACCGGGATCCTCCTCTGGTGTGCCACGGGCGAACGTGGCGAAGGCCGGGCGGCTGCCACCGCCCGGCCCCCTCATCTCGGGCTCGTCACTGCTCCGTCGCGCCGCGGTGTGAGGCGCGACGTCGCCCGGCTTTCGTCTGGATCGGCGCGCGGGCTGGACCGCGGCGGATTTCGCGCACGGAGAGGGGTCAGCGGCCGCCACCCAGCCGCCAGAAGATGAGCCGCCGGGCGAGGCGCAGCCACGTGCGCGAGATGCGGCGCGCCTGCGCGGGATCGTGGCGCCGACGGCCGTAGGACGCCTCGGCGTAGCGGTCGGCCAGCTCCTCGACGCCCCGCGCGTCGGGGATGCGCCGGCGCAGCGCCCGCGCGTACTCCCGCGGCGTCTGCCACGGGCGACGCGGGAAGCGCAGGACGACGCTCAGCCACTGCAGCCGCTCCCAGGCCAGCACCGCGGCGCGCTCGGGCACCCGGTCCACCCGTGCCCAGCGGAAGGCGGCCGTGCCCGCCACCATGCCGAGGCCGATGACCAGCAGACCCAGGACGGTGAGGCCGGCCCACGGCGTGCCATTGCTCGGCCCGGCCCCGGCGTTGTCGGCCTGGCCCGCGTCCCTGGGCGCGCGGGTCGGCGTGGCAGTCGCGCTGTCGTTCGGCCCCGGCGTGGGCGTGGCCGTCTGGCCGGGGAGGGGCGTCTGGCTCGGCGCGGGCGTGTAGCTCAGCTCGGGCAGGCTCGGCGTTGGGTTGAACGTCACCCAGCCATAGCCCGGGAAGTATGCCTCCACCCAGGCGTGGGCGTCTTTCTCGCGGATGATGTAGGTGTCGCCCTGCTTCTCGTTGAGCGCGTAGCCGACCGCGACGCGCGCGGGGATGCCGAGCGAGCGCAGCATCACCGCCATGGCCGAGGCGTCGTAGTCACAGAATCCGCGCTGCTCGACGAAGAGGAACCAATCGACCGGGTCCTGACCGGCGGGCGGAGCGGGGATGTTGAGGTCGTACGGGATGGTGCGCAGGTAGCTCTCGATGGCCAGCGCCGCGTCGAACGGGGTGGGCGCGCGCTGGACGAGCTGGCGGGCCAGCAGGCGAGTGCGGGCCGAGACGGTGTCGGGCAGGCGCAGGTAGTAGTTGCGCAGCCACGGGGCGGCGGCCGCCCGGGCGAGCTCGCCCCAGGTGACCGCGCGGAGCTGGGCGGAGCTGGCGCCGCTGGAGTAGCCGACCGTGCGGTAGGTTGCCCCGCGGGCGACGCGGCCGCGGAGCTGGACGGCGTCGCTCGGTGGCGTTGCGCTCAGGTAGTCGGCGCTCGTCCCCGCCGGCGCGTCGCTCGCTCCTGCCGGCAGGTTGGGCGTCAGCAG
>JAJYLG010000128.1 GCA_021787985.1 Chloroflexota bacterium
CATGCCGGCGCGACATCTCCGCCCCGCCCAGCCGCCCGCCGATGGCGATCCTGCAGCCGAGCGCCCCGCGCTGCATCGTCCGCTGGAGCGTCTGCTTGACGGCCCGCCGGAACGCCACGCGGCGCTGCAGTTGCTCGGCCACGGAGCGCGCCACCAGCGTGGCGTCCAGCTCCGGCTGCTTGATCTCGAAGATGTCCACCTTCACCTTGCGGCCCTTCATCCGGGCCTCGATCTGCCGGCGCAGCTCATCGACGCGCGCCCCGCGCGAGCCGATCACCACACCTGGCCGTGCCGTGTAGATGGCGATCCGCATCTGGTTGGCATTGCGCTCGATCTCGACCCTCGGCACCGCGGCATCCTTGAGCATTCGTTCGAGCCAGCGGCGCAGCGCGATGTCCTCGTGCAGCAGTTGCGTGTAGTTCCGCTGCGAGTACCACTTGGACTGCCAGTCGTAGATGATGCCGATGCGCAGCCCGGTCGGGTGGACCTTATGACCCACGCGTCATGCCTCCTCGTCCGCCACTACCACCGTGATGTGGCTGTACCGCCGCTTGATCGGGCTCACCCGGCCGCGCGAGCGGGGCTTGAACCGCTTCAGCATGCGCGCCCCGTCCGCGTAGGCCGCGGCGACACGCAGATCGCGCGGCGAGAGTTGGTAGTTGTTCTCGGCGTTGGCGGCCGCGCTGCGCACGATTTTCGCGACCACTTTCGCCGACGGCGTGGCCGCGAACTGCAGCAGCATCAGCGCGTCCTCGACGCGCTTGCCCGGCAGCTCGCGCAGCACCAGCCGCACCTTGCGCGGCGAGACACGCACGTCCCTGACCACTGCCCGCACCTGCATGGCTACCGCCGCCCGACCCGGCTGGTGCGCTCCGACTTGGAGACGTGCCCGCGGAACGTGCGCGTCGGCGCGAACTCGCCCAGCCGGTGGCCCACCATGTTCTCGGTGACGTATATCGGCACGTGCCGCCTCCCGTCATGCACCGCAATCGTCAGCCCCACCATCTTCGGCACGACCGTGGACGCGCGGGACCAGGTGCGGATGACGACCTTCTGCCCGGAGCGCACCACGACGTCAACCTTGCGCTCCAGCTTCGGATGGATGAACGGCCCCTTCTTCGTCGAACGTGACATTGCGCCCTCTCCCGCGCTACGCGTTCCGTCGCCGCACGATGTACTTGTCGGTCGCCTTGTTGCGGCGCGTACGGTAGCCCAAGGTCGGCTTGCCCCACGGCGTCTTCGGACCCGGCAACCCCACCGGCGCCTTGCCCTCGCCGCCGCCGTGCGGGTGGTCCACCGGGTTCATGACCGCGCCGCGCACGGCCGGCCGCCAACCCAGATGGCGCTTCCGGCCCGCCTTCCCCAGCTTCAAGATGTTGTGCTCCGTGTTCCCCACCTGGCCCACGGTGGCCATGCACTCGGCGCGGACACGGCGGTACTCGCCGCTGGGCAACCGCAGCAGGCAGTACGCGCCCTCCTTCGCCATGAGCTGGGCCGCCACCCCCGCGCTGCGGACCATCTGCCCGCCCTTGCCGGGATGCAGCTCCACGTTGTGCACCATCGTGCCCGTCGGGATGCTCCTCAGCGGCAGCGCGTTTCCCGGACGCACCTCGGCCTCCGGTCCGCTCATCAACTGGTGCCCCACCTCGACACCGGACGGGGCGAGGATGTAGCGCCGCTCGCCGTCGCGGTACACCAACAGCGCGATGCGGGCCGACCGGTTGGGGTCGTACTCGATCGCCTCGACGCGCGCGGGCACGCCCGGCTTGTCGCGCCGGAAATCGATCACCCGCAGCAGCCGCTTGTGCCCGCCGCCCCGGTGCCGCACCGAGATGCGCCCCTGGTTATTACGGCCCGCCTGCTTCGTAAGCGAGACCGTGAGCGATTTCTCCGGCCGCTTCTTCGTGATCTCCTCGAAGGTGTAGCCACTCATCCCGCGGCGGCCGGGCGACATGGGGCGGTACTGCTTGATCGGCATCGCGCGCCTCCTAGACCCCCTCGAACAGCTCGATCTTGTCGCCCGGGGACACGGTCACGATCGCCTTCTTCCACGCCCGGGTCATCCCCCGGCTGCGGAAGACGCGCCGCATCTTGCCCGGCACGTGCATCGTGTTCACCGAGACTACCGTCACATTGAACGCCTTCTGCACCGCCTCCTTGATTTGCGGCTTGGTGGCGTGCTCCGCCACCTCGAAGGCGTACTTGCCCTCGCTCGCCAGCAGCGTCCCCTTCTCGGTGATCAGGGGGCGCACCAACACCTGCATCGGGTGGAGCGCCTTAGGCATCGCTGCCGCTCTCCTCTCCCGTCGCCTTGCGCCGTGCGGTCCGGCGCGCCGTGCGCCGTTGCGCGGCGGGTGGCGCGCCCTCGGCCGCGGGAGCCTCGGATGCGGGTGCGGCAGGCTGTGGCGCCGGCGTCCGTCCCTGGCCAACCATCTCTGCGGCCTCGCCGCCCACCGCGCGCACGTGTGGCGGCTGCGGCAGCACGCGCCCCGCGCGCGCCTTCGCGCCACCCCACAGCTCCTCGGCCCGGCGCACCGCGCCAACCGTCATGACCAGCGCCTGGTGGCGCATCAGCTCGTACGCCGAGAGGCTGCCGACCGGCGCCCAGCTCACCTTCTCCAGGTTCCGGGCGCTCAGCAGCACGTTCCGGTCCGGCCCGTCCGTGACGACCAGCGCGGAGCCGGGCAGTTCGAGCGCCTGCAGCACCTGGCGCATGTGCCGCGTGCCGGGCCGCTCGAAGAGCAGTCGGTCCACCACCCGCAACTGCCCATCGACCGCCTTGGCCGAGAGCGCCGAGCGGATGGCCAGCCGGCGCATCTGGCGCGGGAGGTCTTGCGACCAGTCCCGCGGCCGCGGGCCGAACACGATCCCGCCGTGGCGGTGGTGGGGCGCCCGGATGCTGCCCTGGCGCGCGCGCCCGGAGCCCTTCTGCCGCCTGATCTTCACCGTGCTGCCCCGCACCTCGCCGCGCGTCTTCGTGGACGCCGTGCCGGCGCGCAGGTTCGCCAGGTGCGCCACCACCGCCTGGTGGAGCGCCGCCGCGTGCGGCCGGATGCCGAAGACGCGGTCGTCCGCTTCGATCGTCTCCACCAGCTCGCCGCGCTCGTTGACGACGTCCATTCGCATCTCAGCGCCCCTTCTTGCTCGCCCGGCGAATCAGCACCAGCGTGTTCGGCGCGCCCGGCACGCCGCCCCGCACCAGCAGCACGCCGCGGTCCGGGTTCGACTCCACCACCTGCAAGTTGCGCACCGTCACCCGGCGCGCGCCCATGTGGCCGGCCATACGCAGGCCCTTCATCACCTTGCCCGGCGTCGTCGTGGCGCCGATTGAGCCTGGCGCGCGGTGTCGGTCCGACTGTCCGTGCGTCTTCGGGCCTCCGCGGAAGCCATGGCGCTTGACGCCGCCCTGGAAGCCGCGACCGCGCGAGATGCCGACCACGTCCACGTAGTCGCCCGGCGCGAAGATCTCGGCGCCAACCTTCTGCCCCACCTGGAAGGCGGAGACGTCATCGACGCGGAACTCGCGCAGGTGGCGCAGGTCCACGCCCACGGTGCGCAGGTGGCCGCGCTCTGGCCGGTTCAGCCGTCGAACCTGGCCGAAGCCCAACTGCACGGCCGTGTAGCCGTCGCGCTCGGCGGTGCGCGTCTGGGTGACCCAGCACGGGCCCGCCTCCAACACGCTCACCGCCTCGACCCTGCCGTCGGACAGGAACGTCTGCGTCATTCCGAGCTTGCGTCCGATCAGCGCATCCATCGCTTCAGCTCAACTTGATCTCGATGTCCACGCCGGCCGGCAACTGCAGCCGCATCAGCGCGTCCACCGTCTTGTTCGTGGGCTCGACGATATCGATCAGCCGCTTGTGGGTGCGGATCTCGAACTGCTCGCGCGAGTCCTTGTCGATGTGAGGAGAACGGATCACCGTGAAGCGGCGCATGCGCGTTGGCAGCGGCACCGGCCCCGCCACGACCGCACCCGTGCGCTCCGCCGCCTCGACGATCTGCTCGGCAGATTGGTCGAGGATGCGGTGGTCGTACGCTTTGAGCCGGATCCGGATCTTTTGCCGTGCCATCGCCTGCCTCCGCGCGCTTCCTTACGCGTACACGCGGGTGACCACGCCCGCGCCCACCGTCCGCCCGCCCTCGCGGATCGCGAACCGCAACCCTTCCTCGATCGCCACCGGCGCGATCAGCTCGATCGTCATCCGGATGTTGTCCCCCGGCATCACCATCTCCACCCCTTCCGGCAGCCCGATCGTCCCCGTCACGTCCGTCGTCCGAATGTAGAACTGCGGCCGATACCCCGGAAAGAACGGCGTGTGCCGCCCCCCTTCTTCCTTCGCCAGCACGTACACTTCCCCGTCAAACTTCGTGTGCGGCTTGATGCTCCCCGGCGCCGCCAGCACCTGCCCCCGCTCCACGTCGTCCCGCTCGATCCCCCGCAGCAGACACCCTACGTTGTCCCCTGCCTCCCCCGCCTCCAGGATCTTCTTGAACATCTCCACCCCCGTGACCACCGTCTTGCGCGTGTCACGGAACCCCACGATCTCGATCTCTTCCCCCACCTTCACCACCCCACGCTCGATCCGCCCCGTTACCACCGTCCCACGCCCCTTGATCCCAAACACGTCCTCGATCGGCATCAGGAACGGCTTCTCCTTCGGCCGCACCGGCGTCGGTATGTACTCGTCCACCGCCCGCATCAGCTCCACGATGCTCCCATACTCCGCCGCTCCCGCATCCTGCGACCCCGACTCCAGCGCCGCCAGCGCCGACCCCCGAATGATCGGCACTTCCTCCCCCGGATACCCATACTTCGTCAGCAGCTCCCGCAACTCCAGCTCCACCAGGTCCAGCAGCTCCGGATCGTCCATCTGGTCTACCTTGTTCAGGTACACCACCACCGCCGGCACCTCCACCTGCCGCGCCAGCAGGATGTGCTCCCGCGTCTGCGGCATCGGCCCCTCCGGCGCCGCCACCACCAGGATCGCCCCGTCCATCTGCGCCGCACCCGTGATCATGTTCTTGATGTAGTCCGCATGCCCCGGACAGTCTACGTGCGCATAGTGCCGCTTCTCCGTCTCGTACTCCACGTGCGCGATCGCGATCGTGATCCCCCGCGCCCGCTCCTCCGGCGCGTTGTCGATGCTGTCGAACGGCCGATACTGCGCCTCCCCCTTCATCGCCAGCACCTTCGTGATCGCCGCCGTCAGCGTCGTCTTCCCGTGATCCACGTGCCCAATCGTCCCTACGTTCACGTGCGGCTTCGTCCGCTCAAACTTCGCCTTCGCCATCGTCCCCGTCCTC
>JAJYLG010000129.1 GCA_021787985.1 Chloroflexota bacterium
CGCGAACCGGCCGAGCATGGTGCTGAGCTGATCGGTCCCCACCCCGGCCTGGCCGGCCAGCATGTTCCACGCGCTCAGCTCCTGGCCCGACATGCCGGTGACCGCCTGGAGCTTGTAGAAGGTCTGGCCGAGGCCCACCACCTTCTCGGTCATGCCGAGCACGCCCGCGGTCACCGCGGCGCCCACCCCGACGATCCCCACCGCGGCCGCGTTGAGGTCGCTCTTCCACGACGCGGCGCTGGAGTGGACGCTCTTCGTGAAGCCGTCCATCTCCGCGCGCGACGAGGCCAGCGTCTCCGTCAGGCCGGTGTTATCCCCGTTCAGATGAACGTAGAGCGAGCCGAGAGAGGTGCCGAGGGGCATGGTCAGGGCGCCGCCGCTGGCCGACCGGCACCCGTGATCCACTCCTCGACCGCCTGCCGCGGGATGCGAATGGAGCCCTTGGGACTCATGCGGACGACAGGAAGCGGGAACCGCCCAGTCTCGATGAGCCGGAGGAGGTGCGTGAGACTGTAGCCGAGCAGCTCAGCCACCTGGGCAGTGGTCAGCATGCGGGGCTCCGAGAACTGCTGGCGATATCGCATGAAAGGAGCATCCGGCGGCTGCGGCGGACGGTCAACGGCCGCGCCATCTGCGGAGCCCTGCTTGAAATCGCCACGGAAAGCGGAACCTATGAGCCTCGGACGGCACGCTTTGACCACGGGCGCACCGGCCAACGAGATCGGCTAGCCGAACAGCGTGAGGTCCAGGAGGAGATGCGTCGGCTTCGGACCAACGTGCGCTCGGGTTCCCGGCTGACGCGACGCGACCTGAGCATCGCGGGCCTGGCGGTCCAGCTCGGCGTCCCACGCCGCAGCGCGGGACGCCCACGCCCAACGGGCCGACCATCGGGCGAGAGTTTGTAGTCGCCTTGTGCACGTCCCGTGCACGTCCCGTGCACTCGCGCGGATCGAGCGTTGCGGCCCGGCATCCCGGTAGACGACGAACGCAGCGAACGTCTGACGGCTCTCATTGACACGCCGCCGCTCCCAAGGCTTGGCCTTGCTCACCCCGCACCAGCCAGCCAGTCCGGAATGCGTCGCTCGACCCCCGGCCCTGCCCAGGCACCAGCTCCGCCACCGAAGGCCAGGACACCACCCCGGAGCGGATCGCCCGTCCTGGGGCATCTGTGGCCGGGCTGGGGTGACTCAGCACGCGCTCTCCCTTGCTGCGACACATCCGCATCCGGGCTGCTGCCACCCGATATGCTGGGAGCTGCGGGAGCGGTCTCGCCCGACAACGGGGGACGGGGGATCGCGGCGGCCCGCGGCGACGCGACAGGAAGGGGAGACGGGATGCGCGCAGGCGGCAGTCTGAAGCGGACCGCGCTGGCGTGCGGTGCACTGCACCGTGGCAGGACCAACCGCTGGCGGATGGCGGCTGCCGTCAGCGGGTTGCTCATGGCCGGGTCCCTCAGCGGGTGCGCGGCGAGCGTTGCGCCGACACCCATCATCATCTATGTGACCCCGGCGCCAGCCTCCGTTACCGCGGCACCCCAGACGCCTGCGCCCACGCCAGCGCCTACCCTGAGGAAGCCGGCGAAACCGACGCCCTCGCCGAGGCCAACGGCGAAACCGAAGCCCACGGCATCCCCGGCCCCCCTGCTCGACGTGCAGGGCAACGGCATGAAGACGACCCAGTCGTTCTCGGCACCAGGGGACTGGGTGGTCGCCTACGCGTATGACTGCTCGAACTTCGGACAGGCGGGCGTCTTCTCGGTGTTCCTCTACAGCGAAGACGGCACCCTCGTGGCCGGGATTGCCAATCAGGAGGGCATCTCCGGAAACGACTCAAGCTACGTGCACCAGTCCGGCACGTTCTACCTCGTGATCGACTCCGAATGCGCCTGGCACATCGTCGCCGAGTGACCGCCGCCTCGGTCGGCCGTCCCCTGCCCACGGCCTTCGGAAGCGTCTAGATGCGCAGCTAGCCGAACAGCGTGATGTCCGGCTGCCCGGGCTTGTACGCGCCATCGGCGATGCGCCGCAGCACGGACGGGTCGCCGAGCGGTCGCTCGTGCTTGACGGAGCCGGCAGGCGGCGCTGCTGTGGGACGCCAGGAGCGGTCTCGGCGGATAGCGTTGAAGCCCTCCCGCCAGGTGAGACCCGGGTAGACCCAGCCGTCCTCCAGCTGGCGGACGTAGTGCCAGAACGCCGCCGAGCTGCGCCCTCGTGAGTGGACCATCATGTGACAGCGGAAGCAGAGGCTGAACCGCCCGATGTGGTCGCCGTATGGCGAGGAGTAGTCCTCGCTGTGGGCCATGATGGTGCCCTGGTCCTGCCCGCACGCCTCGCAGATGGTCGGACGTGTCCGCCGGCCGAGCAGGTACTCCCGCTTCAGCCAGGCGAAGGCCGCCATGCGCTGCTCGTGCACGAAGCCGTTGTAGGTTGCGAGTCTGCCCAGTTCAGGCTCCGATGTGCTCGATTACCAAGCCGGGGACGGCGCGTGCCAAGAGGTCGGCGACGGTCAGGCGATGGCACTTCTCCACATCGAGGCAGGCGCACATGATGGCGGTCCGCTGCTGATCTGCGAGGTGAACGAGAAGCTGCACGTCCTCGGGATTGGCGAGCTGGATAGGGCCGCCCTTGTAGTTGACGTTGCCGAGCCCCTGCAACCACGCGTAGTCGAAGCCTGCGGCGCGCACCGTAGCCTCCGTCATGCGGCCCCAGGCTGGCGCCCAGCTCGCCCGCCGATACCGGATGTCCACCACCCGCTCAACGCCGTAGGGAGCAAGGCGACGCGCCAGCCCGCCGCTGTCACCGAGCTTCGCGTAACCGAACGTCCAGAGGTTCATGCTTCGTCGAACTCCAGCTCCCGCCCGACCTGGATCGGCCCCCAGTGCGGCTCGGCTTCGCCCGCGGACCAGCTCGCGTAGATGTGCCCATCGGCGAAGGCACGCGCCATGGCCAAGAACACGCGCTGACGCTCCGGGGAGCTGCGCCGCACGGTGATCGCCGCAACCGCCCCATCGTGGATCATCGTGCCGAGAAGCCCGCTGGGCGCGTCCGCATATTGGTCCAGGTCGATCAGCTCTGCCACGCGACTACTCCTCCTTCTCGGAACCCGCTTGCCGCTGAGCCCGCTTGAACGCCGCAAGCACGGTGGACGCGAACCAGCGCTGACCGCCCTGAGCGGTGGGCACACCGTCCCCGTTCAGAGCGTGGGCGATGGCCTGGTAGGTCTTGCCGGCGGACCGCTCCGCCATGATCCGCTCGACGACGGCCTGCGGCATCCGGCGTGGCCGTCCCAGCGGCACGCCCGCCGCCCGCTTCACAGCCAACGCCGCGCGGGTGCGCTCCGAGATGAGGCGCCGCTCGAACTGGGCGAAGGTCGCCATGACGTTCGCCATCGCCTCCCCAGCAGGGGTTGTAGTGTCCACGCCGAGATCGAGCGCCACGAGCGCCCAGTGCTCCCGGGTGGCGCGGTTCATCAAGTGCGCGAAGTCCAACGTCGAACGGGACAGCCGATCGAGCTTGGCCACGACCAGCGTGCCAGCGTGGCCGCGTTCCAGCGCTTCGAGGGCAGCGGCGATGCCGGGCCGGCGCAGGTCCTTGCCCGAGAACCCCGCATCCTCGACGATGGTCACGTGGCGCCAGCCCCGCCGCTCTGCCTCGGCCAGGATGGCGGCCCTCTGTGCGTCCAGGCCGGTCCGGCTATCGGCCTGCTCCTCGGTGCTCACGCGGATGTAGCCGATGACGGCTGGGACGTTCTCGCGGGTCCGTCCTCTCCTTGCCATGATCGTATTCTACAACATTAGGTCTTTGTTGTACAGCCCATTTAGCGAGGGCCAGTTGCTCGGCGACCACCCGACGGTCGGCCCCCACTTTCACCCCACTTTCACCCCGGTGCTGGGTCTCACCGAGAGCCGCAGAGCATCGCGGCCAGGAGCACCCGTGGGCCCGCCAGTGGATCAGCGCTTCCCGTCCTCACGATGCGCCCCGGGTCGTCCCGGCCTGCCCACAGGCGCCCCAGGACGGGCGGTCTACTCCACGCTGGTGCCAGCGTCCCGCAGGTGCCAGCGCCGGCGCCCGAGCAGGGCCGGGAGGTCGCACGGGTCAACCAGGTATTGGGCCGGCGTGAGCCCGTGGCGCGGGACGCGGGTAGCGGGGAGCGAGCCGTCCCGTATCCAGCGCCGGAGGATATGCGCGTCGCGGTCCGTCAGGTCGGCCACCTCCTCGACCGTCAGCATGCGCCGTCCGTCCGCCATTCCCGGCCTCCCTCTACAGCTATAGTTACATAACCATTATTATCGGCAGTTGGGTAACGGCACGTTCGCGATGCCCCCGCTAGACAGGGTACCCAACCTGTCAAGAGATACGCTGCTGGCTGACGCTGACATTGCACAGTGACCCAACTCCTCCTCGACCGGCCTGCGGTCCCGGGTGCTCATCACCCAGCGCCGGCGGGCCGACCACCACCTCAACAGCGGTACACCCCTGGGCAACCCTCGGGAGACGGCGGATAGGCTGCGCTCGGTCCCGGCGTCGCGGTAGATGACGAACGCAGAGAACACGCTTGAGCGGTTGCGTCAGGTCTTGTTCTCGGCCTCCAGCTCGTCGGCCAGTGGCCGGGGTCAGCGCATCTGTGCCACGCTCACGGCGCGCCCATGCGTCTCGCCGATCTCATCGAGCCGCTCCTGGAGCGCGGCGAGCGCCACGATCTCACTGGCGAGCGCCACCAGTCGGGGCAGCGGTACGCTATCTGCGGCGGCGAGTTCGGCCTCCAGCTCGGCCAGGCGAGCCTGAGCACCGCACTGCGCGTCCTGGAGATACTCGGACCTCCTCGTGAGCTGGGCCATGCGCTCGGCTCGCTCGGCATCTTCGGCGCGCATCTGCTCGACGCGACGGAACACCTCGGCATCGAGCCGCTCTCCGCACTTGTCACAGACGAGCCTCATGAGCGGGCCCATGAGGACCCGCGGCCGGCGCGGCTCGTGACTCAGCATGACCTCGGCGCAGACCGCGCAGAGTGCGGTCGGTTCATCGCCCGGGAGGATGCCGAGATCGCGGCCGGCGACCAGCCGCTTGTAGTCATCGTTCGTGGCGGTCATCGTGAGTCTCCTTCGGGTTGCGGGGGCGTGTGGGTCCAACCGGCGGTTTCACGCCGCATCGGTGCCACGGTCGGGGACGGCACCGCTCGCTCATGCGATCTTCCGGGCTGCCGCGCGCCACTCGGCGGCACCCTCAATGGGGATGCGTAGTGATCGGGCGTGCCCAGCACCTGCCGGGCGCGCCAAAGAGACC
>JAJYLG010000130.1 GCA_021787985.1 Chloroflexota bacterium
TTGACGAAGTCGGGCCGCAGCTCGGTCACGTGGCGCATCGACGCGTAGCCGGCACCCGCGTCGTCTACCGCCACGCGAGCCCCGCGGGCCAGGTAGGGCGTCATCGCCGCGCGCAGGGCGGCGTAGCCGGCGACCGCCTCGTCCTCGGTGACCTCGATGACCAGCCGGTCCAGCGCGCCACCGTCCAGGGCGGCCTCGACCGGCGCCGAGGCCAGGTACCGCGGGCTGACGTTGAGCGAGAGGAACGCCCCGGCGGGCAGGTGCGCCTGGCGTGCCACGCCGCGGGCGCGGTGCACGGCGAGCGCCTGCAGCTCGGCGCCCAGGCCGACCTCGGCCGCCTGGGCAAACCACACGTTGGGCGGCTGGAGCGGCTCGGAGCGGAACCGGGCGAGGGCCTCGTAGCCCACCACGGCCCGGGACCCCAGCTCGAGGATGGGCTGGTAGTGGGGCACCAGAAGGGCGGGGGTCGCGAGCACCTGCAGGATCCGTTCGCGCTCGCGCTGGCGGGCCGCCTCCTCATCCTGCACCGCCCGCCGCACGATGCCGGCGGCCAGACCGCCCATCGCCCGCAGGTGCGCCTCGTCGTCGAGGGACAGCGGTTCAGGTGGCAGGCGCGCGCCGGCGAGGAGCGCGCCCACGAGGACATCGCGATCGACGAGAGGCAGCACCAGCAGCGAGCGAGCACCACGCTCGGCGAGCAGGGCCGGGCCCTGCTCCGCGCCCGGCAGGCGCGCCAGGTCGGTGCGCAGCGGACCCTGGGCGGCGAGGGCACGCAGCTCGTCGGCCGCGCCCGCCGGCACGAGCGGCGCGAGCGGGCCGTCCGCGTCGGGGGCCAGCCAGACCGCCAGGCGCTGGGTGACCGCCGCGTCGAAGAGGTAGATGGCCGCCGCCACGACCGGCCAGGTGCGCGCGAACTGCGCGAGCAGCGCCTCGGCGGCTGCGCTCGCCGTCGGTGCCCCCGCGGCCGCCTGGGCCGCCGCCTGCAGTTCAGCCAGCTGCACGGTGCGCTGCTGGGCCAGGGCGTGCTCGGCGGTCACCTCGTGCAGGCTGATGGCCAGGCCGGCGGCGGGCAGGTGCGGGTCGAGCGCCCGCATGGTCACCAGCAGGCGACACTCCGCCCCATCCGGGCGCCGGAACGTCAGCTCCGTGGGCGGGAGATCCTGCCCCGAGGCCAGCGCAGCGAAGATGCGATCCCGCGCCCCGGGTGCCTCGCGCGGACGCTGCAGGCCCACGCGGACGGCGAGATCGCCATACGGGACCCCGAGCAGGTCGGCCCGCGGAGAGCCGAGGAGTCGCTCGGCCGCAGCGTTGCACAGCGTCAGGCGGCCCGTCGCGTCGAACACCAGGATCCCGTCGGCGGTGACCTCGACGGTACGCCGGAGGCGCTCCTCGGAGGCACGGAGGACTTCCGTGCCGCGTTCGTCGGCGGCGCGCCGGGCGACCGCGCCGGCGAGACGCTGCGAGCGGTCCCAGAAGAAGCCGAGCACCCCGCCCGCCGCCACGAAGGCCGCGAGGCGCAGCGTCCAGCCCCACTGCCCCAGGTCGTTCGCCGAGGCGGCCGTGCTGTCGGACATGAGCGGCCCCAGGAGCAGACCGGCGGCCAGGCCTGCGAGGAGGCCGCCCCGCGAGCCGCCACTCAGCGCGGCCAGGGCGATCGCGAGGTAGGCGATGTGGGTGAGCGGGTTCGGGGCGCCGCCCGTGGCGCGCACGGCGGCGTATACGACGATCAGCAGGGGCACGGACGCCAGCAGCAGCGCCGCGCGGCGCCAGCCGGACGTGATCGGCAGGCGCACGGCCTGTCCAAGGTGCTCGGATGCCATCGCACTCGTGAGCGTACCGGTACGGCGCGTCCCGGCTATGGCCCGCCTGGTGGCCGTCCGCGCCCCGGTGGTACCAGGGCGCGGACGCGGACGGTCGCGGTCAAGTGCATCGTGCCGAACGGGAGGGTCGCCCACCAGGGCGCCGACAACTACATCGAGGGCCGGTAGCCGGGTCCTCGGGCACCTCACCCGGACGGTGCTGATGCCACATCGCACGCCTACGACAATTGCAGTCGGTGCCGTTCGCGTTGCGGAACCATTGCAGGGCGGCCACGCGGGCCGGCGTGAGCTCATAGCGGACCGGACGGACAAGGGGGCGATGGTGGTGGACTTCGATCAGGGTCGGGCACGCACCACACGGAACGCTGCGGGTCGCCGAAGACGCGTCACAGGGGCCGCTCATCGGCGCACGGCCCCCTCCGGAGTCCCTCTGTGTGGCAGGAATCAGGCCGGCTGCGGAACCATCGCCTCCAGGAGCATCTTGTTGACCTCGGCAGACTGGCTGAGCGTCAGCTCCTTGAATCGCGCGAGGAGCGCTTCGCTGCCGAACGGGCCCGGCAGGCCGTCTGGGAGCTCGTTGTCCTCGTCCCAGCGCCAGTCGAACCCTGACCCGGCGGGCGTGTAGCGGACCGTTGAGGTGTAGCGCATTGGGCCGTCGAGCTGTTGACCCACGTGCGTGCTCATGCGGCCCGGTTCGGCGGCCGTGACCTCGATGTGGAAGTCGTGCAGGCCGTCGAGCAGCTTGACGACCAGCGTCGCCGTCGATCCCACCTCGTCGAATGTGCCGGCGACGTCCTTCGGGGCGGCGACCTGCGAATGCCACATGGGCAGCGTGTGGATGTCGCGCAGGAACGCCCAGGCTTGCTCGGGGCGTCAATGTGACCCGACAGCCGAGTCTGGATGAGACTGGTCCGACCCTCGTGGGTGCGGGTCGGTCTCGCCAGTGGCTCGGCGCGGTCCCGGCGGCACGTGTATGCGCCGCGCGTCAGAGCTCCCCGTGACCGGACGACCATGCGGCCACCGCCGTCGTGACGCAAGAGGCGGACGGCTCGATTCGCCAGTGCGGATGACAGAACCTGAGACAGACCGGACAAACCCCGAGACTTGCGTCCACCTCGATGCACACCGCGCATGTCGTGTCAGACGGGAGCGCCGATCGTTGCGGCCACGACGCTCCCGCCCGAACGATCTGTGTCTCTCTCAGCTACGGCATCGCGGCAAGACCGGACACGAAGGCCGAAGCGTTCGGAACGCCCCAGCCGGTAGTGGCGTCATAGCCGGTCGTGGTCGGATACCCCGCGACGGGGACTCCCCACAGCTGGTTGTCCTGGAGATCGCCGACCGACTTGTTGACCGTGCCGCTCACCCCCACCTCGCTGCCGGCGAAGGTCTGCGGTGCTGAGCCGTAGTACTGCGGAACGATATCCGTGTAGTCGCTGGCCCCCACGCCGCTGTACAGGATCGGATCGAGGAACCCAATGGGCTCCTTGCCTGCCGATGCCCGCGCGGCATTGACCAGGGCGACGAGCGCAGCGGTCTGCGGAGTCGCTGCCGAGGTGCCGCCGAAGATCGTCCAGCAGCCCGTCGTGTTGCCGCAGTTGAAGGCTGGGTACGCGGTGATGTACACGTCCACGCCGCCGTTGACCGCAGCGTTCCAGGCGGTGTCAGGGACCAGGCGGTGGTTGCCGTAGGCCGGGTCGACGCCGGTCTGCCAGCTCGGCCGGGGGTAGATCGTGCTGGCTCCACCGCCGGTGGCGATCGGCGCCCACGACTCGTTCCACACGGCCTGCGTGTCGCCACCGGTGGTCCACTGCCAGTAGTCCGGGTTGAACCCCGTCGTGGTGAACGCGTCGTTGCTCGACGGGTTCCACGTCCAGGCGTCCTGCAGCTGCGTGCCGCCGACCGCCACCACGTACGGTGACGTCGCCGGCCACTCCACCGTGGGGATCGAGTACGCGACGCCTTCCTTATGCTGCTTGGCGAAGCCGACGCTGCCGTAGTCACCGGCGGCTGCGAAGAAGTTGTCGCCCTTCGCCAGGCCCTGCTGGAAGACCTGATCGAACTTCGCCACCTGGGCCGCGGCAGCGCCTCCGAAGGTCTGCTCGGTGACCGCGAAGGACATCGAGAAGACCGTCCCGGGCGGGGTGGCATCAATCTCGTTGGAGATCGCGTTGAACAGGTTGGGGAAGCCCTGGACACCCAGTGTCTCGGCGGGCGGCACGGCGAGCAGCACGATGTGCGCCTTGGGCGCGATCGCGTAGGCCCACTCGATGTCAAGGGTCGCCTCGCCGGACCAGCCGGCCGCCCCGTTCGGGCCGGAGAGCCCGTTGCCGCGGGCGGTGTTCGAGTACTGCGGGTTGCCCTGGGGGAAGATCTGCTGGAAGTCAGGATTGGGCAGACTGTCGAAGAAGGTGTCGTGGAACGTCTGGAGGTCGGACGCCGCGGTCGGGCTGCCGTAGGCGTCCACCAGCACGATCGTCTGACCCTGACCGTAGTTGGGCACGGAGGAGGAGATCGGCGCGACGGCGTCCACGCCATAGGCTGCCCTGATCTGCTGCGGCGTGTAGCAGTGGAAGTACGACACGGCGGTGCCGTCGGGGAGGGTGCAGGCCGTCGCCGAAGTATCGTGCGCGGTCTTCGCGCTCAGGGGAACCTGTACGCCAGCGGGACCAGCCCACCGGCTGCTGCTGATGCTGCCGGCGCGGCAGCCACTGCGGCTGATCCCGCCAGCGTCGCTGCCACAGTGAGGGCGAACCAACGACGATGTCTCATGAGACTCACCTCTGCGCACAAACGATTGGCTCAGACGCGGGGACGCTTCGTGGCCGTCGCGGGAACGCCGCAAACGCCGAGCGACAGCCCACCCCATGATGGTCGTCATACGGTACATCCAAACGAAGGCTGGTTCGGATGTGGGCAGGTTCACATCCGGCTTGCGGCTCCGTTCCGCGACTGAGGGTGCCCGCCGCATCGCAAACGCTCGTGCCTACAGCGAGGACGGACCCATCAGCGGATTCGATTGGATCGCGCTCGCGCCGGCCTCCCGGTTCGTGCCCCAACGAGCTGGCCGTGGCCCCGTTTCGTCCGTCTGGTCATCGTGGGCACGGCCGGGCGGGCTCGCACGGCATCCTCAGCGTCGAGGCAGCCGAAGAGGCCGAGAGGCGTGGACTCGTCCTCGCACACACTCCCGGCCTCGCTTGAGGTCGCTATGGTGGGCGATACTGGATTCGAACCAGTGACCTCACGGATGTGAACCGTGCGCTCTAACCGACTGAGCCAATCGCCCCCGGGTCGCGCGGCGTAGCCGCGAAGGGATTATCGGCTGCCCGGCCGCCAGCCGTCAACGCGGCCAGGTGTCCGCACGGCGTGTCCCGTCGGCGCCGGGCTGCTCCTCCGGTCGCCTCGCCAGCCGGGCCTGCACATCCGACTGCGCCAGGCCGTCCACGTCG
>JAJYLG010000050.1 GCA_021787985.1 Chloroflexota bacterium
TGTTGGCTGTCTTTCCGACAAATCTGCCCGGCATGCGCCTCTACGAGCGCCACGGTTTCCTGACGGTTGGCGTTTATCACGAGCAAGGCATGCTCGACGGCCGCTGGGTCGACGTCATCGTGATGGAGAAGATCCTCAACTGACGGCGACGCGGCGACCCGCGCCGGCCCGCTGCGCGCATCCGGGCCAAGATTGAGCGTGGGCCGTACGAGCGCTGGGGCGCCGCGGTCCCTCGACTCCCGATGGTATTCGCCTCGATTCCGGATTGACGTCGCCGGGCGGATCGCACAGCATGGGCCAAACGAGGGCCTGGCGGGCCCGTTCCTGGAGGGGCGTCGCAACCGTGTCCGAGATGATCCCGTTCACCGACAACTACCGCGACCACTCGACCGACACCGGCTACCAGTTCGAGTTCGTTTGCGAGCGCTGCGGCAATGGCTACACCAGCAGCTTCCAGAGGTCCGTCATGGGCTTCGGCTCGCGGCTCGCCCGTGGCCTCGGCAGCGTCACCGGCGGCGTGCTCGGCCAGATCGGGTACGCCGGCGAAGAGATGCGCGACACCGTCCGCGGACCGGAGCGGGACAAAGCACTGCGCAAGGCCGTGGAGGAGATGCGTCCGAACTTCGTGCAGTGCGGCCGCTGCGGCGACTGGGTGTGCAAGGAGGTCTGCTGGAACCGCGAGGCGGGCCTCTGCGCCAACTGCGCCCCCAAGGTCGAGCACGAGATCGGCGCGATCCAGTCGGAGGCGCGCATCCAGCAGATGCGCGAGAAAGCGCAGACTATCGACTACACCAAAGACATCAACCTGCGCGACGCGGCCGTGCCCACCTGCCCCCACTGCGGCGTGGAGACGCAGGGCGGAAAATTCTGCCCGGAGTGCGGCAAGCCGCTCTCGCTGCGCACGGCCGAGTGCAGCCGCTGCGGTACACCGCTGAAGGAGGGCGCTCGCTTCTGCGCCGAGTGCGGCCAGCGCGTCCAGGGCTGACGTGCCCCGCCCGGCCTACCGCCTGCTCGACGCCGGCGGCAAAGAGATCGCCTCCGGCAACGGCGAGCCCGCGCTCTCCGACGACGGCTTCACCCTGCTGCCGGAGGGCGACGCGGCGTTGCGCTGGCCGCTGACGGCCGTCGTCGGCGTCTCGGCGGCCGATTTCCGCCTGTCACTCGCCCTGGAGGATGGCGGCACGCTGACGATCGAGCGGCTCGGGCCGGTGCTGGGCGATCTGCTCGGCGCGCTGGTCGAGAAGCGCAACGAGGTCTGGGAGCGCGGGCTGTTGTACCGCGGTGTCGGACTGGTGGACGCCTTTCCCTGCGAATGGCAGCGCTCCGACGGCCCGGTCCGCGCCGAGCTGCGCGTCTATCAGGACCGCGTCAGCCTCCTCCCCAGCACCGGCGACCCGACCGGGCTGCCACTGGCGCTCGTGTCCGCCATCGACTTCGACGAGGCGACCTGGCAGATCGCGGTCCGCCCGGCGTCCGGCCCACCGCTGGTGCTCGGGAAGCTGCGACAGCGCGCCACGGAGGCGCGCGACCTGCTCCAGCGGCAGCTCGCCGACCTGCGAGCGCGCACCGCCGAGCAGCTCGGGCAGCTCCTGGCGGGCGTCGACGGCCTCCGCCTGCAGGCGCTCGCCCGGCTGATGCCGGACGGCGTGGCCGCGCGGCGCGCGGACGTGGAGGCGGCGGCGCCGGGCGCGTGGGCGCGCATCGAGGCGGCCGTCGCGGGCCAGGGCGACCGCGCGGCGGCCTACCGCTGGCTCGCCGAACGATCGCCGGCCGACGAGGTGCGCGCGGGCGTCCGTCTACAGCGCCCAGCCGAGGACGAGGAGTCGGGCGACGGCCCGGACGAGGCACCCGCCGTCCAGGCGGCGACCGCGGGGGATGGAGCGGCGGGCGACGAGGAGCCCGCCACCGAGGAGGCGCAGCAGGGCGCCTCTCCCTGGCTGACCTGGTTCCTCTGCCCGCTGCGGCCGGAGCTCTGCGGCGGCGCGACCGTTCTGGCCTCGGAGGTGACGAGCGAGGGTGGGCACGCCACCTACCTGTTCCGCCTGCACCCGGACGACGGCACGCCGGCCCAGGTGGCGGCGCGGGTCAACCTGGCCATGCTCGCGCTCGGCTTCCGCCGCCAGCCGATCTACCAGACGAGCGGGGACCCGGCGGCGGACCGCTGGGCTTTCGCCCTCCGCCACCGCCCCGAGCTACGCTGGCTGCGCGAGCGCTTCATCGGCCGGGCGATCCACCGCGACCCGGAGAGCTGGCAACGGCGGGTGGAAGCGCTCAGCGGAGGCGGCGGGCGGTAGGCGCCCCCGGCCCTTTCCCCTTCCGCCTTTCCGTCTCCTCCGTCAACGTTTCATTCCCCACTTTGCACTTTCCACTCTCCAATTCTCACTTTGCCCCATCCGTGCCCACCCACCATCGCGATCAGGTACTCCACCTGGTCGCCGTCGCGCAGCGACGCGCCGTGCTCCGCCTGCTCGCCGTTGACCATGACGGCGATCGCGTCCAGGTCCGGCCCGCCGAAGCCCTCGGCGCGGATGATCTCACCGGCCGTGATGCCGGGACGGAACTCGATCTCATACGCGTCGCGCTTGCTGGCCGCGCGATAGGCCAGCAGGTCCTGCAGTCGCACCCGGATGCTCACGTCTCCCCCTCTTGCGTCATGCGCCCTGCCGGGCCTGCCTGCTGCAGGCAGGCGTGCCGCGACCCGAGCCCCGCGGGTCCTGCCCGTCGCCGCCGTGTGCGAGTCAGCCGTGGAGGACGGGCACCAGGTCGCCCAGGCCGAGCTCTTGCAGCTTGCGGGTGCTCGGCTTGCACGTTTCCGGGTCCCAGTCACAGGCGGCCAGGAATTCCTGCTCCAGCGTGCGCGTGTCGAGCACGATCTCGCTCACCGGCCCGCCCTCGGACAGGACCTTGCCGTTCCACATCCGCTCCGGCACCGGGCGCTTCGCCGGGTTGCCGCCCTCGCGGACCTCGAAGGCCATGCGCAGGTTGGCGATCCGCTCGCCCGCCTTCATCAGCTCCTCGGGCGTCATGTCCCAGCCGTTCACGTGGTTCATCCATGTGGGGATGTTGGCGGTGTTGGCCGCCATCATCACGAACTGGCAGAAGCCGCTGGCGTTGACGACGTGCATGTACTCGCTGGCGGCCTTATGGTGCGCGCCGCGGCCCTCCGCCAGCGTCCGGTCCTTCACGGTCGGTGGGATGGTGCCGATGCGCCGGTTGCCCTCGTACTGCGTATGGCGCGCCGGCGTCGGGTCGAGCTTGTACGTGGCGTAGTACTCCGGCTGCAGCTTCGCGTCGTGCATCGGCAGCTCCTGACCACCGACGTGCATGGCGTACTTCTCCGCGCCGCGGCCGATCCGTTCGGCGGCGCGCCGAACTCCGTCGGCCAGGACGTCACCGATGCCGCGGCGCTCGCCCATCAATCGCAGGCACTGGATGACCGCCTTCGCGTCACCCCAGCGCAGCTCTAGCCCGCCCGTGTCCTCGCGCGTCAGCACGCCGTTCTCGTAGCACTCGATGGCGAACGAGATGGTCGCGCCGGCCGAGATCGTGTCCAGCCCGTACTCGTTGCACAGGTGGTTGGCGTAGATCAGCGAGTCGAGGTCGTTGTTCAGGTTCATGGTCCCGAACGCGGCCATTGTCTCGTACTCGGGCCGGTGGGTGTGGCGCGGATACGGGTACTCGCCGTTCTCGGACTCGACCGACTCGGCGCCGCAGGCCAGCGGACAGTGCCAGCAGGCGTAGTGCTTCTCCATCTTCTTGTTGACGACCGGCCCCATCAGCCCGGCGACGTCGGCGAAGTCGGCCTTGCCGACGCCGCCCCAGTTCCTCACCGGTGAGTCGCCGCTGAGGGCGGAGCCCGCGGTGATGCCGGTGGTGCCGAACGTGCGGAAGAAGTCGGCCGTCGGCTTCACGAAGTCCTGCAGGTTGGCTTTCACCATCTGCAGGGTCTCCTTCTCCTGGTGGATGACGGCGCGCGTCGGCACGCAGACGACCGCCTTGAGCAGCTTGCTGCCCATCACCGCGCCGACGCCGCTGCGGGCGGCGAGCCGGCCGTGGTCGTTGCAAACGCCGCTGATCAGCGAGAGCTTCTCGCCTGCCTGGCCGATGAGCGCCACCGATGCGCGCTTGCCGTGCCGCTCCTGAAGGGTCTTCTCGGCCGAGATCGCGTCGACGCCCCACAGGTCGGAGGCGTCACGCAGCTCGTAGCGGTCGTCCTCGATCAGGAGATAGGTCGGGTGGCTCGCCTTGCCGAACAGCATCAGGCCGTCCCAGCCGGCGTGCTTGAGCGCCGGGCCGAAGTCGCCCCCGCAGTTGGCGTCGCCCCAACCGCCGGTGAGCGGCGACTTGCACACCACCTGAAAGCGCTGGCCGAAGAGCGGCGTGCCCGTCATCAGGCCAGGGAAGATGCCGAGCATGTTCTCCGGGCCGAGAGGGTCCGCCCCCTTCGGCGTGCGGTCGAGCAGCAACCGCGCGCCCGCGCCGTAGCCACCCAGGTGTTTCCGGTAGAACAGCTCGTCGAAACGCTCGACCGTGAACGCGCCGGCCGTCAGGTCAACGCTCAACATCTTCCCGTTGAAGGACTTCTCGCCTGCCAAGACGGGCCCCCTTTGCCTGCTAGGTGCTCGATTCCTTGTATCCGCTTGCACGTGCGGCGGCAATATGTCCACAAGAGCATATCGAAACGCTCACCACGGCGGAACTACGCGTCCGCCGGAAGCCCGGCCACCGCATCGGCGAGGCGCCCGATCGCCTCCCGCTCCTGTACCTCGGCCCGCTCCAGCAGGCCGGCGGCCACCCGGCGGAGCCCCGAGTTCTCGACCGGCCCTCCGGCCGGGTAGGGGAAGAGCGTCATCAACCGACTGAGCGCCAGGGCCACCCCGTCGAAGGCTTCGCCGGCCGCCTCCAGCGCCGGACGGGACGCGCTCGGCAGATAGCCTTGCGCCTCGCCCACGAAGACGGCGGCGTGCTGACGCGCGGCCTGCGCCGCCGCGATGCACAGCGCGTGCCCCACCGGGTCGAGCGGCTCACCCGCGAGCAGCGCGTCGCGCCAGCGTCCGTAGGCCGCCAGGCCGTGCGTCCCCTCCATGTCGGGCTCGCCGGCCTCGGCGTAGGCGACCGCCCAGCGCAGCGCCCGCCGCGCCGCGGCCGCCTGGTCCGCCGCCAGCAACCGCCGGGGCACGAGCGCAGCGACACGCGACGCGCGACCTGGCAGCGGCCACATCGACCAGGCGAGCGCCTCTCCGAACTGCTCGCTCACGGAGGTGGACACGAGCCAGCGCTGGCCGGGCAGGTCGCAGCCCTTCACCAGGCCCCAGTCCGGCACTTGCGCTCCGAACAGCAGCACCGGCCAGCCGCGCGCCACCGCCCGCCGCGCCGCGCGCACGATGCGCCTCCGAGCGTCCTCGTAGCGCGGGTCGCCGACCGGCGCGGCGATCGGCTCGAGCTCGACGTCGAGGTCGCGATAACGCGCCGCCGCGCCCGCCAGGCTGAAGGTCCCGGGCCCGTCGGCGCCGACCGCGCCCTGCTCTCCCCCCACGACCGCCAGGCGGAAGGCATGACCTGAGATGCCCATCACCCAGGCCGTCGACGCCGGCCGGCCGACCGCGGCCAGCAGACCCTCGAAGGCGCCGGCGACCGCCGTCCAGTTGTGAACGAACCGCACGCCCGGCAGGGCGGCGCGCCGCGGGAGGAATGGCCACATCGTGGATCGAGGGTAGCAGCGGGCCGCCAGAGCCCCACAAGCCCGCGGCTATCCGATCTCCCCGTATCGGAAGCACGTCACCAGGTGGTCGTTCACCATCCCGGTCGCCTGCATGAACGCGTAGCAGATTGTGGGGCCGACGAACGAGAAGCCGCGGCGACGCAGGTCCGTGCTCAGCGCGTCGGACACCTCGCTCCGTGCCGGCACCTCATCGACCGACCGGCGCTCGCCGCGCACCGGGCGGCCGTCGAGGAAACGCCAGGCATAGGCGGCGAACGAGCCGTGCTCCTCCTGCAGGTCGAGAAAGCGGCGGGCGTTGTTCACGGCTGAGCGCAGCTTGGCGCGGTTGCGGACGATGCCGGGGTCCCGCAGCAAACGCTCCAGGTCGGCGTCGGTGTAGGCCGCCACGCGCCGCGGGTCGAAGCCGGCGAAAGCACGGCGATACGCCTCGCGCTTGCGCAGCACCGTGTTCCAGCTCAGGCCGGCCTGTGCCCCCTCGAGCAGCAGCAGCTCGAACAGCCGGAGGTCATCGTGCACCGGCACGCCCCATTCGCCGTCGTGGTACTCGACCAGCAACGGGTCGTCCGATGTCCAGCCGCAGCGCTGCCGCTCCACCACGATCCGTCCATCCAGCCGGTCCGGCTGCGCGGGCGCGGGGACCCGCCCCGCGACCACTGAGCATACGGGGACGGCGACGGCCTGTCCACGCCCGCGGGGCCGGCGGCGTACCCCGGGTCGACCGCACCCGTCATTCCCGCTTTCCTTTCGTCATTCCCGCGAAGGCGGGAACCCAGTGGCACAGGCTTCAGCCTGTGTCCGCGGCCTGCGGTCGGCGCTGGATTCCGGCTCGCCCGGCCGGAATGACGCACGGTCGTCACGCCCGCGCCCACCCGCCATTCCCGCTCGCCCGCGGAGCCCTCGCTAGCGGTAGGCGGGCACGCCCAGGAGCTGGTCCACGGTCACAAAATGATAGCCTTGCGCCCGCAGCCGCTGGACGATCAGCGGCAGCGCCGCCGCCGTCGCCGCGCGGTCGGCGTGCGCGCGGTCGGTGTTTCCGTCGTGCAGCAGCACGATGCCCCCGGGACGCGCTTGCGACACCACGCGGTCGGCGATCTGCGTGGCCGTGGCCCCGGCCCTCCAGTCGGCCGGGTCGATGCTCCAGCCCACCACGCGCAGACCATGGGAGCGCACCGCTGCCATGCTCCACGGGGTGTGGAAGCCGTACGGAACGCGGAAGAGCGCCGGGGCGTGGCCGGTCGCCGCGCGCAGGGCGTCGATGCCGGCGGCGACGTCACGGTAGCGGAAGTCGAACAGCGCCTGCCAGCGATCGTGGTCCAGCGTGTGCGTGCCGACCACATCGCCGTCGGCGAGCTCGCGCCGCACCAGCTCCGGGTAGCGACGGGCGTTCTCGCCGACGACGAAGAATGTGGCATGGACGTCGAGCGCCTCGAGCTGGTCGAGGATGGCCGGCGTCGCGTCGCTGGGACCGTCGTCGAAGGTGAGCGCGACCACGCGCTCTCCGCCCGGGCCATGGGTGAGAACCGCGCCGTACCACGAGCAGCCGGGCGCTGCCGCGGCCACTGCCAGCGCGGCCACCGCCGCTGTCAGCAGAAGCACGGCCCGCGCGCGTATCCCAGGAACACGCATGGACTAACTGGCCGCGGGGCAAGGGGAATCGGGAGGGGCCTCGGGTGCCCCCCGGATACAAAGCCCACCCCCTTCCCGGCCAGGAAGGGGGTGGGGGGATGGTCGAAACGGACTCTTCAACACCTTGCTAGTACAGGACCGGTGTGACCCCGGCCGCGCCAGCCGCGCGCACGTCGTACACGACGAAGCGACCACCGGGGTCGCGGTACACCACCCGCGCCAGCCCCTCCGCGCACAGCGACCGGAGGAGGTCCAGCTCATTGGTGTGAAACTCCTTCTGGTAGCCTTCGTTGAAGACAACGTAGTCGACGCGGTGCAGGTTGAGGAAGGCGCGGTACTGAGCGTAGCGGAAGCTGCGACGGAACTGCGCCTGGCTGAAGAACTCCTGCGCCAGCACGCCGCCGTGGCGCATCACGTAGTAGGCGCCCTGCTCCTGGTTGTTCGGCTCCAGCACGCGATAGACGGCGCCCGGGTGGAACTGCGGGCTGGTGAAGTAGGCAGCGTACACGTCGCGTCCATTGTGAAACAGGCCGAGATAGTCCTGCTCGGCGATGGTAGCCAGCGTGGCCGCCAGCAGGCCGACCGCCACCAGCCGCAGGGCGTGCGAGCGCGCCAGGCGCGGCATCGCGGCGAGGAGGAAGGGCAGGGCCACGATCGTCCCACGGCCCGCCACCGTCTGCACGGTCTCCGTGGCGATCGACCACAGCGAGTCCTGGGAAAGCGCCGGCGTCCCGAAGATGTACAGATAGAGCGGCACCGCGGCCGCGCCAGCGACCGCTGCCATGACGGCGAGCGGACGCCGCTCCTCGCGGTGAGCGCGCCAGCGCCAGAGACCGTACGCGCCAACGGACGCAGCGCCCATGATCGGGTGCGTGCTCACGGTGAGCCAGAGCAGTCCCGTCGCCGGGACCCACCAGCGCCGCTCGACCGCGACCACCCAGAGGAAGAAGAAAAGGGCGCTCCACATGAACGAGAACTGGAAGGTCAGGATCCCGTTCAGGAAGAAGGGGTTCGCCACGAAGATGCCGGTGAGGACGAGGTCGCGGCGCAGGCGCGTGCGATAGACCGTCCCCACCAATGCGCTGACCGCGACCACCATCAGCAGCGTGACCGCGCGGTCGCGCAGGAAGCCATAGAGCAGCGCCCCAACGGTCCACGGCGCCAGCCCGTAGGGGAACGTGAGCCCGCTGCCGCTGTCGAGCAACGGGATGCGCAGCGGCAGGACGTGCGACGTGACCAGCGACTCGTACACGTACCAGACATGCGCGTAGTTGTTGGCCGAGTCGGCGCCCAGGTAGATCGTGCGAACCCCCATTCCGATCAGGAGCGCCAGTAGCACCAGGACCGGGCCCAGCGCAGCGGTCCACTGTAGGAGGCGGGTGCGGCGTGGCTTGGGCGGCTCCGGCAGCCCGGTCCAGTTCCAGAAGCGCCACCAGGCACCGGCGCCGGCCTGCGCGTTCCGGACCACGTCGATGACGCGCGTGCGTGAGCGATAGACCGGCACCGCCACGTTCACGGTCTGGTTGTCGAGCCGGCAGCCCATGAGGGAGAAGAGGACGCCCAGCTCCTGGCAGTGGCCGTAGCGTCGGCTCCTCACCAGCGGCAGGACACGCTCCACATCGCGCGCGCGGAACGCGCGAAACCCGCATTCCACGTCGAAGAAACGTCGGCCGCTCAGCAGCGAGGCGAAGCGCGACATGAACCAGTTGCCGAGGCGCTTGTGCGGTGGGTAGGTGCGCAGGTCGCGGCGCGCCCACACGACATCCGCCTCGCCGCTCTCCAGACGAGCGACCAGCTCGGGGATATACCGCGGGTCGTGCTGGCCGTCGGCATCGATCGTGAGCACGATGTCATCGGGGTCCAGCTCACCGATGGCGACGCGGCCGGCCACCAGGCGCAGGCCGGCGTAGAGGGCGCTGGCGGAGCCGCGGTTCTCGGGGAAACCCAGCAGGGTGGCGTCCGGTCGGCCCTGCGCCCAGCGCCGCAGCAGCTCCGTCGTGCCGTCGGTGGAGCCGTCGTCGATCACGACCAGGTGATCGACGTGCCCGGCGATCGCGTCCAGCACCTCGGTCACGTGAGGCGCCTCGTTGTAGCACGGCACAGCCGCGACAATGCGCATGCACACCTGCTCTGGCAAGACTGGTCACATTGTACGGGCGGCGACGTGAATGATTCGTGAAATACCAGCGCCAGGCGCGCGTTACATGTCGAGTTCCGCACCGTTCTTCACGCAACCCTGATGCCGCCCGCCTGCTCCGGTCGGCCGCGCCCCTGCCCGGTCGCGACGATGCCCGCTGGCCGGGCACGGGCGCGGATGCTACCGTTGCTGGGGGTGTTGACTACGGTCAGACGACGTGCTCGCCCGGCTGGCGGCGTGACGCGCGAGGAGCTCCTCGAGGCGCTCCGCGTCCACGGACGCGGCAGCAGCTCGTTCCTCCTCACGTACGGCGGCTTCGAGTGGTTCCGGAACGAGGAGCCTCCTGGGCTGCTGGCGTATGTGCGCAGCGGCCGCACGCTGGTCGTCGCGGGCGAGCCGCTGTGCGCCCGCGAGCACACAGCGGCCGTCCTGCGGTCGTTCGCTCGCGCGATGGGTCGGCGCTGCCGGATCGCGCTGCTGCCCGTCGGCGGGGCAGCGGCCGACACGCTGGCGAGCGCCGGTTTTGGCGCCCTGCAGGTGGGCAGCGAGCCGTACTTCGACCTGGCGACCTGGCGCCCGTGCGGTGACCGCGCAAAGAAAGTCCGCTCGGCGGTCAACCAGGCGCGCCGGACGGGCGTGCAGGTCGCGGCGTATCGGGCCGATGCGGGCCGCGATCCTGCCCTCGAGGCGGAGTTGCGAGGCTGCGCGGACGCCTGGCTTGCCGGCCGGCCGCTCATGCCGATGCGCTTCCTGCTGGCGCTGCGGCCGCTGGATGGGGCGGAGGAGAAGCGCTACTTCGTCGCCCGCCACGGGGGCCGGGTGGTCGGCTTCGTGGCCTGCTCGCCGATCTACGCCCGCCGGGGATGGTACCTGGAGGATGTGGTGCGCACGCCGGACGCGCCCCACGGAGTCACCGAGATGCTGGTGACCGCCGCGCTGCACGCGCTGGCGGCAGAAGGGGCACGCGAGGCGACGCTCGGCGTGTCGCCGCTGGCGGGTCTCGAGGCGGCCGGTGGTCGCCGGTGGATCCACCGCCTCCTGCGGTTGGCCCGGGTGATGGGCGAGCCGTTCTACCACTTCCGCGGGCTGCACCACTACAAGAAGAAATACGCTCCGACCTCCTGGGAGCCGGTGTACGTGATCTTCCGGCCGGACCGCGTCACCCCCGGGCTCATCGTGGACCTGGTGAACGCGTTTCTCCCCCGCGGCATCGTCGGGCTGGTGCGCGACCCGATCGCGCGGCGGGCCTCGACGGCCGCCGGCTGGATCGCCGCGGCGAGCCGCGTGTCGGCGAAGGGGGCGCGCCGCGTCGGCCGCCGTCTGGCGCCGATGGCTCCGGCGTTCGCGCTGGCGACGGTCACCGCGGCGCTGCTGCTGGCCTTGCGCTTGCACGGGCCGACGGTCGAGGAGCTACGGGACGCGCTGCGCGCGCTGCACCGGCCGCACGTGCCGAGGACGCGCGGCGTGGGCGTCGCGGTCGTGCTGGCGGTCTCGGGCGGCGCGGCCTACCTGGCCTACCGGCGCGGCCGCGCCTGACCGACATCGACCGGGAAGGAACGGGGTCGCGTCGGTTTGGGCTGCGAGCCACGCGGATTACGGCGCGGACGCCGGTCGTACCGCGTCGCCACACGAGCGCGGACATCAAGGCCGCTCATGCTACTCTTGTGTCCAGCGGTAGGACGGTGACAGATGTCCTTCCCCGGGTCGTCAGCACGGCACTGAACAGACTCGTTCTGGCCCGACCCGGGCGGGAGCCCTGCCCGGCGAGTTGGGCGCGGAGGTGAGGCGACGATGGCGGTAACGGCCAACGGGCAGGCTGTGGCCGGTCGGGCCGAGGCCGGCCGCGCTCACGAGGAGGATGGCGCGGGTCTCTCCCCGCGCGCCGCCCGCACGCGCCGGCGGCTGATGGACGCGGCGCTGGCGGAATTCGAGGAGCAAGGCTTCGCGAGCACGACCGTCGACGACATCGTCCAGCGCTGCGGCGTCGCGCGTGGCACCTTCTACCTGTACTTCAAGAACCGCCAGGACATCTTCGTCGCCTGCGCTCGGGAGGTGCTGGGCGGCATGCACGAGGCGGCGGCCGCGCGGCCACGACCGCACCAGACGCGCTGGGAGCGGATCGAGGACGCGAATCGCGCCTATCTGAGCTACTTCGCCAAGCACAAGCGGCTGCTGGGCGAGTTCCTCACCTACGCCCAGATAATCCCGGAGGTCGGCACCGTTCAGATCGAGATGCGCGACGCGTTCACCCGCCGGATCGAGCGCAGCCTGCGGGACCGCCAGCGGCGCGGCATCGCGCGCGAGATGGACCCGGTGATCGCGTCGTACGCGCTCGGCGGCACCGTCTACTGGCTGGCCTTCGACTGGCTGGCGCGCGAGTCCGTGCCGTTCGACGAATCCGCGCTCGACGCGGTCGTCCGCACGCTCACGCAGATCTGGTACCACGCCGAGTTTCCTGACTCGTTCGTGGACGGGCCTTCCCCGCGCCGGCAAGACAGCGGCTCCTAGCGCCAGCGCACGGCCCGGGGCACGGCGCGGGCCGGGACTGCGCGGCGCCACTTGCGCGCGGCCGACCGCCGCACCACCGTGCTACATTCACCGCGGGCGTCCCATTGTGGGAGCCCTCCGGGGGCCCGTGTCCGCGGCACAGGTTCTAGCCTGTGCCGTTCACGTGGGTCGATTGATCGGGCAGCGAGAAGACAGGAGAACACGAGGAGGCGACCATGCCAAGCGCCGAGGATCAGGCGGCGACATACCTGCGATCGGGTTTCAACTGAGCTGAAGCCGTCCTGCTGGCCGTGAGCCAGCAGTTGGGGCTGGACTCGGCAACCGTACCCCGGGTGGCGAGCGCGTTCGGCGGCGGAGGCGGTGGCTCGGGCGACATGTGCGGGACCCTCGCCGGCGCCTTCATGGCGGCCGGGCTGGTGCTCGGTCGCAACCAGGCCGCGGAGGACAACCGGGCGCTCTACAAGGTGGCGCAACAGGTGCACAGCGGATTCCTGAGCGAGATGGGCTCGAGCGGCTGCCGCGAGCTGACCGGCCTCGACCTGCGCACGCGCGAGGGCGCCCGCCAGCTCTACGAGTCCGACGTGCACGAGCGCGTCTGTCAGCGGGCCGCGCGGGTCGCCACGCGGCTGGTGAGCGAGCGGCTGACGGCGGCCGCCAGCGACTGAGCGCGCGGACGGCCACTCCGAGCCTCGCAACTCGCCGCGACGGCGAGCGTCCTCGCGAGAGCTCGCCTTCGCCGAGAATCTTGTACTCGGCTGGGCAGCGTGCGACGCCCAAGCGCTCGGATTCCCGCTCGATCCGCACCGGCTGCCCCTTCCCCGGCCCAACAAAACGGGCCGAAGCTGTTCGTTCCGGCCCGCGTGGGGCTCCGGCGTGGCCGCTCGGGGCGCTCCATTTCTCCTTCACTTACACCAGAGTGTGTCAAGCTGTAAAGTAGGCTCGACCCGAGGCACGGACGAGCCCCAGGAGGTCTGGCGTGCAGCCAGTTGAACGCCGCCCGCTGATGGTTCATAAGTTCGGGGGTCGCAGATTCGAGGATCACGATCTCGAGATAGCCGTGCTTCCTGAGTTGGTGGCCTACCGGGCCCTTGTCGTGGAGTGCGCGAAGGCCCTGTGGCGCCGCGACCACCCTGACCGCGAGAGGCTGCCGGCCAATTACGACGAGTCGATCGTCCTCTCGTTTTCCCGAGTCGAAGAGGGCAGTGTTGCCGTGCCCATCGATCGCAAGATCTTCGCAGGTGAGCAAGCCAGGCTGTGGCAGGAGCGCGATGAGGTTGATGAGGCCGTTTCGCTGATCGCCGACGCGATCCAGGCGGCGTCTGCCGATCGCCCCCTTCCGAGGAAGTTCCCCAAGGAAGCCCTAGGGGCGTTCGAATCTTACGGCCGAACACTTCGTGCCGACGAGTGGTTCGAACAGCTTCCGACTGGTAGGCCGACTCCTGCTCGGTACACCGTCACCACGAGGGAGCGCCTCGCCGCATGGGCAACGCAGCGGTACGAGGACTCCATAGACGTGGTGGGTACGGTAACGATGGCCAAGGTCATGCCGCCAAGGTTTGCGGTTCGGCTCTCCGAAGATAGTTCAGCGGTGGAGGCGCCCTTCGAGCCGTCAGCAGAGGCAGCGATTCTGGAGGCTCTCAATCACTATCGCTCGACGAAGGTTCGGGTTCGTGGGCGCGGCTCGTTCGCATCTGCTGGGCAATTGGTGCGGATAGCCCGAGTCGATGACGTTCAGGTCCTGGCGGGAGGGGAACTGGCCTTCGACCGCAGCGCACAACCCATCTGGGCCGTGATTAGAGCGATCATGTCGGATGTACCCGAGGAGCAGTTGTCCACGATTCCTCAGTCCGGCGACATCGATTGGATTGCCTACGGCGGGTCTGAGAAGGAGCGGTGAGGAAGGTCTTCGCCGACACCGTATTCTGGGTCGCCGCGGCGAACCCAAAGGATCAATGGGCCCATGCCCTACGCGAGCTCGAACCGACCTTGGCTGAGACGCGGATCCTCACGACCGACGAGATACTCGTGGAGCTATTGAGCCACTTCTCCGGGCTCGGCTCGTTCTTAAGGCAGAAGGCCGCCGACATCGCCAGAGCAGTCTTGGAGGATCCTAACGTTACCGTCGTCCCTCAGAATCGCGACTCCTTCCTGCGTGGGCTCAGCTTGTACGAGAGCCGGTCGGACAAGGGCTATAGCTTGGTAGATTGCATCTCCATGGAAACGATGCGGCAGCATGCCATCGCGGAGGTCCTCACGGCGGATCATCACTTCACGCAAGAAGGGTCCGTCGCTCTCTTCCTGCAGCCCGGCCTGGCGGGTGCCTGAGCGCATCGGAGAGATTGTGGCGCTTGCAACGAAGGCACCGGAACACCACCGTCCCATCCGCGTCGCAGATCAGCTTGCCGCACGATTGGCAGCGGATCGGCCGCAGTCCCTCCGGCGTCATCGCCCGTCGTCCGTCGCCTTCACTGCCTGGAGCCGGGCGAGCCGCTCTTCCATCGACACGGCGCCCTCGCCGATGGGCATCATGTCTAGCGGCATCCAGAGCATGTCAGCGCGCGGGTCATCGACGCGGTCGCCGTTCTCCAGGGCGCGCGTCTCGTTGGGGGTGAGGGAGTCGATAGCCTTCAACACCTTGACGCACTCCTTCGTGTTCCCCTTCAGGACTGCGTTCAGGCCGAACTCGACGTACTGGTCGACGACGAGTGGCTCGGGGGCCATGGTCTCCCTGTCAACCACCGGAGTGATGTGCACGTGCCTCCCCAGGGTGATGCCCACCCCCGCGGCGGTACAGCGGGCTAGGTCGTAGGCGCGTGCGCTGGCGGCCGGGGACCGAGTTTCGCGCGGTAGCTGGGCCCTTTGATGACGAGCTGGTGAGCGCCGTTGGCCAGCCGGTCGAGGGCGCTGTTCGCCAGGATGGGATCGGCGAAGAGGCCGACCCACTCGCTTACGTCGCAGTTGCTGGTGACGATGAAGCTGGAGCGACGGTGACGCTCGCTGATGAGCGCATAGAGATCCTCGGACTGCTGCTGAGAGAGGCGATGGAGGCCGAAGTCGTCCAGCGCCAGGAGGTCGGGAGCGAGACAACTGCGGAAGACGGCTTCGAAGCTGTGGTCGGCGCGAGCCTGGCCGAGTTCCCGCAGGAGGTGGTCGGCACGGCGGAAGAGGACGCTGTGGCCGGCGCGGCGGCTGCAAGGAGTACTGGTCTCCACGGTGGCCGCTCGCACCGCCGCTCGCTCAGTACTGCTTGAAGAGTTGGCCCCACTCGGCAGCGAGCGCCTCCTCGCCGGTCAGCCGCTTGCCTTCCTCGTCGTCACGCCGTCGCCGCCGATCAACCGCTCCAGCCGCACCACGCGGGCGCGCAGGTCCATATCCCCCCTCGGTGAAGTAGAGCCAGTTCCTGTCGACCGACTGGCGGCAGATGAGCGACGTCCCCTCGAACCGCTCGATGCCCACATCGACCACCGTCCAGCCGCCGCACAGGAGGCCATCGACGTCCGGGGTCGCCGTCACACCAGCCGTTCCAGCTTGCGCCCCTCACGAGCGAGGACGTCGGTGCCGCCCATGTACGGCCGCCAGAAACACCCACCGGCGTAGACGTGCGCGAACACCCCCGTGGCCGCGAAGGCGTCCAGCGCCCGCCCCAAGTAGGCGATGCGCTGCTTCGCAGAGTTGCCGGTCATCACAGAAGAGAGAGGTTCCAGCCAGTTGCGGTGCCTGAACGGCGCGGCGATTGAAAGTGCCACATTCACCTTGCGCATGGGCAGCCGGTAAGAATACGCTCTCGCCAATGCTCCATCGCAGCGCAGGCGCGCCTCATCGCAAGCAGGGCTGCCGGCCCAGCCCGCGGTGTCCGGTCGACCGCTGGTCGCGCCCGGTCATGCGAGATCGATCCTCATCCCCACTTCGGGCTTCACGCGCCAGTGCAAGTTCACGCGCAACCTGTACCGAGGGTGCGCCTTTGGGTGGAAATGCTATTATGCGCGGTTCTTCGCACGCTCCTCGAAGCATCGCGAAACGGTGGAGCAGGGGGTCTTAGTGAAGACGAACGCTTGTGAGCTCATCGCGAAGGCCTCCCGCTCCGGAGTGCTGAGATCGGGCGACACGGTCCACATGTCGAGCATACGTGACGCCTGTCAGCCGGTTGAGCGTCGCCTGGGGGCCATCCTTGCTTCCGCAGCTCAGCCGCGCCTGACCATGCAAGCAAGAGCCCCCTCGCGACGCGTGACATCGAGCCGCTGGAGAGGTTCGAGAAGCTTCGTGTCAACGTCCGGAACACCACTGACTCAGAACAAGCCCAGCGTCGACACAGCCGCGCGGCCATCCGATACGGGCGCGCATCCAGGCTGCCGCCACGCTGTCAGCGGCCGGCGTCAGCGTTAGCATCTCTATCGGTTCAATGCTGCCGCTGGAGGACGCAGAGGCATTGCTGCCAGACTAGCTCCATCAGGTGCGGAGGAGTGTGCGACGCAATACTTGAAGACCCGGAAGGGCGCGGTTCGCGGCCGGCACGAGCGCCGAGGCACCGCGAAGGGTGAGCGACTGACGGCCGGGGCTTGCGCGGGTACCGGCAAGCGCACCCAGGGTTGGCATGGATGCCCGGTATGGAACGACCACTACTGTGAGGAGGTGGCGGGGGGCTGCTCCGGATCGAGGATCTCAGCGACTTCGAACGGCGACGGCTGATCGAGAGGCTCGACAAGGCCATAGCCGAGGCGGCGCGCGAATACCTGAGGCGCCTGCACGTCAGACGAGTCCCGATCATTCCAGACAACTGGGACCAAGAACTCGATGAGCTGCGACTGGCTAGAGAACCCGACTACGACAAGCCTGGGCTGCCACTCGTCTACGCGCTCAGGTACATGCCGCGCCGCGTCATCTCGATACTTGGATCGTTGCTCACCGTCAGCGTCGACCGTTATCCGACCAGCGTTCTGGATATCGGAAGCGGAACAGGGGCAACCGCGCTTGCCCTGGAACTGCTCAACGCGCCGCGGCACATAAATCTCCTCGGCATAGAACCCAGTCGGGAGATGATCGCCTTCGCGGATTCTTCGCGATTCCAAACTCGCGTGACGGCGCGCTACCAGGAGGGTTCGGCAGACGCCGGCACTCTGGGCCGTCTTCCTCTTGAAGCCTTCGATCTCCTGGTCTTTTCTGCCGCGCTCCCGTACCACTTCGATGAATGGGGGCCGTTGCTGGGCGCCATGGGTAGCTACGAGGAGAACGTCGGCAGGATGATCCTGGTGGTCGAGCCTGAGGCGAAAGCGGATATCCTCGACTCTTTCGGTCGCCGTTTGAGAGCCAGGGGCTGGCCGATCAAGACATTCTGCTGCCACGATCTCCCCGAAGCCCCCAAGCGCGACGATCTTCCTCTCAGGGATACGCAGGGAGTTTGGAAGCGGATCGGCTCGCCCGGCTCAGCGCCGCCGCGGATATGGTGGAATCCTCCAGACGATAGGTTTCTGATCGCCAATCCTCAGCCGTCTTGGCCATTGCTTGGTGAGAGCCGAATGGCGCTCGCCGACCGGCTTCACGGCGCTGCGGTTTGGCGCGCCACCGCCGCTCCTCCAACGTCGCCGACACATGGCCTGGACGGCCAGATAGCGTCCCGTCTGGGCGGCCGCCCCCGGCCATCCAGCCGATGATGGCGACGTGATGCCGAAGCGGCAGGAATCCTGGACAAGGCACATGAACGAGTCGAGCGGCTACGACATGGACATGTTCGGAGCGGCCGTATTCGGTCCATCACTGCCGAAGGACTATGAACCTGCCCGGCCAGCCCACTTCGAGGTCGAGCGCATCCACCTCGCCAAAGGCAGCGTCGCTACCTCCGAACGAAGGCGATTCGTCGAACGCATATGCGCCCTCTATCCCGAAGCGCCCGTGGAAGAACGCCTCGACACGCCCCACAACAGCCTGAGGCTGGGCGGGCGCGACCCTCTCGGTCTTCATCGGACCGGAAAACACACCCTCGTATTCGGGGAGATCGAGACGGCGGTGCGTTTCGCCCAGGAGAAGGGAAATGCGTGCCCGAACTACTGGCACTTCTCCCCCTACGGCTTCTGCCCCTACGGTTGCAGGTACTGCTACCTGGCCGGCACCCCAGGCGTCAAGTTCTCGCCCTCAGTCAAGATATACGTCAACCTGCCCGAGATGCTGCTCGAGATCGACCGCATCGGGCGGCGACAACAGAAGCCCACTGCGTTCTACCTCGGGAAGCTCCAGGATTCGCTGGCCCTGGACCCGTTGACGGCCTACTCCACGGTCCTGGTCCCCTTCTTTGCCGAGCACCCCTGGGCGCGCCTTACGCTCCTCACGAAGAGCGCCCACGTCGACCGCCTGCTGGACCTGAATCATCGCGGGCATTCCATCCTCTCGTGGAGCGTGAACCCGCCGGAGGTGTCGGCCATGTTCGAGGAGAACGTGCCCAGCATCGATGAGCGCCTCGAGGCGATGCGCCGCGTTGCCGAACGCGGCTACCCCGTTCGCGCCATCATGATGCCTATCATCCCGATCGACGGCTGGCAGGATGTGTACCGAGCGTTCACCAGACGCCTGCTGGAAACGGTGCCCATCCATCGCCTGACCCTCGGCGGCATCTGCATCTACCGAAGCGCTCGGGACCTTATGGAGAGGAAGATGGGGCCGCGGAACCTCGTCTCCGGGCACATCGACCGTGCCGCTCCCCCGGCAGGCGACGGGAGGGCACGCTACTCCCGCGAGCTTCGGCATGAGGTCTACTCGTTGATCATCGCCTGTGCGCGGAGCCTTCGTCCGAGCCTGGAGATCGCCCTTTGTCTTGAGGAGGAAGCGCTCTGGGAGCGCACCGGTCTCGCGGGGAGCATGGGGCGCTGCAACTGCAGGTTGTAGGCGTCAGCCTCAGGTCTGGACTCGGCGCTCGGGCCGCCCTGGCCGAACGCCCAGCGCTCGGGCGGGGACGAGAGGGTGGCAGTCGCAGTCCCGGCGAAGTTCACGCGGCCTTCCTGCCGCTGGACATTCGCTGACGTGAAGCCCGCTCAGTACTGCTTGAAGAGCTGGCCCCACTCGGTAGCGAGCGCCTGCCGCACGCGCTTGCGGCCGCGCAGTGGGTACCAGAACAGGTTGTAGTAGACGTTCGAGGCCGTATAGCTCCACGGCACGATAGGCGTGCGCAGCAGGAGCTTCTCGAGCGGCTTCAGCGGCCCCCAGTAGATCTGCTTCTGGCCCCACGAGGCGAACGTGTCCTCGCCCTCGTGGAAGCCGAAGTTGATCCCCGCGATGTCGATACCCTTGACCTCGATCTTGTCCGGGTCGCCGCAGCCGAGGCCGCGCTCGTGGGCCAGGCGGATGAATTTGATCTTCAGCGGATCGAAACCCATCAGCTTCGCCGCGGTGGCATCGATGGCCACCTGGTCGGCACCGGCGAGGATCAGGTTCTTGACGTGCGGCCGCATGGCGCGCGGACCGGGCCCGTCGCCGGCGATCGTCCCATCCATGACGGCGAACACGCCGGCGTGGATCTCGCGCTGGATAGTCAGCAGGTCGACCAGCGTCTCGTGGATGACGGCATGCGTCCAGTGACGCTGGTAATGGAGCAGGCCGCCGAACGCGTTCTTCATCGCGCCCGTCATGGTCGTGAAGACATGCGTCTTGACCGTGGGCAGGTGCACGATGTTGGTGCCGATGAGCCGCTCCGGCACCTGGATGCCATCCGGATAAACCTTGTCCAGCACCAGCATCTCGCCGCGCGGCGCGTAGCGCACCCAGCGTTCGCCCTTGTCGGTGAGGTGGAAGGTCGGGACGCCATAGCGGTCCGTCACCGCCTTGTGCTTGTTGCGCACCTCGCCCTCGTGCGAGTCGACGACGACCGTTCCGTTGTGGGCGCCGAAGATGTCCTGATAGCCGGCCGCCCGCAGCGCCTTGATCGCGCCCTCGACCTGCCAGGGCGTGGAGCTGCAGGCGGGGTAGTAGTGCTGCCAAGAGATGTTGATCTTGAGCGCGGTGCGGGCGGCCGGGTCGAGCGCCTGGCGGAGGCCCGCCAGCTCCATCAGCCGGCCGATGTCCGCGACGACCGTGGGGGCGCTGGTGTAGAGGACGGCCACCTTGCCGTAGCCGGCGTCGGCGCGCGGAGGCGCCGCCGAAGCCGGACGCGTCGTTTCGATGGACATGGTATTGCTCCTTGAGGGCCAGCCCACGAAGGGGCGTCGTCTGCTTCGGGTGAACCGCTCCGCCCCGACACGGGCGGTCGCATTGCAACTATCATGCCACAGCGCCCGCGCGCGAGATATGATAACGCGTGCTCATCGCAATCAGTCAGTCGGTCCGCGCGAACGTCACTACATCGACCACCGCCGCCCCCGCCGCGCGGAGCGCCCGCGCGCACTCGTGCGCCGTCGCGCCCGTCGTGAGCACGTCGTCCACCAGCAGCACCGACCGTCCCCCCAGGCGGCGACCGTCGGCGCGGAACGCGTCGCGCACCAGGGCCGCACGGGCGACCAGGTTGGGCGCGCGGGCGCTCGGCGTTCCGCCTCGGACGCGGCGCAGTGCCCGCCAATCGTGCGCCAGGCCGGTCCGCCTGGCCAGGTGGGCGGCGAGCACCTCGGCCTGGTTGTAGCCCCGGACACGGCGGCGCACGGAGCGCATCGGCACCGCCGCCACCAGGCGGTCCGGCCGCGGGGGAAGCGCCCCCAGGGCGGCCACCATCGCCTCGGCGAGCGGTTCCGCCAGCGCCCGCTCGCTGGCGAACTTGAGGCGCAGCACCAAGCGTTCGGCCAAGCCGGAGTAGGAGCAAGCGGCACGCGCGGCGGCGAACGCCCGCCCGTCGGCGGCGCAGATGGCGCACAGCTCGTGCTGGGTCGGCGCCCAGCACACCTGGCAGCGCGGTCCGTCCGCGACCGGCAGGAGGGCGACGCAGGCCGGGCAGAGCGCCGCGCCCGAGCGCCCGCAGCCCGCGCAGCGCAGCGGAAAGACCTCGTCCAGCAGCAGACGGGCGCCGCGCCGGACGACCGCGGGCAGGTTCACGGCTCGGCGGCCGCGGCGGCGGCCGCGAACGGCGCGGTGTCGGCCTGGTCGCCCGGCCGTATCCCATGCCGCTGGAACCAGCCCTGCGCCACCTCCAACGCGTAGCGATAGACCATCCCCGGCGGCGGGGCGTGAAGGTCGAGGCTGTAAGGCTGCATGTCCTGCACGTCGAGCAGCCGCCCGTCGGCGGAGATGAAGCCGACCGAGAGGGGGATCGGCGTGTCCTTCATCCAGAACGGCGTCGTCGTGTCCACCGGCCAGACGAACAGCATCCCGTGGGCATCGTCCAGCGAGGTGCGCCCCATCAACCCCTGCTCGCGTTGCGGGCGAGTCGCCTCGACCTTGACAGCCACACCAGCCCGGCGGCCGTCGGCGGTGTGGAAGGTGAGAAGCGGCTCCGCCGGGGCGGTGGGCGTGGCCGCGGCCGGCTTCACGGCGCTCGAACAACCGGCGGCGACCGCCAGCACGGCAAGCGCCATCAGGACGTAGGGGAAAAAACGTAGAGATCCGCGGGGTTTCCCGCGCGCCGATTGGGGTTCTCCCCGTAGGGGAGCAAGGGATGCCCGATATCGCACCGACTGGTCGGTCTCGAACACTAGGGGTGTGGCGCGACAGATGCCACCAACAGACGGAACGAAAGGAGCGTGCGCGAGATGTTGACCAGGCAGCCATCCGGCACGCTGACACTTGTCCCCCGGCACCCCGCTCCAACCGGGCCGGTGCGGGCTCAGCCGCCCACCCACGACCACTCGGTCATCCCGTTCGTCCCACGCGAGCCCGGGCGGCCGGAACGGCAGTTCCCTCCCGCGGCCTGCGCGGATCCGGCCACCGATCTTGCCAGCCAGCGCCTGTCCGCACAGGCGGGCGCCGACCGCGAGGCGATGTGCGTGCGACACATGCCGCTGGTGCGCTACGTCGTCCAGTCGCTGCTCCGCCACGCCCTCTCCAGCTCGGTGCTCGATTACGATGACCTGGTCTCCTACGGCGTCGAGGGGTTGATCGAGGCGATCGACACCTTCGACCCATCGTACAACGTGCGTTTCTCCACCTGGGCGGTGATGCACATCCGCACCACCATTCAGGACGCCATCCGCGAGCTCGACCCGCTGCCGCGGTCGCTGCGTAGCCGGGCCAAGGAGTTCGAGCGCGTGCAGCACGACCTGGCCCACGCGCACGGTCGCTGGCCCACCTCCGAAGAGGTCGCGCGCGTGCTGCGCATGCCGCTCGACCGCTACCGCCAGCTCAGCGGCACCATCAACCGCGTGGTCGTCTCCCTCGACCAGGTCAGCGACACGCAGGACGACGAGGGCCATTCCTGGCTCTCCACCCTCGCCGACGATGACCCGGAGACCGACCCGGAGGCTCAGGTCGACCGCATCGCCATGCGCGAGGCCCTGCGCGAAGCGCTTCGCGCCCTGCCCGAGCGCGAGCACGAGCTGCTCACGCTCTACTACCTCAAAGGCATGACGATGCGCGACATCGCCCGCCGGCTCGGCATCAGCGAGTCCCGCGTGTCGCAAGTCCACGCCCGCGCGGTAGCGACGCTGCGCACGCGTATGCGCGAGCTGCTCGAGGCCGCCTGAACCCAGACGCACTCTCTCCGCCTCCTCCGGAGATCGCGGAACGCCGCGCTGCCACGCGGCGTTCCGCATTGCAATAGGCGATCCACCGCTACGACGCGGAGAACGCCAAGATGGGTGGGCGGGCACAGGTCGGGCAACCAGTGCCCATGGATGACCGCGTGCCCGCGCGGCTGCTCGGCGCTCGTGTGCGCGCATCCGCGTCGATCCACGGATCAGCTCCTCATGCGCGGCGCCTGCCACACAGGCGGGCGACCTGCCTGGCCGGCAGACAGGGGCGAGCGGATGATAGACTGCTGCCTGCAGAGCAGGGAGGGGCGCCGTCGCATGAAGCTCTACCTCGTCAGGCACGGCCACGCCGCCGCGGGCGTTGAAGACCTCGACCCCGGTCTGGACGAGATGGGCAGGGCGCAGGCGGCGACCGCCGCGCGGGCGCTGGCGCGGCTCGAACCGCGGCGGCTGGTCGTCTCGCCCATGCGCCGCACGCGAGAGACGGCCGAGCCGATCGCGCGTGCCGTCGGCATCGAGCCGGAGGTCCGCGTCGAGGTCTCGGAGGTCTTCCGCCCGGACACGGCGCCCGCCGAGCGACGGCAGATGATCGTTCCGTTCATGCAGAGCCGCTGGGGCGCGCAGGCGGGCGATCTGCAGGACTGGCGCGCCCGCGTGCTCGCGGCGCTGGTGGAGCTGGGCACGAGCAGCCCGGGCGACGTGGTCGTCGTCTCACACTACATCGCGATCGGCGTGGCCATCGGCGAGGCGCTGGGCGACGACCGGGTGGTGCCGACCGAGATCGCGAATGCCTCGATCACCACGCTGGAGGCAGAGGACGGCGCGCTGGTGCTCCTGCACGGCCCCTCGGTCGTGCACCTGGCGCCGGAGCAGGTGACCGGACTGCACACGGCCATTCTGGGGACGCGCTGATCCGGCTGGGGGCGGTCCGAGGACTGCCCGCACGGCGCGCGTCCGTGCCGCGCCAGCGCCTGCCTGCTGCAGGCGAGCACGCGCGCCGAGCTCAGTCCTTCGCCAGCTCCTTGAAGCGGCGGATCGCCTCGATATGCTGCCCCGGCGAGGTGTAGCCGCAGCCCATGCTGTTGAAGGTCAGGTGCGTGACGCCCATCTCCTTCCACCGCGCGTAGAGCTCCGCCCAACCATCCGGGTCGCGCCCGCGCGCGTTCAGCCGGCCCTCGATGCCGACGCTCGCCGGGTCGCGACCGGCCTCGCGCGCGTACCCCTGCAGCCGCGCGATCGCCGCCCTGCCCTCGGCGTCGGGCCGGAACTGCGGAAACCAGCCGTCGGCGAGCCGCGCGGCACGCCGCAGCACGGGCTCGGCCATGCCGCCCATCCAGATGGGGATCGTCCCGCGCGACGGCCGCGGGTTGATGCCCGCGTGCCTGACCCGTTCCCAGCGGCCCTCGAAGTCCACGACGTCCTCGGACCAGAGCGCGCGCAGGAGCCGTATCTGCTCCACGATGCGCCGGCCGCGGGATTGGAAGTCGCAGCCGAGCCCCTCCATCTCGACCTGGTTCCAGCCGACGCCGACGCCGAGCCGCAGGCGGCCGCCGGAGAGCACGTCCACCTGCGCCGCCTGCTTCGCCACCAGCGCTGTCTGGCGCTGCGGCAGCACGAGCACGCCGGTCACCAGCTCGATGCGCCGCGTCTGGCCCGCGAGGAAGCCGTAGAGCACGAACGGCTCGTGGAATTGCGCACGGTAGTCGTACGGGCCGTTCCAGCCGGGATAGCGGCTCGAGTCCGCGCCAAGGACGTGTTCGAAGGCCAGGATGTGATCATAGCCCGCCTCCTCGGCGGCCTGAGCGTAGTCGCGGATGGCGGCTGGGTCCGTGCCGATCTCCAGTTGCGGCAGAATCACGCCGAGCTTCACAGGTCCCTCCTCTGTTCCGTTGCTTCCCGCACGAGTATCGGGCAAGACGCCCCAGGCCGCCCGCATTCGCCGCTACAGCCGGGGCGGGTGCGCCGGCGGCAGCGGCCGTCGCGCCGCCTCGGCCGCGCGGATGGCCTCCGCGTCCGCCGTGACGGCGCGGCAGAGCGCATCGACGTCCAGTCCAGCGTGGCGCGGCGCGTACATCCGCAGACGAGCCAGCGCACGGACCATCAGGGTGTGCGCGCCGTGGTGGTTGCCCCGTTGGCAGTGCGTGTAGCCGGCGCCAAGCTGCGCCAACCCACGGAAGAACTGCTCGTCCGGCGTGCCACGGGCCTGCTTCCACGCGCTTTCCCAGGCCTCATGGGCGGGAAAGTACTGGCCGCGGTTGAAGTGCTCGATGCCGAGCCGCTGGTTCTCCTCGAACGGCAGCGCGTCGTAGTCCTCCATCCGCAGGCGACTCTGGGCTCCCCAGGGCAGCGGCCGGCCGAGCTCGTCGCGGGGACGGCGGGGCGAGCCCGCGGGTGGCAGCATGGCGCTCATCAGCTTCCATGCTAGCGGCAGGGCAGCCGGCGCGGGGCAAGAGCCACTTCGGAGGCCGCTGGGCCCGCGCCTATGATGGCAGCGGACCCCCACAGGCGCTCAGAGACGGGATTGAGCCGATGCCGAACGAAACGATCCCCGGGGCAATCGCGGTCTTGCTGGATGAGCATGCCGAAGGTCGCCGCTTCTTCGGCCCGCTGATCGAGCTGCCGGCCTCGGCCGACGAGGCGCAGGCCGTGGCCGCGGAGCGCCTGCTGGAGCTCACGACCGCGACGCTGGCCTACCTCGCCGACCGGCTCGAGGAGCACATCGAGAAGGAGGAGGGACCGCTCTTTCCCATGCTGAAGGCGCGCCTCCCCGCCGACGACCGGCTGATCGACGAGATGGTCGCCGAGCACGACCAGATCCGCATGCAGCGCGACGAGCTGCGCGCGGCCATCGAGGAGCTGCTCGGCGGGCACGAGCAGGTGCGGCAGCAGCGCGACGAGCTGCGCGCGGCGGTCGAGGCGTTCGCCGCCCGTCCCGACGCAGGCCGGGCCGCGGCGCTGCAACGGGCGGCACGCAAGGTCGCGGACACGGCCGCGGTCCACTTCGAGAACGAGGAGGAGCTGGTTTTCCCGCTCGCGCCGGAGCTGCTGACCGCGGCGGAGCTGGAGGAGGTCGCGGTGGCCATCGGCTCGATCGGCGAACGCTGGGGGCGAACGCGCGCCTCGGGCACGATGTGAGGTTGGCAACGTCAAACGCGCTGTCATAGGCCATCGACACACCATCGACAACGCGCTGTCATAGGCCAGTGATTCTGTCCGCTTAACTGGCCAGTGATTTTGTCCGCAGTGTTGCTGTTGCAGCCTTCCGCCAGGGATGATCGGTTGCTGGTCTGCGCGGTGGACGGGCACCACG
>JAJYLG010000002.1:0-45078 GCA_021787985.1 Chloroflexota bacterium
ATGGACAGCGCCGAGCGGGTGATGTACGCCATCGCCACCCGGCTCAACGCAAAATGGGAGGGCCGCCCGCTCCCTCACTTCAAAAGTCCACACTCATCTTGACGTTACCCCTTCCCGGGAGACCGCGGCCTCGCGGCAGCTTTACGCTCACGTAAGGGCTATACTTGAGCGCGTGCCGGGAGCTACTCCCGCACGGGACTCCACCGGTGCTGCAACACCTCCCTACCCGCGACAAGCTCGTCATCATGGCCGCGACGATGCTCGGGCTCTTCGTCGCCGCGCTCGACCAGACCGTCGTCGCCACCGCGCTGCCGCGCATGATCGCCGACCTGGGCGGCCTCTCGTTGCTGACCTGGGTGATCACCGCCTACACGCTCTCGTCGACGACGGCGGTGCCGATCTTCGGCAAGCTGTCCGACCTGTTCGGCCGCAAGGCGCTCTTCATCGCCGGCATCGTGCTATTCGTCGCCGCCTCCGCGGTCTGCGGCGCCGCTCAGAACATGCCGATGCTGATCAGCGTCCGCGCCGTGCAGGGCGTGGGCGGCGGCATGATCTTCGCCAACGCCTTCGCCCTGGTGGCGGACCTCTTCGCGCCGGCGGACCGGCCGCGCTGGCAGGGCCTGGTCACGGGCACGTTCGGCCTGGCCAGCGTCATCGGCCCGGTGGTCGGCGGTCTGCTCACCGATCACCTGAGCTGGCGCTGGGTCTTCTATCTGAACCTCCCGGTCGGCAGCCTGGCCGTGCTCGCCCTCGTGCGCTGGCTGCCCAGCTTTCGTCCCCACGAAAGCGAGCCGCAGATCGACTACCCTGGCTTCGCCCTGCTCGTCTTGATCACCGTGCCGATGCTGCTCGCCTTCAACTGGGCGGGTTCGACCTACGCCTGGGACTCGCCCGTCATCCTCGGCCTGCTGGCGTGGTGTGGGGTGGCCGCCGCCGCGTTCATCGGACACGAGTGCCGTGCGGCCGAGCCGGTGATCCCGATGGCGCTCTTCCGCGACCCGGTGGTCGCGGCCGCCATGCTCCTGAGCCTGCTCGTCGGCACGGCCATGTTCGCCTCGTCCGCCTTCGTGCCGCTGTTCGTGCAGGGCGTGCTCGGCCGCAGCGCCAGCAACTCGGGGCTGGTGATGATGCCGCAGATGGTCTCGTTCGTGGCAGCCTCGCTCGTGGGCGGCTTCCTGGTCTCGCGCTTGGGGCGCTATCGCCTGGTCATCATCGCTGGCGGAGGGTTCCTGTCGGCCGGCACGTTTCTTCTTTCCCGCGTTGGCCCTGCGACGACCAGCGTCGGCATCGTGCGCGACCTGGCGCTCATCGGCTTCGGACTGGGGTTGATGATGCCCAACATCACGCTGGCCGTCCAGAATGTGGCGCCCTATCGCGTGATGGGGGCCGCGACCGCGACGGCGACGTTCTTGCGCAGCACCGCGGGCACGATGTCCGTGGCGGTGATGGGCTCGCTCCTCACGCAGCGGATCGGCGTCGAGGTGCCGAAGCACTTGAGCGGCGCGGTGCGTGCGTCGCTCCCGGCGGCCGAGGTGCAGCGCTTCTCCGACCCGCAGGTGCTGCTCGACCCGTCGCAGACCGCGCGGGTGAAGGCCGTGTTCGACGGCCTGGGTGACGCGGGTGTGACGCTCTTCCGCGACTTCGCGGAGGGCCTGCGGGTGGCGCTGGCCCATTCGCTGGCGGCCTCGTTCACGCTTGCCTTTGTCTTCTCGTTGGTCGCGCTGGCGGGCACCTTCCTGCTGCGCGACCGCGCGCTGCGCCGAGCCCCGGCGGCGGGGGTGCCTGCCGCGGCGGAGGTGCCGGTGGTGGAGGGCGAGCGCGTCTGCGGGGGTAGCTGAGCTGCCGGTCGGTATTCTTCCGGCCGCGAATGCGGGAAAGTACCGATAACGCCGGCCCCGCGCGCGGCCGATGATGCGATTACCAGCATCGCCGAGAGGGCTGACGATGGACAGGCGACTCCAGACAACGTGGCAGAGCCCGGCGCCACAGCCGAAGCTCCCGCGCCTCGTGCTCAAGGGCTGCCAGCGTTGCGCGGGCGACCTGCTGCGCGACGAGGACAGCCTCGGCGTGTGGCTCGTGTGCTTGCAGTGCGGGCGCGAGTACGCGCCCGGCGCCGCTCGCAGTGATGCGGCCTAGCCGGACATGAACTGGCGAAGCTCGTTCGCCATCGACGGCGGCACGAACCCGAACGCCAGCTCGGACTGAGGGCGCCACTCCCAGCCCACGTAGGGCTGCGACAGCCGTGGCTCCCCGCGCGCCGCGCGCGCCAGCACGAAGCGGCTGCCCGGCGGGCCGACGTCGCTCCCCGTCGGCGGGTCGAGAAAACGCGCGATCGAGACGTGCAGCCCGGTCGCCGCGCCGATCCGTTCCACCAGCGCCGGCTCGTCGTCCAGCTCGTGCGGATGGACCGTGACCCACGGAAACTCCGCCTGGCCCGGTTCGGTCTCGGCCAGCAGCACGGCCGCGCCCCAGTGCCCACCGGAGCGGACGATGAAACAGTGCAGCACCAAACGGTGGGTGCGCTCGGTCACCGCCATATCGACACTCTCCCCCTTGGGAGTCTAGGCCGGTCGGCGCGGCGGCGGCAACCGGCGCCGTGTTCCGGTTCTCGAGCGGCGGGGCGGTCGGTGACGTTCGCGGATGCTAGACTGCGGCTCGTGACGCCCGGGGAGACGGCCGGGGACGGTGCTGGCGTGTCCAGCCGGCCGCTCTCTGCAGTGGTGGTCGTGTCTTCCACGGACGGCCCTGTTCTGTGAGACGGGCGACCCGCAACGCCGGTTCGATGGAGCGAACGAGGATGACCGCTGAATCCGCACCAAACGTCTGTGTCGCCCTGGAGATCGACGGGGCGCAGCTCGAGCGCGTGCGCCGGGCGTGCGCGGCGGCGCGCGTCGTCCAGCTCTCGGCCGAGGCGCGCCGTCTGCTGCGCGAGGGCGCGGTGATCGACGGCCCCGGGCGGCCCGAGCTCGACGCCGCGCTCGCCGAGGCGGAGGTCCTCTTCTCCTGGGCGCGGCTGCCGGCGGACCTGCCGGAGCGTGCGCCACGGCTGCGCTGGGTGCAGGTCGCATCGGCCGGCGTCGACCCGATGCTCAAGGCCGGCTTGCTGGGTCGGGGATACACCGTTACCAATGCCTCGGGTCTGCACGCCACGCCGATCGCCGAGTTCTGCGCGTTGGCGATGCTGACCTTCGCCAAGGGCCTGCAGCGCACGATGCGCTCTCAGGTCAAGCACGAGTGGTCACGTTTCATGCCGTCGGAGCTGCGTGGCGCGACCTGCGGCATCCTCGGGCTGGGCGCCATCGGCCACGAGACCGCTCGGCTGGCGAAGGCGTTCGGCATGCGCGTGCTGGCAACCCGCCGCCACCCAGACGGCGCGCCGCCGCCGCACGTCGACGCGGCCTACGGGCCGGACGGTACCGACACCGTGATGGCCGAGGCGGACTACGTGGTGCTGGCGGTGCCGCTGACGCCGGAGACGCGCCATCTGGTCGATGCGCGCCGCCTGGCGCTGATGAAGCGGACCGCCGTGCTGGTGAACATCGCGCGCGGCGCGGTGGTCGACGAGCCGGCGCTCGTCGCCGCGCTGCGCGAGGGTCGCATCGCCGGCGCGTACCTGGACGTCTTCGCGCAGGAGCCGTTGCCGGCCGACCACCCCTTTTGGGACATGGAGAACGTGGTCGTCTCCCCGCACATCTCGGGCGGCGTGCCGGACTACCTGGCGCGGGCCACGAGCATCTTCGTCGACAATCTGGCGCGCTACTGCGCCGGGCAGCCGTTGGCCAACGTGGTCAACCCGGCGCTGGGCTACTGAGTCTCAGGCGAGGAAGACGGCGACGATCCCCACGAGGAAGACGCCGTCGAACACGCCGGCCCCGCCGATCGAGAGCACGCCGGGGCCGAGGGCGTCGAGGCGTCCCAGGTTGAGCAAGTCCGCCCCGATCAGGGTGCCCATCGAGCCGCTGATGTAGGCGATCGGCGCGGCCTCGAGTCGGGAGCCGCGCACACGCGCGAGGACCCAGGCCAGCGCGGCGGACGCCAGCGGCGGCACGAACACCGGCATCACGACGCCCGTCCCCGGCTGGACGCGCGCCACGGCGTGGGAGAGCAGCACCATGACCGCGGTGGCGAGGAGCACCTTCCAGAACGCGGCGCGGGTGAGCAGCCAGAGGCTGAGCAGCAGCGGCACGATGGCTCCGCCGACGTTGACGGCGATGATCTGCGCGCTCATGGTGGGCGGCTTGTAGTAGAGGAGCCGGCCGACGCGGTAGAAGCCTCCCGGCAGGAAGCCGGCCGAGCGCTCCCACAACGGGATGTTGATGACCGAACCAACGACCGCCGCCGCGAAGAGGAGGAACACCATGATCGGGGGCAGGCCGAGCTTGGCGAAGCTGACGGCTACCACGTCGGTGAAGAGGAGCAGCAGCAGGATCGGCAGAAATGCCAGCAGGATGGCGGCGATGGCCTGACCCGGGAGCATGAACGTACGGTAGCAAACTGGCAGCGCTCGGTCTCAATTTCGGGTACCGTACGTTTCGTGTGGCGCCGTTGCCACGCGGGTGGAGGGGTCGTTCACGGACGTCAAGGGGCGCGACGCCGCGGCCAGCGCCGCCGGCGCGAGAGTGGACTACTACCGGCGGTTCCTGCTCCGCCATCGCGGTCTGGCGGCCGTGTGGGCGGCGCAGGTCGTGTCGCAGCTCGGCGATGGCATGTACCTGGTCGCCCTGCTCTGGCTGACCCTCAAGCTCGCCAACTCCGGCCTCGCCGTCTCCACCACCCTGCTGGCGCAGCTCATCCCCTACGCGGCCTTCGGGCTGGTCGCCGGCGCGCTGGTCGACCGCTGGAACCGGCGCAGCACGATGGTGGCCAGCGACGTGGTCCGCGGGCTGGTGGTGCTGGTGATCCCGCTGCTGAGCCTGTTCGGGGATGTGCACCTGTACGAGGTCTTCGCCACTTCCTTCCTGCTGGCCTCGGCCGCCCAGTTCTTCGACCCGGCGAAGGTGGCCCTCGTGCCGCGGCTGGTGGAGCCCGACAACCTGGTGCGCGCCAACGCTCTGCTGGTGGGCACCCGCCAGGTGCTGTTCGCGCTCGGGCCCAGCGTCGGCGGCCTGCTCGTCGGCTTCTTCGGCCCCGTCGGCGTCTTCGTCATCGACGCCGTGACATTCTTCGTCTCGGCCGCCCTGCTGCTCTCGGTTCACGACGGACGAGACGGCCGGCGGGTGCCGCTGCGTCCGCGCGGGGAGCAGCCGCACCTGCTGGAGGACGTTCGCCAGGGACTGGCGTACATCCTGCACGCGCCGCTGCTGCGCACGCTGTTCGTCACCGGCACCATGATCAGCTTCGTGCTCTCACCGCTGCCGGTGCTCGTCCCGCTGTACACCGAGCGAGTGCTGGACGTCGGCGCGACGGCGTTCGGCGGGCTGATGTCGGTGATATTCATCGGTTTCCTGGCCGGGGCGGTGATCATGGGCGCGCTCGGGCCGAAGGTCGGCAAGGGCCCGCTCGCCATCGGCGGCGTCGCCGGCGCGGGGGTCGCCTCGCTCCTCTTCGCCCTCGGCCTGCCGCTGCCGATCACACTGCTCATCGGCGCGGCCGGCGGCACCTGCATCGGCCTGCTCAACGTGGCTGAGACCACGGTGCTCCAGGAGCAGTCGGAGGACACCCTTCGCGGGCGCGTGTTCGCCGCTTACGAGTCTTTCACGCAGAGCGGGCGCGCCATCTCCCTCGTGGCGGCCGGCGCCCTGGCCGACCTGATCGGCGTACGCCAGACCTTCGTCCTCGTCGGCGCCATCACGCTCGCGAACGGGCTGTGGCTGGGACTGGACCGGAGGGTGCGCCAAACTCGCTGACCGCCGGTACGCGCGGCAGCTCGGGGTTGATGCGCGCCACCACCTCGTAGTTGATCGTGTCCAGCATGTCGGCGATCTCCTCGGCCGTGACCGCCTCCCGCCCGCCGCGGCCGAGCAGCACCACCTCGTCGCCCGCCGCGACGCCGGGAACATCCGTCACGTCGGCCATCGCGATGTTCATGCACACGCGGCCCACGATCGGCGCCGCGTGGCCGCGCACCAGCACCCGGCCGCGGCTGGAGAGCCCGCGGTCGTACCCGTCGTAGTAGCCGACCGCCAGCACTGCGATGCGGGCGTCCCGCTCGACGCGGTGCGTCAGCCCGTAGCCGACCGTCTCGCCCGCGGGCACCGTCTTGACCTGCGCCACGCGCGTCTTCCAGGCCAGGACCGGCCGGAGCTGGAGCTCGGGCGCCCGCCGCGCCGCCTCGCGCCGCGTCTCTGCCGATGGCCACAGCCCGTAGAGCGCGACGCCGACGCGCACCGCGTTCAGCACCGTCTCCGGGTAGAGGATGAGGGCCGCGCTGCAGGCCGCGTGCAGCACCGATGGTCGCACGTCAGCCTCGCGCAGCCGGCCCACCTCGCCCAGGAACGCCTCGCGCTGCCCGCGCGTGAAGCCCTCGGCCGCCGCGTCTTCGACGTCGGCGAAATGCATCGATGCACCCTCCACCTGGAGCGCGTGCAGCGAGGCGCAGTGCCGCGCCAGCGCGACCAGATCGTCGCCGCGCAGCCCCTGCCGGTTCGTGCCGGTCTCGACCTTGAGGTGCACGGGCAGGCGCACCCCTTGCCGCGCGGCGGCCGCCGCCAGCGCGTCGGCGAGCTCGCGGTCGTACACCACGACACGGGCGCGGGCAACGGCAGCGCGGTCCGCGTCCTCGGGCGGCACGCGGCCAAGGATGATGACCGGGTTCTCGATGCCGGCCGCGCGCAGCCGTTCCGCCTCGGCGAGCGAGTTGACGCCGAACCAATCGGCCGTGTCCGCCAGCGTCCGCGCCGCGAGCTCGAGCCCGTGCCCGTAGGCGTTCGACTTGACGACGGCGATGAACAGACCGCCGCCGGCCCGGGCCTTCAGCGCCCGCGCGTTGCGGAGGAGTGCGTGCGTGTCGATCTCGACCCAGGAGAGCGCGGTGGGCGCGTCAGGGGCGCTGCCGTTCTCGGTTTGTGGCACGTGCCCAGTATAGCCCGGCGCCGGGACTGGGGCTGGCCATTGTCCGGCTCGCGAGGACAGTGCACCCTCGGTGTGCACCATAGGTACGTGATCCTGCCTGCCGCGCACAGTCCTCACGCCGATTTGACGGCTTTCGACCATTTCCTGACTCCGTGTTGACGCCACAACCGGTAACCCCATATAGGCGTACCGAAATCAAGGTGCGCAGTTGCAGCAGAGGGGGTTTTCATGTTCGTTCTTGATCCTGCGGGCAAGCGCGGGCGGTTTCTGGTCCTGGCGGTCGCCGCCGTCGCGGTGATGGCGCTGCTGGCGGCCTGTAGCGGTAAGACGAAAGCGCAGCCCGCCGCCGGCTCACCGACATCGTCATCCGCCGCGACATCGTCACCCGCCGCGACTTCGGCTCCCGCATCGGCGACGGCAACGGCCGCGGCGACCACCGTGACCGTCCGCGCCGAGGACTTCTCCTTTCACCTCGACAAGACGGTCGTGCCCGCGGGTAGCGTGCACTTCGTGCTGGTGAACGACAGCAAGGACTACGAGCACGAGCTGTGGGTGTACCCGCAAGGTCAGCCCAAGCTCCAGCAGATGCTGGCGGTCAAGGATGCCGGCAAGGACGTCGACGAGATGGACTACCTCACCGGCGTGGCGGGCAAGGTGGAGGATGTTCCGCCGGGGAAGACGGCGAGCTTCGACGCGACTCTCCAGCCCGGAACGTATGAGCTGTCCTGCTTTATCACCTCGACCATCGGCGGCAAGGCGATGGTGCACTACGAGATGGGAATGCACGCGACACTGACGGTGCAGTAGCCGCCGCTCTGTCGGTGGGGCACGGGCAGGCGGGCGAGTCCTTCATGGGCCGGAAGGGCTCGCCCGGCCGTGCTCGCATCGGGTGAGGAGACGCGGGCCGAACGCTAGACTGGAGGTCATGGCACAGCCCGCCGCCGGCGCAGGTCCCCAGCCCGCGCCCATTGCCGTCGCGCCGCCTGTCGCAGCGCCCGCGGGCCGCGGCGTGCACTTCGGCCGCGCGGCGTTCACCGCGGTGATCGCCCGCGGGGCCATCTACGTCTCGGCCGCGCTCTCCTCGATCGTCGTCGCGCGCGCGCTCGGTCCGTCCGGGAAGGGCGTCTTCACCCTCGCGATCACGCTGGGCAGCCTCTTCCCGCTGCTCTTCGACCTGGGGCTCTCGTTCGCGGCGGTGCGCGCCGTGCAGGAGCGGCGCGGCGAGCCGAGGCTCGTCTTCGGCACGGCGCTGGCGGCGTACGCGGGGCTCGGGCTGGCCGGCGAAGCGCTGCTGCTGCTCGCCGGGGTGACGCTGGGCGGCTCCGTGCTGCGGGGGATGACGGCGCCGGTGCTGGCGGCCACCGCCGTCGGCTGCGTCGGGGCGTACCTGTCGATCTACCTGACGTGGGCACTGGTCGCCCTCAACCAGGCCGAGCGCGCGAACCTGGCGGGCGCGCTGGGCGCAATGCTGCTGGTGCCGCTGCTCGGCGCCGGCTTCGTGGTGCTGGGGGCGACGCCCGCGGTGGCGGTCGTCGCGTGGACGGTCTCCGCGGCGGCGCCGGTGGCCATCCTGGGGTGGCTCACCGCCCGCGCGGTCGGCTGGCGGCTGCGCTTCTCGATCGCCTCGCTGCGCGGGCAGATGCACCTCGCCGGCGGGCCGTGGGTCTACCTGCTGCTGGTGGCGCTCACCGATCGGCAGACGACCCTGGTGGTGAACGCCGTGAAGGGATCCGGCCGGCTGGGCGTCTACAGCGTGGCGCAGGGCTTCGGCGAGATGCTCTGGCAGCTTTCCTTCGCCGTGGGCGCGATGCTCTTCTCCAAGCTCTCCAGGCTCGATCAAGGGCGCCGCGCCGAGTACGCGGCGGCGGTCACGCGCTATGCCGTGGCGCTGGCCGTGCCGGGCGCCGTCGTGGCCTGCCTCGTCGCTCGGCCGCTCATCCGCCTCCTCTACGGTGCGGACTACGCCGGCGCGGTGACCCCGTTCTACTGGCTGGCGCCCGGGATCGTCGCCTACACCGTCGCGCGGCTGCTCGCGCCCGACCTGCTCGTGCGCGACCGCGCACGAGGGCTGGCGGCCGCGCTCGCCGGCTCGTTCGTCTTGGCGCTGGCGCTCAAGGTCTGGTGGACGGCCCGGTGGGGGATCGGCGGCGCCGCGGCCGCCACCACCGTCGGCTACCTGGTCACGGCCGTCGCCGTGCTCTATCTCTTCGGCCGCCACACCGGCATCCACCCGTGGCGGGCGCTGGTGGTGCGCGGCGAGGACGTGCGCGCCGCCCGTGAGCGGCTCTCGTGGGCGCACCTGCGCGCCCTCGTGCTGCCGGGGAGCGACCATGGCGCGTAAGCGCAGGCGAGGGCCCGTCCTGCCGAAGCGCGTGCCATCCGCGGGCGGCGGGCGTGAGCGGCCGAGCGAGGCGCGGCGGCAACCACGGCAAGGGGCGTCGGCGGGCGAGACCGATGTTCGCCGCCGGCTTGCCGCGGGCGTGCGCGCCGCCTGGCGGAGGCGAACGGCGGTGCTGCTGCCGGGGCTGCCGCCGCGCTGGCGACTGGCGCTGGCCGGCGGCGTCTCGCTGGCCGTCTACGCCCAGTACCTGGCGCTGCTGAGCCTCTTCGACCACCAGCGGCCGGCGGACTTCGCCCTGCCCATCGCCTACTTCCTGAACGACCACGGGCGCTTCAGCGCGGCGCTGGTCTGGTGGCTGGTCGGCACGAGCGTCGTGCTGGTGTGGGCGCTGGCCGTCGCCGTCCAGGCGGCGCTGGAGAAGGCGGACCGCGTGGCGTGGGCGATCGGCGGGGGCGTCGCGGCGGCTGCCTTCCTCGTCCTGCTGTTCGTCTACCCGCCGTTCAGCCGCGACCTCTTCCTCTACGTCGTCCAGGCCCGTGACCTCGCTCTGCACGGAGCGAGCCCGTATCGTGTCCCGCTCGACCGGTTCGGCGACCCGCTCGTCGCATTCGTTACGCCCAACCAGCGGCACGGTTGGTCGTTCTATGGGCCGCTGTGGTATGCGCTCGCCTGGCCGGTGGGCCGCTGGAGCGCTGACGGCCTCCTGGCGCCCGCCATCGCGCTGAAGGCGATCGACGGTGTCTTCGTGCCGCTTACCGGGCTGGCCGCCGCCTGGGCCGTGCGGGCCGTCCGGCCGCGATGGGCGCTGGCCGCGTTCGTCGCCGCGGCGTGGAACCCGCTGGCGCTGCTGGAGTTCGTCGCGAGCGGCCACAACGACGCGCTCATGCTCTTCCTGGTCGCCCTGGCCGTCGGCTTCGCCCTGCGCGGCCGCTGGAGCTGGACGTTCGTGATGCTCTCGGCCTCGGTGCTGGCGAAGTACGTGAGCGTGGTGCTCGCGCCGGTCGTGCTGCTGTGGGCGTGGCGGGAGACACCGGGCGCCTTGCCGGCCCCGCTGCCCTCGACGTGGGCTGAAGCGAGCCTGGTGATACGGACAGCCGGGCACCGGCTTTGGACCGCGCTGCGAAGGCCCGTTGGCGCAGCGCGGGCGATGCTGGACTGGCCCGGCCTGCGGCCGGCGCTGGCGGCCATGGGGTGGCTGGGGCTGTCCGCTGTCCTGTTGGGCGCGCTTTTCTTCAGACCGACGTCCGGCGGGGCACTGCCGTCTGCCGCCGTCGGCGCGGTCAATGTGTTCCAGTCGTCGCCGCGTGCGGTGCTGACCGCGCTGCTTGAGATCAACCTGCCGTCGGCCGAAGCTGCCCGCACCATTCGAGTTCTCGGGCTGGTGGCATTCGCGGCCGGGTACGTCTGGGCCCTTTGGCGCCTGCGGCAGGAGCGATTCGCCTGGCTTGCAGCGGTGCCGGCGGTCATGTTCTGCCTGCTCGCCACTGGCCTGCGGCAGGGCGCCTGGCGCCTCATCCTTGGTGCGGGAGTCGCGCGGACGCTGACTTCGCACGAGGCGAGTGTAGAGCGCGACGGGCAAAGTGAGAAGCGAGAAGGGCGGAGTGCGCGTCGGGGCCGGCCGCTACACTCCAAGGGTGATGCGTTTCGGGCGTTCCCGGCGGCGGACGGCCGCGCGATGCTGGCCGGCCGTGCTGGTGGCGGCGGTGGTCGCGCTCGGCCTGGCTGGCTGCTCCGGCGGCGGGCGGACGGGCGTGGCGGGCGAGATGCACGGGCTGGTCGCTTACACGCGGCCCAACGGCATCTGGCTGCGCGAGATGGACACCGGCAAGGCCCGGCAGCTCGTCCCGGCGCCGCCCGGCGTGACGCTGGAGTTCCCCGCCTTCTCGCCTGATGGTCGCCGGCTCGCCTACGTGGCGACCGTGCCGCTGCTGGGCGACCTGAACGCGGACTGGGGCTCGGACATCCACCTGGTGAACGTGGACGGCGGCGGCGACACGACCGTCTGGCGGCGAGACGCGCACGGCGTCACCGTCGACTCGCTCTCCTGGGACGCGTCCGCGAGCGCGCTGCGCTTCGGCTACTACCGCCCGCTGTTCCAGGACGGCAAGTTCACCGGCCAGCAGGCCCGCGTGATGCAGCTCGACCCGACCGACGGGCAGACCCGGCTCCTGCTCGACGACGCCGACTACCCCGCGTTCTCGCCCGACGGCCGGTCGGTCGCCTTCCTTCGCAGCTCGGGCGGTTCGACCGCGCTGGCGACCATCTACGTCGCGAATGCCGACGGGACGAGCGCCCGCCCTCTCCTGGCCGCCGGCGCGCCCGTGTTCGGCGCCAAGCTCTACCCGCGCTTCACGCCCGACTCACAGGCCGTGGTCTTCTCGGCCCTGGTGCCGGGCGACGGCGAGGGGACAGCGCACGCCGCTCACCCGGGCGGCCTGCCTGGCGGGCCCCTGCCTGCCGGTCAGGCAGGGGCAGGCCCGGTCGACCGGCTGGTGCGGCTGCTGCTGGGCGACGGCCGCGCCTCGGCCCATGGCGGGCCGTGGGACCTGTACCGCGCCCCTCTCGACGGCGGCACGCCGCGGCGCATGACCACGCTCGACGAGGACGAGCCGTACTTCGTCTTCGCCCCCGATGGCCACGCGTTGCTGGTCTACGGCGCCTCGGGGCTCTACGTCGGCAAGCCCGACGGCACCGGGCTGCAGAAGATCGACCCCGGCATGACCCACGGCCAGGCCGACTGGACGGTGATGTAGGGGAGCGTCACGTCCTTCTCCCCTCCGTCGACCGAGGAGGTGCGCTGATCGTCCGCGCGGTTGACACGCACGAACGGGAACGTTCCGGCGCGCTGACGCACGTCGGCGCGGTGGAACGTGTCATGGCGGCTGTGCGGCGCCGGCCGTCCGAGCCGCTGACACTGCGCGCCATGGCCGAGATGGCCGACCTGAGCCCATTTCACTTCGACCGGGTGTTCCGCGCGGTGGCCGGCGCCGCGCCCTTCGAGTTCCAGGCGGCCGTGCGCATCGATGAGGCGAAGCGACTGCTCGTCACCACCGACCTGAGCGTGACGGAGGTGTGCTTCGAGATGGGCTACAGCAGCCTGGGCACGTTCAGCGCGCGATTCGCACGGCTGGTGGGAGCGTCGCCGGCGTCCCTGCGCCGGATCGCCCAGCGGCCGCTGCAGGATGAGCTGCTCCGTCTGGGGCAGCTCGGACCGCTCCGTCCCGCCGCGCCGCCTGCTTACCGCCCCGACGCGTCAGGTGGGGCGCTCGGCGTCCGCGGCGAGATCACGCTCGACCGTCCAGGCCCGACGCTCGTCTTCGTTGGCCTGTTCAGCGAGCGTATCCCGCAGGGCTGGCCAGTGGCCGGGACGATACTGCCGCGGCCCGGCCCGTTCCGCATCGTCCCCGTGCCGGACGGCCGTTACCATCTGCTGGCGGCGGCGGTTCCCTGGTTCGACGACCCGCAGCGCATGTTGCTGCCCGGTGACGCCCTGCGGGTGGGCACGGCCGGTCCAACGACGGTACACGGTGGAGGCGGCGCCAGGCGGCTCGGGGTTGCGATGCGCCCGCCCGCTCCGACCGACCCGCCGATCGTCGTCGCGCTGCCACTGCTGCTCGCGCGCCGCGTCGCCCTCATCCGCGAGAGGGCGGTCCCCGGCGCAAGATAGGAGAAGCGCTGCCGTCCCGGGGCGGTCCACAATATCCCTGCGCGGCCTGCCTGCCGGCAGGCAGGCGGCAAGCAGGCGGCGGGCAGGCCGCTGGACCGCGCCGCGCGAGGAGGGCAGCCGATGATCCGCAACATCCGTTACGCTACCATCTACGTCAGCGACCAGGACCGGGCGCTCGAGTTCTACGTGAGCCGGCTCGGCTTCCGCAAGCAGATGGACCAGACCTTTGAAAACGGGTTCCGCTGGCTGACCGTGGTCCCGCAGGACGAGCAGACGGGCTACGTGCTGCTCAAGCCGATGCCCGGGAGCGCGGAGGCCGATCTCGTGGGCCGCATCGGCGGCAGCGTGATCGCCGCGGACGACATCCAGGCGACCTACCACGAGATGGTGGCGCGCGGCGTGCAGTTCTCCGAGCCGCCCACGCGCCAGCCCTGGGGCATGCAGGCGCTCTTCGCCGACCCGGACGGCAACGGCTTCGTGCTCGTCGAGGCGTGAGGCTAGAGCGCCGCGCCCGACCGAGGGACTCACAGGGGAGGGGCTTCGATGACCACCAAGGTCCTGTTGCTTGTCGCCACCAAGAAGGGCGTGTTCATGATCGAGAGCGACCGCGGGCGCGCACGCTGGGAGGTCCGCGGGCCGTTCTGCGAGACATGGCCCATGTTCGACGCGACGTATGACCCGGCGAGCAGCGCGGTCTACGCGGCCGGAGGGAGCGAGTGGTACGGCCCCGCGGTCTGGCGCAGCACCGACCTCGGCCGGAGCTGGACGCATTCGAGCCAGGGGCTCACCTACGGGGACGAGGGGCCCGGAATCGCGACCGTCTGGAGCGTCCTGGCCGCGCACGGCGCCGTCTACGCGGGCACCGATCCGGCCGGCCTCTTTCGCAGCGACGACGGCGGCGTGACATGGCAGCACGTCACCGGCCTGCGTGAGCACCCCTCGCGCCCGAGCTGGCAGCCGGGCGCCGGCGGGCTCTGCCTGCATTCGATCGTGCCCCATCCGACCGACCGGCGGCGGATGTGGGTGGGAATCTCGGCGGTCGGGACGTTCGCGACGGCGGACGGCGGCCGCACCTGGGAGACCCGCAATCGCGGCGTGCGGGCGGAGTTTCTGCCGGAGCGCTATCCGGAGCTCGGCCAGTGCGTGCACCGCCTGGGGCGTGCGCCCGGAGAGGCGGACCTGCTGTACCAGCAGAACCACTGTGGCGTCTACCGCAGCGGCGACGGCGGTCGCGCCTGGGCGGAGGTGAGCGACGGGCTGCCGTCGGACTTCGGGTTCGCGATGGCGGTCCACCCTCGCGAGCCGCGGACGGTTTACGTGATACCGCTCAACGGCGACGGCCGGTTCATGCCCGACGCGGCGGCGGCTGTCTGGCGGACACGCGACGGCGGCGACACCTGGGCGCGGCTGGACCACGGTTTGCCCCAGCGGAACGCTTACCTCGGCGTGCTGCGGCAGGCGATGGCCATCGATCCGCTCGACCCGGCTGGCGTCTACTTCGGCACCACCACCGGGCAGCTCTTCGCCAGCGCCGATGAAGGCGAGCACTGGATGCTGGTCGCCGAGTACCTGCCGCCGGTGCGCTCGGTGGGAGCGGCGCTCATCGAGGACTGACCGTGGCGACGGTCCACCTGCCCGCCTCGCTGGTGCGGCTCTTTCCGGGCGCGGCGCAACGGGTCGAGTTGTCCGCGGAGAGCGTCCGTGAGGTGGTCAAGCAGCTCGACCAGCGCTGGCCTGGGATGTGGGAGCGGGTCTGCGACGCGGGACCAGAGATTCGCCGTCATCTGAACGTCTTCGTGGATGGTGAGCGCGCGGGTCTGGACACGCCCGTGGGTGCGGCGTCGGAGGTGCGCATCATGACGGCCGTGTCGGGCGGCTGACCAGCAGCGAGCGCGTGCGCCCCTGGGAACGCGGCGGGCGCCGGAGTCGGCCCGAGGTGCGACGTGGCGCTGACCGCTCGCGCCGCCCCGGCGGTCGCGTTGCGCTGGCCAGGAGATGAAAGAGTCGTCAGCGGGGCCGGCCCTGAGCGAAGATATCGGTCACGTCGAAGGCGAGGTCGGGGAAGAGCGGGCGGGGCGTCGGGGCTCCGGGTGGTTGGAGGATCGTTGGGCAGCGGGTCGCCGGTGCGGACGGACGGCGGGAGTACTGGGCTACGACACGCGGCCGTAGCCGGCCAGGTAGGGTTTCCACCACCCGGAGGTGAAGGTGGAGATGCGCACGCCGTCGCCCGGACCGGTGGCGTTGACCATCTCGCCGTTGCCGATGTAGATGCCCACGTGCGTGATCGGCACCTGCTCGCTGTCAGTGTGGGCGAAGAAGACCAGGTCGCCGGGCCGCAGCTCGGAGTAGGAGATGCGCCGGGTGGCGTAGTACTGCGCCGTCGCCGTGCGCGGCACGCTGACGCCGATCTGGCGGTAGGCCCACTGCACCAGGCCGGAGCAGTCGAACCCGCCGTCCTGCGGGCCGGTGCCCCCCCAGACGTAGGTCGCGCCGATCTCGGCCATGGCGTAACGGACCACGGCCGGGAAGCCGTTCGCGGCGGGAGGCGGAGGCGGGCTGGTGGCTGGCTGGCCGGGCGTGGCCGGCGTCGCCGGGGCGGCGGCCGGCGGGCTGGCCGGGGCCGATGTGGGTGCCGGCTTGGGTGGCGGGGGCAAAGCGTGCGCCCCGGGGATGAACAGGAGCTGACCCGCGCCGATGTGACTCGGATCCGACAACTGGTTCGGCGCGAAGCCGGCGATCGCCGAGACCGCCACGTGGAAGGTGTCCGCGATGCTGCTGAGGTTGTCGCCTGGGTGCACCGTATACAGCACGCCATCGCCGATGGGGATCAGGATCTGCCAGCCTGGCTTGACCATGTTGGGGTTCAGCAGCGCCGGGTTGTTGTCGATCAGCGTCTGCGTGGCGAGCCCGTGCTCGTTGGCGATCGTGCTGACCGTGTCGCCCGCCTGGATGGTGTAGATGGTGAAGAGCGGCGGAGGCGCGGCCGGACCGACGGATGTCCCCAACGCCGCCGCCGGGGTGCTGGTCGCCGCGGCCGCGTGGACGGCCGTTCCGCGTGCGGCCGAGTCAGCCGCTCGCAGGGATTCCCGCAGCACGAGCGGCCGGCCATCGTTGGACGCGAAGGCTGGGGCGCCTGCCTGGGTGCGGGTCGCACCGGCGCCGCCGGCGGGGAGCGCGGGGTTGCGGTCGACGAGGAGCTGCACGGGAGGCCCGGCTGGCAGCCCGAATCCGGCCAGCGCGAACAGGCTGGCGATGGCCGCGACGCCGAGGATGGCGAGGTGGCGATAGCGGCGCCGCGGGCGATCGTGAGCCCGCATGTCCGTGCCGGGGGCGTACCGCGAATGGTTCAGGCGGCGCTGCCTGTCGCCGCCCGGGCTGAGCCTGCCGTGAATTGCTCCTGCGCTCCTTGGCCATGCTTGGCGCCGTTCGAGACGGCGCAGGCACTTCGGGCAGTTTACCACCCGAGACGGTGGTGTCTAGCGTCCTGGGTCCTGTCGGCATCCTCGGCTGGGCGGCAGACCGGCCGCCATCGGGAAGAACCCGGATTGGCGAGGCGGGCCAGGGGGTCAAGCCTGCCAGCGGACGGCACGGGCAACGACCGCCGAGTCCGCGCCAAGGTGAGGGGCGCGGTCTCGGGGACCTCTGGAGAGAAGAGACCGAGCGGCCTCGGCTCTCCGAAGGGCATCTGGTCGGGGTACAGGTGTTTCCGGTGGAGATCCGGCCCGTGCTTCCTCCCGATCTTCAGGGGCATCTCGAGGGGAGCTGGCGCCGCGCCGAGACCCGCTACCGCTACCTGGCGGGGCGGTGAGCGAGGCGCGACCTGAGCCTGTCCGAGGTGCAGGCGCTACACGTGGCCATCATGGAACGGACCGGCTCGAATCCACAGGCGCTCCGAGACGCTGGCCGGCTTCGACACGCGGTCCGATGCTCCTCCAGCCCGGTACAGGCCGGGTCGGCCGGGAGCTCTGCGGTGCCGCCGGCGGCCGGGCGGGCGCGCTACGCGGCGCGCCACAGCTTCAGCGGCTCGAGCCAAAGCGCCGCCACGACGCCGACGACGCCGGCGACCGCCCACTCGGCCGGTGCGAGCGGCTGGAGCTTCAGCAGCCCGGACAGGCCAGGGATGTAGAGCGCCGCCGGTAGGCTGAGGAGCGTGGCCGCGGCGACGGCCGGCAGCGCCCAGTTGCCGCGCGCGCTGATACGCCAGAATGGCCGGTCGGGCGCGCGCTCGGCGAGCACCAGCGCCGTCTGCCCCAGGATCATGGCGACGAGCGCGAGCGCGCGGGCGCGGTCCGTGGGCACGTCCTGGGCGAGCCTCACGAGGTAGAGCGCCAGCACCCCGCCGAACAGCGTCAGCCCCTCGGCGAGCGGCCGCAGCCAATCGAGCCGGGTGAGCAGTCCCACGCCGCGCGGGCGTGGCGGCCGCCGCATCAGCTCCGGCGAAGGCGGATCGGCCTCGAAGACGAGCGAGGCCATGGGGTGCACGATCAGCTCCAGCCAGACCAGATGCGCCGGCAGCAGCAGCAGCGGCGAGCCGACCAGTGGCACCACGAGCGCGGCCAGCAGGAGCGGGATGTGGAAGGCGATCAGGTAGGAGAACGCCCGCCGTAGGTTGTCGAAGATCCGCCGCCCGTCCTTCACGGCGGCGACGATCGTCGCGAAGTTGTCGTCCAGCAGCACCAGCGTGGCCGCCTCGCGGGCGACCTCCGTGCCGCGTTGGCCCATCGCCACGCCGATGTCCGCCTCGCGCAGGGCGGGCGCGTCGTTGATGCCGTCGCCGGTCATCGCCACCACGTGACCGCCGGCGCGCAGGGTGCGCACCAGGCGGTATTTCTGCTCGGGCCGAGTACGGGCAAAGACGTTCGCGCTGGCGACCAGACCGCCAAGCTGTGCATCGTCGAGGGCGTCGATCTCGTCGCCGGTGGCGATACCGTCGGCGTCGTGCTCGATGCCGAGCTCGTCGGCGATCGCGTGGGCGGTGAGGGGATGGTCGCCGGTGATCATAATCACCCGGATGCCGGCCGCCGCGCACTCGCCGAGCGCGTCGGCCACACCGGGACGGGGCGGGTCGGAGAAGGCGATCAGCCCCAGGAAACGCAGGGTCGCCTCGTCCTCGTCGCGGCGACCGGCGAGCCGGGCGAGGTCGCCTGCCGCCACTGCCAGCACCCGCATGCCCTGCGAGGCGAGCGTGCGATTCGCCTCCAGCGCCCGATCGCGGACCTCAGCAGTGGCGTGGCTGCGCTCGAGGATGCCCTCGAGCGCCCCTTTGGCGCAGGTGCGGGCCGCGCGGTCGCGCCGCCAGACGTGCGACATGTACTTCAGCGCCGGGTCGAACGGGTAGTCGTGCAGCAGCTCGGAGCCGTGCAGGGCGGCGACGTCCACCCCCTGGGCCTCGGCGTAGCGCAGGACCGCCTGCTCCAGCGGGTCGAACGGGTGCGGCTCGCAGGCGAGGGCGGCCGCCTCAAGCAGCTCCTGCTCGTGTGGGCCGGCCGAATCGCCGGAGCGCGCCGCAGCGGGCCCGCCCCCGCGGAAGCGGGGGGCAGTCGCGATCTCCGCCACCTCGACCCGGCCGAGCGTCAGCGTGCCGGTCTTGTCCGAGCAGATCACCGTCGTTGCTCCCAGCGTTTCGACGCCGGCGAGGCGGCGGATGAGCGCCCGGTCGCGCGTCAGCCGCCAGGCGCCCAGCGAGAGGTACAGCGTGTAGACCATGGGGAACTCTTCCGGGATGGCCGCGATGGCGAGGCTGACGCCGGCGATGATCGCCGCGGCCAGGTCGTGGCCGCGCGCCAGCTCGACCGCCACGACCGCGACGCAGAACGCGCCCGCCACGAAGGCGAGCTGCGCCACGAGCCGCCGGATGAGGCGCTGGAGCGGGGTGGAGGGCTGCCGGATCCGCGCCACCAGCGCGCCGATCAGCCCGTAGCGAGTTGCCGGCCCGGTGGCGGTGACCCGCGCGATCCCGCGGTTGGAGAGCAGGGTCGTCCCGGCGTACACCTCGCGCTCGGCCCCGGCCGCGCCCGCGTCCTTGACCACGGGCTGCGACTCGCCGGTGAGGGCCGACTCGTCGAGCACGAGCTGTGCTCCCTGGACCAGCTCGCCGTCGGCCGGGACGATGTCGCCCTCGTGGAGGATCACCAGGTCGCCCGGAACCACCGCTTCGGCGGCCACGACCTGCTGGTGGCCATCACGCCAGACGGCCGCCGTGGGGGCGGTGAGCCGCTTGAGCTCGTCGAGCGCGTGCTCCGAGCGGGCGTCGAGCACGAGGGTGACGGCGGTGATGGGGACGAGCGCGACCAGGGTGACGGCCGCGTCGGGGAAGTCGCGCAGAAGCAGGTAGGTGGCGCCGGCGACCAGCAGGAGGATGGCCATCGGGTCGGCCAGCGCCTTGAGGACCCAGGCGAGGAAGGTGGGGCGGCGGTGCTCGGGGACGGGGCGGTTGGGGCCGTGCCGAGCGAGGAGCGCGCGGGCCTGCTCGCTGGTGAGGCCCGGCTCGCCCTCCGGCGGCGCCGTCTGAGTGGCGGGGGCGGCGCTCATGGGCACAGGCTAGCGCAGGCTGGCCCGTTGGGCAGGTCGCGCGCCGCCGGGGCGCGTGTGCCCGGGGACCGTGTGGTCATCCGCGCATCCGTGGCACGGCGATCTCGTGTGGCACCTTGCTCTCGTGAACCACCCCGTTGAGCGCGCGGAATCCATGCGCTGCGTCGTGCAGTTTGGCGACCGAGGCCGCTTCGTTCTTCCGGCCGCCGTTCGCCGCAGACTCGGCCTCAGGGCGGGCGACCGCTTGGACTTGGTGGTCGGCGACGCCGGGACCCTGCGGTTGGTCAGCCTGCGTGAGCAGGTCAGACGACTTCAGGGCCTGTATCGGGATCTGGCTCCCGGGGCGGACCTGGCCGAGCGACTGATCCGCGAGCGCCGGGAGGAAGCGAAGCGCGAGACGGGCGGACGAGCGTCGGAGCCGCGGCTGTCCTGGACGCGTCTGCGCTGCTCGCCTATCTGCATGGAGAACCCGGAGGCGACCAGGTGGCCGAGGCGCTGGCACGGGTCGCGGCCATCAGCGCGGCAAGCTGGGCGGAAGTGCTTTCCCATCTCGCCGAGCTGGAACAGGATCCCGATGTGGTGGCGGAGGCGCTTGAGCAGCAGGGCCCGCTGGGCATCGCCCTGGTGGTTCATCCGTTCGATGAGGATCTGGCACGCCGCGTCGCGCGGCTGCGTCGACTGCCTCGCGCGGCTGGCCTTTCCCTCGGAGACCGGGCGTGCCTTGCGCTCGGTGAGGCGCTCGGCCTGCCGGTCATCACCGCGGATCGAGTGTGGGCGACGCTCGCGCTGGGCGTCACGGTGCAGGCCATTCGCTGACCACGCCCGCAAGTGCTCTCGCGCAAGCGGCGCGGGAGTGACGGGCCGGCCGTCATTCCGGCCAAGCGAGCGGATGCCAGCGCGAGCCGGAATCCAGCGGTGGCGCGCTCCGCTCTTGGCGGCGCAACCTCCGTCACCGCGTTTCGATCAGCGCCCGGCGGAGGCGGTCGGTGGCCTCCTGGTGCGGCGTTGTCCGCGAGAAGGTCACCGGCTCGCCGATGATGACCCGCACCCGCCCCTTGCGGTTCGGCAGGTAGGGGAACTTCGACCTCGGCGGGAAGCAGAGGTTGTACCCCTCGAAGCGGAATGGGACCACCGGCACCTGCATCTCGACCGCCATCAGGCCGGTGCCGCCCAGGAACGGCAGGAGGGAGCCGTCGGGCGGCTCCGGGTTCCCCTCCGGGCTGACGATCACACAGCAGCCGGCGTCCAGCCAGCGGCCAAGCTCCTCGAGGCTGGAGCGCACCGCGCCGCCGCTCTTTACGAACGGGAAGGCGTTGGCGATCAGCGCGCTCAGCAAGCCCTTCCATCGAGCGCGCCCCTCCCACAGCCGCGAGTCGGCCGCGACCGCGGTCCGCGCGCGCAGCCGCGACGGCAGAACGCGCAGCACGGCGAGCGGGACGTACGGCCCCTGGTAGTTGAAGATCAGGATCGACGGCAGCGGGATGGCCCCCGCGCGCTCGGGGTGGACGACCTCGAACTCCATCCAGCGGTCCTGCAGCCGGAACATGGCCCGTAGCAGCGGCGAGCGGAGCGCGCGCGCCCACCACGCCCGCGGCCAGCGCGGCGCCGGTCGCGCGGCCGCTTCCGCGGGGGCCGCGGCCTCGGCCAGGCGGCGCAGCTCCGCGAGCGTCGTCTGCGGGCCCAGGCGCGACTCGTCCAGCGTGCGCCCCATCTCCTCCTGGATGGCGGCCACCAGCTCGGCGCGTCCGAGCGAGTCGAGGCCCAGGTCCGTCTCCAGCACCGCCTCCTCGCTCAGGAGCATTGGCGCGCGCGTGGCGAGACGTGTCACCAGCGAGAGCAGCGGCTCCGCGGCCGCGAGCGGCGCGGCTGGGCGCAGCGCCTCGGCGGTGGCCAGCTTCCGCTCCACCGCTTCGAGCACCAGCTTGCGGTCGATCTTGAGGATCGGCGTGCGTGGGAAGTCCTCCTCCTGCCAGACGGTGACGCCCGCGATCTGCTGCTGCGGGGCGAGGCGGCCGTTCACCTCGCGCACGATCTCGGCCGCGCGCGCGGGCGCATCCGTGAGCAGCACGGCGTGCACCGCCTCGCCTCGCTCGCCGCGCACGCCGACGACGCAGCTCTGGCGGACGAGCGGGTGCAAGTTGAGCACCTGCTCGATGTCCTCCGGGTAGACGTTGCGCCCATCGGCCAGCACGATGCGGAACGCCTGCCGCCCCGAGACGTGCAGGAAGCCTTCGTGGTCGATGGCGCCGACGTCGCCCGAACGGAACCAGCCGTCGGTGAAGGAGCGGGCGGTGAGGTCGGGGTTGTCCAGGTAGCCGGGGGTCACCGTTGGTCCGCGCAGCAGGATCTCGCCGTCCGAGGCGATGCGAACCTCGACGCCGGGGATCGGGCGGCCAACGCTGCCGAGCTTCTTGTGCAGGCGGTTGTTGAGCGTGGAGGCGGCGCTGGTCTCGGTCAGGCCGTACCCCTCGAAAATGGGGATCCCCATCCGCTCCCAGGCGCTGGCCAGCTTGAGATCGAGCGGCGCACCGCCGCAGCCGAGGAACTGCAGGTGGCCGCCCAGCGCCCGGTGTACGTCGCGAAACAGCCAGTGGCGCGCGCGGACGGGCAGGTAGCGGGCGACACGGTGCGCCGCCTGCCACTGGCGCCAGCGGCCCTGTCGCCGGACCTGCCGTTCGATGCCGTCCAGCAGCAGGCGCAGCACCTCGGGTACGAGCTGCATGCAGGTGATGCGCTCCTCGCGCAGCACGCGCTGGATGGTGGCCGTGTTGACGCGCGGCACGCAGTTCATCGTCCCGCCGCTGGTGAACGGGAGCAGGAGGCCGATGGTCTGCTCCAACAGGTGGCTCAGCGGAAGGATGGAGACCACGCGGACGTGAGGCGGCAGTGGAAAGGTCTGGTGCACGCCCTCTGTCTCGGCCAGCAGGTTGCCGTGGGTGAGCATCACACCTTTGGGCACGCCGGTGGTGCCGGAGGTGAAGGCGATCTCGGCCAGATGCTCGGGCCCGACGTCGGGCAGCGGGTCGAGCGGCGCTGCGTCCGCGATCAGATCGAAGAGGTCCTCGAGGGCGAAGGTTTCCTCCACCGGCTCGGCGAACGTGCCCTCGAGGAAGCGTGACTTGAACCCCAGCCGAGGACGCGCGGCGGCGACGAAGCGGTCGAGCACCTCCTGGCGCGTGCGCGCATCGACCGGCACAACGACAACGCCGGCCAGCCAGGCGCCGAAGAAGCAGACCGGGTACTCGGGCATGTTCGGCGACCAGATGATGATCCGGTCACCCGAGACGAGCCCGCGCTCCGCCAGCCAGCCGGCGAACCGGTGCGCGAGCTCGCCGGCACGGCGGTAGCTGATGCGCTCCACGCGCAGCCCGCGCCGGACCTGGAAGGCGACATGTTCGGCGTGCTGACGCGACGCGTCCCGCACGAGCTCGCCCAAGTTCCGCTTCATGGCGTGTCGCCCTCCTCCGGCGGCGGGCGCGGCCACGTGCAAGAGGCCTGGCGGCCAACGCCGGGCGAGGTATCCCCACACCGGCGCCGGGGTCGACGGTGGACTCGTTCGTTGGTCCACTGTAATGTTACTGCGCTAATCAATGCGGGTGCGCGGTCAGGCGCCACTCACTTCGGCCGCCGCCCGGGCAGGCTCGGGATTCGAGATCTGAGATTTGAGATCTGAGCCGGGGCCGAGCCGGCGGGCGGGGAGGAGAGCGGCGCCGGGGCGGGCTGGCCAGCCCGCCCCGGCGATAACAAGTGGCGAACTCGGAGTTAGTACTCCGGCGGCGGCGGCGCGACCGACCTGGGCGGCTCCGGGATCTCCGTCACCAGCGATTCGGTGGTGAGCACCATTGCCGCGATCGAGACGGCGTTGTCCAGCGCGGTGCGCGCCACCTTCACCGGGTCGATGATGCCGAACTCGAGCAGGTCGCCGAAGCGGTCCTCGAGGGCGTCGTAGCCGAAGTTCGGGTCCTCCTTGCGGCGGACCTCCTCGACCACGACACTGCCTTCCTGACCGGCGTTCTCGGCGATCAGCCGCATCGGCTCCTCGAGCGCGCGGCGCAGGATCTGCACCGACGTGCGCTCGTCGCCTTGCAGCTCCTTCTCGAGCGGAGCGAGCGCATGCGCGGCGCGCAGCAGCGCCACACCGCCGCCGGCGACGACCCCCTCTTCCACCGCCGCCCGGGTGGCGGAAAGCGCGTCCTCGACACGCGCTTTCTTCTCCTTGAGCTCGACCTCGGTGGCCGCGCCGACCTTGATCACGGCGACACCGCCGGCGAGCTTGGCGAGCCGCTCCTGCAGCTTCTCACGGTCGAACTCGGAGGTCGCGTCTTCGACCTGCGCCTTGATCTGCTTGATGCGGGCCTGGATCGCCTCGTCACTGCCCGCGCCCTCGATGATGGTGGTCGAGTCCTTGTTGGAGACGACCTTGCGCGCGCGCCCGAGGTCGGCCGCGGTGACGGTTTCGAGCTTACGCCCGACGTCCTCCGTGATGAACTGGCCGCCGGTGAGGAGGGCGATGTCCTCGAGGATCGCCTTGCGCCGGTCGCCGAAGCTGGGCGCCTTGACGGCCAGCACGTTGACGGTGCCGCGCAGCTTGTTGACCACCAGGGTGGCGAGCGCCTCACCGTCGAGGTCGTCGCAGATGATGACCAGGTCGCGGGTCACCTGCAAGACGCGTTCGAGCGCCGGCACCAGCTCGTTGACGGCGCTGAGCTTCTTGTCGGTGATGAGGATGTAGGGGTTCTCGATCTCCGCCTCCATGCGGTCCGAGTTCGTGACGAAATACGGCGAGACGTAGCCCCGGTCGAGCTGCATGCCGTCGACGTACTCGGTCTCGTAGCGGAGGCCCTTGGACTCCTCAACGGTGATGACACCGTCCTTGCCGACCTTCTCCATGACCTCGGCGATCAAGGTGCCGATCTCGGGGTCGTTGGCGGAGATGGCGGCCACCTGGGCGATCTGTTCCTTGCCCTGGACGGGGCGGGCCTGATCGCGGAAGGACTGGACGGCCTTGCGGGCGGCCTTCTCGAGGCCCCGCTTGAGGCTCATGGGGTTGGCGCCGGCCGCAACGTTGCGCATGCCCTCGCGCACGATGGCGCTGGCCAGGACGGTCGCGGTGGTGGTGCCATCGCCGGCGACATCGTTGGTCTTGGTAGCGACCTCGCGGGCGAGCTGCGCTCCCATGTTCTCGAAGGGGTCCTTGAGGTCGATCTCCTTGGCGATCGTGACGCCGTCATTGGTAATGGTCGGCGAACCGAACTTCCTCTCGAGGACGACATTGCGGCCCCGGGGGCCGAGCGTCTCGCCGACGGTGTCGGCCAGCAGCCGGATGCCTCCGGCCAGGGCGCGCCGCGCGTCCTCGGCGAACAGCAACTGCTTGGCGGTCATCCGGGGTCCCCGGTCAGCTCGTGACCTTGGCGAGGACGTCCTTTTCGCTCAGGACCAGGTACTCGTCAAGGCCGATCTTGATCTCGCTGCCGGCGTACTTGGCGTAGAGAACGCGGTCGCCGACCTTGACCTCCATCGGGATGAGCTTGCCGCTGTCGTCGCGCCGGCCCGGGCCGGCAGCCACGACCTCGCCCTGCTGCGGCTTCTCCTTGGCCGTGTCCGGGATGACGATCCCGCTCGCCAGGACCTCTTCCTGTACGACCGGCTTGACCACGATGCGGTCGGCGAGCGGTTCGAGGTTGACCTTGGTCTTGGTCCCAGCAGGCATCTCGCAAGTCCTCCTCGCGTGTGATTTCGCGCTGCAGTTTAGCACTCTCTGGGGAAGAGTGCTAACACAGCCTAGCGGGTTGCCGCGCGGCGTGCAAGACGGTTCCGCCCTGGTGGTCTGCTGAAGGTCGGGGAGAAGAGCGGTGGAGATGCGAGCGGGCGGCTGAACGCCTGCGCGGTCGGCCGCCCGCCCTGGGGAGCTGCGCGCCGTTTCCGGTCGCGCGTCCCATTCAGCCCGCGAGGAGCCCGGTCGGCTCGCTGCGCCGGGCCGCGCCCATGCCGGCCAGCAAGTCGAGCATCGGGGTCTCGAGTGCCTCCGCGATGTCGGACAGCGAGACCAGGCCCACCAGCCGTCCGCCGTCGACCACCGGCAGCCGCTTGACCTTGTGCGCCACCATCAGATGCAAGGCGTCCAGCGCGTCGGTGTCCGGCCGGGCGGTCGTGAGCTTCGCCGTCATGTGCTGGCCGACGGTGCACGCCCGCGGGTCGTGCCCTTCCGCCGTGCAGCGCGTCGCGATGTCGCGGTCGGTCAGGATGCCAACCGGCTCCGCGCCGTGCGTGGCCACCAGGCAGCCCACCGAGTCGTCGCGCATCCGCCCGGCCGCGGTAAGGAGTGTGTCCTCCTGCGATACGGTGACCGGGGAGTTCATCAGCTCAGTGACTTTCATCGGGTGCCTCCGAAGGCGGCGTTCCGTCGCCTCCCACAGAATCGACGCGGGCGCGGGCGTTGTCTGTCAGGCGGCGTCCGGGAATCGCTGTGCGGCATTGCCGGACAGCGCGGCGCAGCGCTCAGGGCGCCGCCGGAAGGCGGATCCGCACCGTGGTGCCGGCGCCGGGCGCGCTCTCGATCGCCAGCTCGCCGCCGCGCTGGGTTATGGTTCGGCGCGCCAGGCAAAGGCCCAGACCCGTCCCCCGCTCGCCCTTGGTGGTGAAGTGCGGCTTGCCCGCGCGCGCCAGCACCTCGGGCGTCATCCCGACGCCGGTGTCCGCGACGACGATCTCGACGTCGCCGCCGACGGCGCAGGCGCGCACCCCCAGCGTGCCGCCCTCCGGCATCGCCTCCAGGGCGTTGAGCAGGATGCTGACCAGGGCGCCGCGGAGCTCGCTGGGCCGGCAGCGCACCGGCGGCAGCGGGTCCATCTCGAGATGGATCGCGACCGAGTGGTTCCCGTTGCCCCCGCGATGACAGTAGGGGCGAACGAGCGCCACGGCGCGGCGGACGACGGCTCCGAGGTCTTGCTGCGTCGGTTCGCCGCCGCTGTCGCCGCGCAGCAGCCAGTGGTATCCGTCCACGACCCGGGTGAGCTCCAGCACCGCCGCGCGCACGGCGACCAGCGTGCTGCGCAGATCGGCCCGCGACACGTCGCCGTGCTCAGTCCGCAACATGAGCGCCTCGAGCCGGCCCAGCGCGATGCCGGCCAGCGCGCTGAAGTCGTGGAAGGTGCCCGGCGCCACCGATTCGACCGCGTAGCACCGCTCGACGCGCGCCCAGTCGCTCCGGTGACGCGGCAAGGCGCTGTGAATGGATTCGACGTTCGCTCCGCCCGCGGTGGGGCCGGAGCGGCGCTTCTGACCGTTGACCAAGGTGCCCCGCCCTCCTGCCGCGGATCATCGCGCTCGCGGCGTCGACGACCCGACGGTGGCCTCTGACTCAGCATCAGGCGCGAAGGGATGGGCTGTCTGTGGGGTAGGTCACAGCAAGCCCGTCGGGCAACGCCCGACAGGCCGGGGTCGCTCCCGCAGTGGCTTCCGTACTGACCCGCCCGCGTCGCCACGGATCGCTGGTGCGAGGGATGATCATTGGAGCGCTGGTCGTGCTGCTCGCGGTCGCGCTCTGGAGCGCCTTGGTGACCGCCGGGAGTGCGGGTTACCGCCACGGGGGTAGCTGCACCCGGTTCTATCCGGACGGAACCCGGGTGGCGGTCCGGGCGGGCACGACCTCTTGGTGTGCGGAGGCCCGCCAGCCACGAAGTGAGGCGGGGCGGGAGGAGTAGACGCGCCGGTTCTGGTGGCGCGAGCAACCCCGCGCTGCACGGCACGCGCGCCTGACCCTCGCTCGTGACCCGGCGATCGGTCGTCGGCCCGTCGCGCCGGCTGGTCAGATGCCCGTGGCCGATGCCAGTCCCATGAGCGAGCGCAGCAGCTCGATCTGCCCCAGGTGCGCGAACCCGTGCGAGACGCACGTCTGCGCCACTGCCTGCACCTTGGTCATCTCGCCCAGCGGCTTGACGACCGTCACCTCGTCGGTGAAGCCAGGCGGCGGGTTGGCCAGCAGCTCGTCGGTCGCCTGCCACACCCCCTGCATGTAGCGCTTGAACGCCTCCACGTCGTTGATGCGGAGCGCGTGGGCCTCCTCGGTCGACATGCCGGTGCCCTGCGCCTTGTCCGGCAGGCCGAACCGCTCGTGCCAGCTCCCCTCCAGCCAGACCGGTGGCCGCCGCTGGATCACGAAGCGGACCACGTTGTCCTCGGTCCGCGCGTAGTGCCAGACGGAGAAGGCGACGGTGTTGCAGGTCGTGCCCGGCACCCAGTGCCACTGCTCCGGTGTCAGGTCGGCGATAGCCTTGTCGTAGCCCTGGTGGAGGCGCCGGATCTCGGCGCGGATCAGGTCGAGGATATCCACGAACGCGTCCTCCCCGTGTGATGCGCTTGCAGGGTACTTGCAAGCGCGCCGCGGAGAGAAGGGCGTCACCCTCGGCTCCCTCGCCACGCGCGGTAAGGGCGGGTTTCACGCTCGCCTCTACTGCTCGATGGGCCTGCTGCGGTCGTTGCCCCATTCCAGCCAGGAGCCGTCGTAGACGCGCACGTGATCGTAGCCCAAGAGCCGCAGCGTGAAGAGCGCGTGGGCCGCTCGGACCCCCGTCTGGCAGTAGGTAATGACTTCCTTGTCCGGTGAGACCCCCGCCTTCTCGAACATGGCGCGCAGCTCCTCCGCGGAATGCCAGGTGCGCGGCTCCGAGGTAGTGAGCGCGCGTGTCCACTCGAGGTTGACCGCCTTCGGTATGTGACCGCCGCGGGCAGCGCGTACGTCGGAGCCCTGGTACTCGGCGAGGGAGCGGGCATCCAGGATCACGACCTTCGGGTCGGAGGTGGCTTTCTGGACGTAGTCCGCGAGAGCGACGGCGTTCGGGTTGGCCTGCGCGGTGAAGGTCGCCTTCTGGACGGTAGGAATCTCCTTGGTGGTGGGCAGGCCGGCTTTCTGCCACTCCTGCCAGCCGCCGTTCAGCACCTTGCCGCCGTCGTGGCCGTAGTAATCGAGCACCCACCACAGCCGCGTCGCCCAGAGCCCGCCCTGGTCGTCGTAGGCGACCACCGTCGTTGTGTCGCCCACCCCCAGCTCGCCCATGTACTGCGCGAAGAGCGAGTCGCGGATGACGTGAAGCTTGTCCTCCGGGTCCTTGAGCTTGGCGGAGTCGTACCAGATGGCGTTGGGGATATGTCCGGCCTCGTACGATTGCCTGCTGCGCAGGTCCACGACCCGCACCGCGGCGCCGTTGAGGTGGTCGCGCAGCCAGCCGGTCTCGGCCAGCATCTCGGGATGGGCGTAAGCGGTGCGCTCGCCGGTCGGTGTGGCGAGCTGAGGAGCCTTGCCCGCGCAGGCCGCCAGCCCGGCGGCCAGGGCGAGGCCGAGGATTACGAGAAACCAGCGTCGCATGGTCGACTCCTTCCGCCGCGCTACTCGCCGGAGAGCTCGGCGGCGCGGCGCGCGATCTCGTGTGCCACCTGGCTCGCGTCGTCCGCCGTGCTCGCGCGCTCGAGGCGGATGCGCCACTCCCCGGGGCCGACGACCTCGATGGAGAAGGTGAAGCCTTGCTTGGCGCCCTCCCAAGGGACCGTCGACAGCGCCGGCGCGTGGTCGGTGAGCACCTCCAGGCCTTCCCCGGCCGGCAGGCGCTGCAGCGCCGCCCGCGCCTTCATGGCCGGATAGGGGCACATCTCCCCGCGTACATCGATCTGCATGCGCGCCTCCCGCATGCCGGTCGGTCAAGCCAACCGGCGGATGATCTGCACACCGACGAAGGCGCCCCCGAGGAGCCCCATGGCGAACACCCACCCGCTCAGCGCCAGCGAGGGCACGGAGGAGAAGAACGCGCCGATGGTGCAGCCGAGGGCCAGACCCGCACCGTAGCCCATCAGCGACCCGCCGACCAGGAGCTGCGGGTAGCGCGACTTGCGGCGAGACCAGCGGAGCTTGAACTCGCGCGCGAGGACGGCGGCGGTGAACGCGCCGAACACGAGGCCCGCGTCGAGGGTGGTGCTCGCGGTCAACCACGATCCGCCGGCCACCAGGTTGCAGCCGGAGAAGCGGTCCGTGCCGATCAGCGGCCCGACCGACGCGCCGAACAGCCCCGTTCCCCGGTTTGCCCAGGTCGACAGCTCGCCCGTCACCCCGAGCGGGTGCTGGAAGGCGTAGCTGAAGAGGTTCAGAACGGCCAGCGCCACGCCACCGACGAGGTAGGGCCAGCCGTTCCCACCGAACACGGCGTTCCATCCCTGCCGGAGCTGAGCTCGCACGCCGAGCGCCGGAGGCGTCACCTTGCGCGGTGGCGCGGACGCCAGCCGCGGCGAGCGCGTCTCCCACCAGAGGATGGCCAGGTAGGACCCGGCCAGGGCGGCCACGACCAGCGCGACGGCGCCGCCGTGACCGAGCCGAGCCGGCAGCCATACCGCGGAGCGATACTGGATGTCGTTCTGCCACCACCAGCCCCAGGTGTGCGCCGCGGCTGAAAGCCCCACCAGGATGCCGAGCATGGCGACCCACGAATTGAGGTAGCCCTCGCCCATGCGCCACAAGGTGCCGGAGATGCATCCGCCGGCCAGCACCATGCCGATGCCGAACAGCACCCCGCCGACGATCGTGCTGAACCCGACGGGCAGCACATGTGCGCCGGGCGGCAGCGAGCCGAAGGACGGGTCGGGCACGAAGCGCGCCATCAGCAAGGAGAAGCCGAGCGTGGCGACGACAAGCCCGGCGATGATCGCCCGCATCAGACGGCCGTCGTTGCTCAAGACCAGGTCACGGAACGCGCCGGCGAAGCACAGCCTGCTGCGCTGCAAGATGACGCCGAACGCCAGCCCGATGGCCCAGTAGGCGGCCACGTCCAGGCCGGCGCGCGTGGCCAGGAGCAGGAGCACGAGCGCCAGCGCCACGGCGGCGGCGCCGAGCCAGGGAAGCGGCAGCGAGAGCGGCGTCCGTCGCAGCGCCTGTAGCCGAGCTTCCATCGCGTCCGTCCGGCGAAAGTGTTCTTACTCGATTTTAATACTCAACAATGTCCCGTCAAGCCCGGGCTCGACCACTCGTCGCGGCGCCTCCGGCCGCGCGGCTCCCGCTATGCTGGAGTCGATGCGCTACCCGCCGCCGGCATCCGCCCGGCCCGAACCGATCACCATCCGCGGGCGCGACTTCCGCTGGGGAAGTCGCACGTTCGTCATGGGGATCATCAACCTCACGCCCGACTCGTTCTCCGGCGACGGGCTGGACGGCGACCCGGATGCCGCGGTGCGGCGGGCGGTGTCCTTCCAGTCCGACGGCGCGGACATCATCGACGTCGGGGGCGAGTCGACGCGCCCCGGCCACCGTTCCGTGGCGGTCGAGCGCGAGCTGGAGCGCGTCGTTCCGGCGATCGAGCGCATCGCTCGTGAGGTGGACCTGCCGATCTCGGTGGACACGTGGAAGGCGGAGGTCGCCCGACAGGCGCTGGCAGCCGGGGCGAGCGTCGTCAACGATGTGTGGGGACTGCGGCGCGACCCGGAGATGGCATTGGTCGCGGCCCGGGCCGAGGCGGTGGTGCTGATGCATAACCAGGAGACGGCCGACTACCGGGGCGACGTCGTCGCGGCCGTGGTCGGGGGGCTGCGCCGCTCGCTGGCCTGCGCCGCGGGCGCCGGCATCGCGGCAGGGCGGATGATCGTCGATCCGGGGATCGGATTCGGCAAGCGGCCCGAGCACAACCTGGAGGTGCTGCGCCGCCTGCCGGAGCTGCGAGCGCTGGGGCGGCCGGTGCTCGTGGGCACCAGCCGCAAGAGCACGATCGGGATCGTGCTCGGCGGGCTGCCGGTGGAAGAGCGGCTGGAGGGCACGGCCGCCACCGTCGCGCTGGCGGTGGCGGGCCTGGCGGATGTCGTCCGTGTGCACGATGTGCGGGCGATGGCGCGCGTGGCCCGCATGGCGGACGCGATCGTGCGGGGGTGGCCGTGATGGCGCTGGCGTATTTGGCGCTGGGCAGTAATCTGGGCAACCGCGAGGCGAACCTGCGCTTCGCGCTCGACCGTTTGCCACGCTACGGGGTGCTGGAGGCGGTCTCCGGGCTCTACCGCTCGATGCCCTGGGGCGTGGACGCCCAGCCGGACTTTCTCAACGCCGTGGTCGGACTGCGAACGGGGCTGCGGCCGCCGAGCCTGCTGCGCGCGGCGAAGCTCGTGGAGCGGGAGTGCGGCCGCCGGCCGGGCGGGCCGCGCTGGGGGCCGCGCGTGCTCGACATCGACCTGCTGTGGTGGGATGGCGAGACGGTCGAGACGGCGGACCTGACGGTGCCACATCCGCGCGCGGCCGAGCGGCCATTCGTGCTGCTGCCGTGGGCGGAGCTGGCGCCGGACCTGCCCCTGGTCGCCGGCACCGTCGGCGCGCTCGCCCGGGTCGCCGACGCGGCGGGGGTCGAGCGGCTGGCGGACCCGGGCTGGGAGCGGTCGGCCGCCTGGAGCTGGCTGCCCCCGCTCGTCCGCGGGGGCGGGCCCCCGGCCGGCGCGGCCGCGGACTGACGGGCGCCTCGCGCAGGGTGGGCGTGCTGTGGGGCGATCCGCCTTCAGCACGTGTCTACCCGCCTGGCCTCGGGCAGGCCGCCGGGTGGGGCCAGGGGGCGCCCGCGGTGCGCTCTGCCTGCCGGACACTGTTGTGGTACGATTCCGTCCGGAGGATCCGCGTGGTGGTTACCGACCGTTTGGACGTGCGCCTCGACCCGGAGCGACGTCGCAAGCTGATCCAGCTCGTGACGGCACGCGGTCGGTCGGTATCCGACGTGGTCCGCGAAGCGATCGACCTGGCATACGAGGAAGCCCAGCGCGAACAGCGGCGTCGTGCCGCGCGCGAGCTGACCGCGATGGCAGTGGAGGAACCGCCCGACCCGCAGACGCTTTGCCGGGAGCTGGGCGGCGCGTATGGCGGCGATCTTCCTTGACACGAACATCCCCGTCTACGCGGCCGGTAGCGCGCACCCACTGAAGGAGCCGTGCGCGCGCGTCATCACCTTCGCGGCCGCGAATCCGCAGGCTTTCGTAACGGATGTCGAGGTCCTGCAGGAGCTCCTTCATCGGTATCTGGCAACGAAGCGGTGGGCAGAGGGACGCCGGGTGTTGGAGTACTTCACGGACCTGATGGCAGGTCGAATCGTTCCTCTCTATGCGGAAGACGTGGCTCGGGCAGCTTCCTTCGCGGATGCGCATCCGCGGATGCCAGCGCGAGACCTCATCCATGCGGCGGTGATGGCTCGACTCGACATCAACCGCATCGTTTCCGCGGACAGCGACTTCGACCATCTGCCGGGCCTGGAGCGCCTGGACCCTGCCAGGTTCGCGGTCTGGCGCGATCTGGAAGAAGACTGACGTCGAGGCGCCGCCAGCCCCGCGCAGGCGGGGGCGGGGAGCGAGAGCTCTCGCGTTCGGAGGATGTTGTGGCAGCGGCGCGATCTTCGTCTTTACTAACGTGCGAACCGCGCCGCCCGTGACGGGGCCCCCGCGCCGTGTTCGGCTAGCCTTGTGTCGCCACGGCCCGCAGGAACCGCGCTGGTTCGGCCAGGAACTGTCGGCGGCACGGTTCGCTGCAGAAGAGGAACTCCTCCGCCTCGTAGTCGGCGATCAGCGCCTTCGCCCGGTCCAGGCGCATCCCGCAGACCATGTCGCGCGGTTCGCCGGTCAGGCCCACCAGCGCCGCCCGGCCGTCCGTGTGCTGGGCGACGCCCGCCAGCGAGGCGTACAGGCGCAGCTCGTCGGCGATCAGGCGCGTGAGCAGGAACCGCTCGCGCACCCGCTCCTTGCCGCTGGCCCCCAGCTCCCTGGCTTCCTCAGGATGCCGGAGCAGCCACAACGTGCGCTCGGCGCACTCCTCGACCGAGTGGACGAGGAAGCCGCCGGCCCCGTCTCGAAGCTGCAGTGGGATGCCGCCGGCGTCACCGGCAACCACGGGCGTCCGTTTCCACAGCGTCTCCGAGACGACGAGCCCGAATCCCTCGCGGATCGACTTCTGGATGACCACGTCCGATAGGCGCTGGAACGCGTTGACCTCCACATTGCTCACGCCGGTGAGGTTGGTGAAGAGGTGAATGCCCGGGTCGCCGGTCGCGGCCTCCTGGATCTGGCGGTACATGTCCCAACCCTCCGGGTCGTCGAGGGCCATCGAGCCCACGAGCGCGAGCTGGAGGTCCGGCACCTCGCGCTTTACCAGACGATACGATTCGATGACCCCCAATGGGTCCTTCCACGGGTCGAAGCGCGATACTTGCGTGACCAGCGGCTTGTCGACCTCGACGCCGATCCAGCTCAGGACGCGCTGCGCGATCTCCGGCGGGAGGTCGAGGTTCTTCGGACTCTCGGGGTCGATGGCGGGAGGGATGATCTCCAGGCGCGGGACCGGCAGACGCTCCGGCACGAAGCCGCCGAGGGTGAACACGGCGGCGTCGTAGCCCACCACGAAGGGTTGCAAGAAATCCCACACCTGGGGATTGGGCTCGGACGTGTCGATGTGGCAGCGCCAGGCCCACCTGGCCTGGCCCTTGCCGTGGAAGTGGAGCAGCGCCAGGGGCTGCGGGTCGTGCACCACCACGATGTCATACGACTCCTCGAGCAGCTTGGCGTTGCGGATGGAGTTGGTCAGGTACGCCTCCTGCTCCTCCGGCGTCAGCGCTGGCTCGGCGCCCTGCAGGCCGTTGTGGATCTTCTTGGTGACGCGGAAGAAGGCTTCGTCCCCGGTGATGAGCTTCCAGTCGGCCACCAGTCCCAGGTCCCGCAGCAGCGGCACCTCGGAGCGCAGGATCTCGGCGACCCCGCCGCCGTAGGGCGTGGCGTTGACGTGGAGGACACGCAACCCACGCAGTGGGGCCGCGAGCTCGTGCAGCCGCGCGAGCGCCCCAGCCCCGACGCTGGCGTCGTATCTGCTCAAGCTCTGAACTCCCGCATCGACGGTCTCGAGCACGCCGGCCCGCCCTCTGCTTCCAGCGCGCCGCTCCGCGGGCGGCCGGCGGGCCGCCTCAGCGGCGACGCGTCGCGCCGTACGCTGCCTTTCTTGGCCTGACTGTCGCTAGGATAATCGGCCGCGGCGCCGCGTGTTGCAGCCCGCCGACGTGCTCGCCTGACCGCGACCCGCACGCCGTCGCCCCTCGACGGGGCGTGTGCTACCGTTGCTCGTGTTGTTCTCACGCGCGACGGCGGCCGCGTCCTCGGGTCTGCCGGCAGGCGCGACCGCCGACCGGCGCGCTCGCGCGGCGCGGCCGACTGCTGCCTGGCCGGTGGCAGCGGCGCTGGCGGTAGCCGCGGCGCTCGGGCTGCCCTCGCTGCTCTGGCCGCTGGGTATCGACCAGGGGATCTTCGCCGTTTTCGCGCGCGCCATGCTGCACGGCGAGGCGCCCTACCGCGCGGTGATCGACATCAAGACGATCGGCATCTACGCCCTGTACATCGTCCCGCTGCTCTTGCCGCTGCCGTACGCTCACGCGCTGCGGCTCGTGGACTGGGTCTACCAGCTCGCAACCCTCGCCGCGCTGGGCGCTCTCGCCTGGCGCCTATGGGACCGACGCGTCGCAGCTCTGGCCGTGTTGCTGGCGGCGCTCGCCTACTGGCCGCGTTTCGGCTGGTGGAACACCGCCCAGGCCGAGAGTTTCGCGATCCTGCCCATCACCTTGGCGCTCCTGCTGGCGCTCAAAGCGACGGACGATTCGCCGGCGCGCTGGTCCTTGCCGGGGAAGGGTTGGCGCTCGTTGGCGGCGGGGCTTCTGCTCGGCTTCGCCGTGCAGGTGAAACTGCCCGCGGCCGCCTTTCTGTTCGCGCTGCCGCTGGTGGAATGGCTCGGTGGCTGGCGCGCAGGCTGGGGGCGGCGCCTCCTGCTCGCGGCCGCTGGCTTCGTCATCGTGCAGGCGGCGGGCCTGCTCTACCTCGTGGCCGTGGGCAGCCTGGGCGACTTCATCGCCGTGATGCGGGCGGCCACCGGCTACACGCGCCTGGCGGACGGCCATTTTGGGCTGCATCCGCCGCTGGACTATCGCCTCTATCTGGCGCGCGTCTGGCCGCTCTGGTTCCTCAACACCGTGGCGGTGCTTTACGTCCTTCCTGCAACCTTCGCCGTGGCCGATGCGCTGGCGCCCGACCGCCCACGCGCGACGCTCCTGGTGTGCGCGCTGGTGATACTGGGCAGCTTGGCGGTCTTCGCGCAGGACAAGTTCATCGACTACCACTGGCAGCTCGTCACGCCCTTCCTCGCCCTGCTCGCGGGGCGTGGTCTGATGCGGCTGCACGACCTCTTGTGGGCCCTGGTCCCCCGGATCCTGCCGCGGCTCGCGGTCGAGCTCGTCATCGTCCTCGCGTTGCTGTATGGCAGCCCCGCCATCACCCAGGGTGTCCACGGCATGTTCGATGACGCTCGCGTCTACTTTCAACATCCGGCGGAGGGCCATCGCGCGTTCTACCTCCGCTTCGGCGACCCAGGCGCCGGCGGCTTCTCGGTCGTCGGCACTACCGAGCTGGCGCGCTACATCCGTGCCCATACCCGACCCACGGACCGGGTCGTTATCTTCAACATGGGCGGTGCGGCGGTGCTGGTGGAGTCCCATCGCGAGAGCGCCACGAGCATCCTACCGAGCCTGCTGGCGTTCGCGGACTGGACCCCGCCTGGCTGGCGGCAGGCGTTTGTGCGTCAGGTCGAGGAGCGCAAACCGGCGCTGATCGCGATCGGCGGCGGCGATGCCGGCCCCTGGGTCACCGGCAACACGCTCGACTCGCGGGCGGCTTTCGAGCGCTGGCCCGAGTTTCGCGACCTGGTGCGGCAGCAGTACCGGCTGGCGGCCCACGTGCAGAACTACGATGTCTATCTCCGCGTCCGCCCATCCTCCGCCCGCGAGCGCGGCTCGAACCGCTACCGACGGTGGGCCGGATCCAGCCACTCCTGGATCCGGCAGGCGAGCCCGGTCAGCTTAACCACCTCCACGACGGCCAGGGGGAACAGCGACAGCGCGAGTACGCCAACCCACTCCGGCCCGGAGAGGGGATGGGTGTGAAAGGCCGGTTGCAGGAACGGCAGCTCACAGGTCGCCAGCAGCAGCCCAGCGGAAACGGCCACAGCCAGCAGGAGCCAGCGATTGCCGCCCGGGCGGGTGAGCGGCCGGGTGGCGCTGCGGAATCCGAACGCGGCGAGGCGGCCCTCCTGGACGGCCGCCACGATTGAGGCGAAGTTGTCGTCCAGCGGCACCATGTCCGACGCCTCGCGCGCGACCTCGGTGTCGCCGCGGCCCATCGCCACGCCGACGTCGGCGGCGCGCAGCGCGGGCGCGTCGTTGACGCCATCGCCCGTCATTGCCACGACCTGGCCGGAGCGGCGGTAGGCGTGCACCAGCCGCAGCTTGTGCTCGCTGGTGGCACGGGCGAGCACGGTCGCGCGGGTGCCGACATCGGCAAGCCGCGCGTCGGCCTCGCCCGCGGACAGTCCGCGCTGCGGGTCCACCTCCAGCAGCCGGGCGACCTCCAGGGCCGGCAGAGCGTGGAAGCCCCGACCAACAGGTGTGGGCGTAGCGTCCCGCCGTGTCGGGCGTGCCATGCTCCAACCTTGCAACAGGTGAGGCGCCCGCGTCAGCCCATGGCGGGCGCGGCCCAGCGGGTAAGAACGTCACTCAGACCGCGGCCCATTCCGGCCGACCAGATGCCGCGCGAGCGGCGCGAACCTGGGCAGGTTCCGCCGTGACGCGGTCGGCTGATATGATTGACAGAGATCGGTACAGTGGGCGGAATCGCGGCCCGCGGCGAGACGCGGGCACCCTGGAGGAGCCTGTCAGCGGGCTCCTCTTTTGCGCGGCCGATTGTGGAGGAGGCAGCCGGTGCACGGCGGCGGCAACGTCTTGTGGGAGCTGTTCATCGCGCTGCTGGTCGCGCGCCTGGCGGGTGAGGCCTTCGCGCGTTTGCGCCAGCCCGCGCTGCTGGGCGAGGTGCTGGCGGGCGTCCTGCTCGGCTCGCACGCGCTGGGCGTCATTGGCACGTCGGCGGACAGCCGCGCGGTCTTCGCGGCGCTCTCGGAGATCGGTGTGGTGCTGCTCCTGTTCGAGGTGGGGCTGGAATCGCCCATGGGCGAGTTCCAGCGCACGGGCGCACGAGCCGCCGCGGTGGGCGCGGCCGGCGTCGTGCTGCCGTTCGTGCTGGGAGCGTGGACCATCGATCTGCTGGGCCACTCGACGCGCGAGTCGCTGTTCGCCGCCACCGCCATGGTCGCCACCAGCACCGGCGTGACCGCCCGCGTGCTGCGCGATCTGCATGCGACCCGCAGCCGCGTCTCCCGCATCATCGTCGGCGCGGCGCTCGTCGACGACGTGCTCGCCCTGCTCCTGCTGGCGGTGGTGTCGCAGTTGGAGGGAGGCAGCGCCGCGGCGGTGGCGCTGATCGTCGTCCAGGCGCTGGCGTTCATCGCTGGCGTGCTGGCGCTCGGGCTGACGGCCTTCCGGCGCTATTCGGTCCGGCTGGCGCGCATCGGCGGGGCGAGCACCGCGTTCTGGATCGCCCTCATGCTGGCGCTCGGGCTGGCGGCCGCCGCCAGCGCCGTGGGGCTGGCGGCCATCATCGGTGCAGCGCTGGCCGGCGTGCTCCTCTCCGAGTCGGAGGAGCGGCGCGCCATCGAGCGTGGCATCGCGCCGCTGGTGGCCTTCTTCGTGCCGTTCTTCTTCATCGATGTGGGCGCGCAGGTCGACCTGAACGTGCTGCGCTCGCCGGGCGGGCTGGCGTTGGCCGCGGTGGTCACTGGTGTGGCGATCGTGGGCAAGCTGGCCGGCGTGCTGGCGTCAATGGCGGGCACCCGCTGGCTGGAGGCGCTGTCGGTGGCGTTCGGCATGGTGCCGCGTGCCGAGGCTGGGCTGGCGATCGCCGGGCTGGGCCTGGCCGATGGGCTGATCGGGCCCGACATCTTCGCCGCGGTGGTGACGATGAGCGTCGTCACCACGCTGGTGGCCCCGCTGATCGTGGCGCCGCTGGTGCGCCGCCTGGTGCCGCAACCGCCGCCCCTCGCGCATGGACCGTCGCCGGCCGGCGACGTCGCCCGGCCCTAGGGGCAGGGTCCCGCCCACACCGCGGGCGTATGTGGCGTGTGATGGCGGGCGCGGCGTCTGCTGGAGATGGGCGCGGCTACTGCGCCTCGGGCGCGGCCTCGTCGAGCTCCGGCTCGGGCACGTCGGTCTCGGTGGTGAGCATCGTCCAGCCGACCCAGAAGGTGAGGGCGGAAAGGGCGGCCATCGCGGCAGTCACGGGCAGCGCGATCGCCGCATAGCTCTTGCGTGCGACGCCGACCAGGAAGACGAGGAACTGGACCGCGGCGAGGCCCATCAGCACGCCGCCGGTCATCTGCGAACGGTCCATCATGGCACTCCTCGACCCGTCTTACTTGCGCAGCTCGGGCGGCAGCAAGTTCGGAATGGTGTCCTCGATCGGGTAGTCCTCGTTGCACTTCGCGCAGTGCAGGTTGCCGGCGACGATCTCGTCGCCGGACTCCTGCTGCACGGTGAGCGTAAGCTCGCCTTTGCACACGGGGCAGACCAGGATCTCCATCAGGTCGTGTTTCATCTGCCTCGCGCGGACCTCCTCGTCGTGGACTCGCTCCCTATTGTAGTGGTGCGGCAGCCACAGCCGGGCCAACCTGCGCGGTCGAGCGGACGCGGCTTCGCGGGGACCGGACCCGCGGCTACACGGCTGAGGGTACCGGCCGCTCGAATGCCAGCTTGTCGAGCTGCAGTTGCACCGGGATCGGGTAGTCGCCCGTGAAGCAGGCCATGCAGAACCGAGCGCGCGGCCGCCCCACCGCCAGCAGCAGCCCCTCGATCGATAGGAAGCCCAGCGAGTTCGCGCCGATATGCTCCCGGATCTGCTCCACGTCTCGCTGGGCCGCGATCAGCTCACCCTTCGTCGCCATGTCGACCCCGAAGTAGCACGGCGAGACGATCGGCGGCGCGCAGACCCGCATGTGGATCTCGCGTGCTCCCGCCCGCCGCAACATCTGCACGACGCGCGGCGTGGTGGTCCCGCGAACGATCGAGTCGTCGACGACCACCACGCGCTTGTCACGCAGGACCTGGGGCAGGGGATTGAACTTCAGGTTGACGCCGCGCTCGCGCAGCCGCTGGTCGGGTTGGATGAAGGTGCGGCCGACGTAGCGATTCTTGATCAGCCCCTCGCCGTACGGGATGCCGCTCTCCAGCGCGTAGCCGATGCCAGCCGCGGTGGCCGAGTCCGGCACGCCGATGACGACGTCCGCGTCCACCGGATGTTCGCGCGCCAGCTCGGCGCCCATCGCCATGCGCACCGGCTGCAGCAACTGCCCGCCGACGACGGAGTCCGGCCGGGCGAAGTAGATATGCTCGAAGATGCAGAACGCGTCGCGGATCTTCGGCACTGCTTGGAAGGGCCGCATGCCGCTGCGGTCGATGATCACCGCCTCGCCGGGCTCGACCTCGCGCACGAGGCTCGCGCCGAGGTGGTCGAGGGCGCAGGTCTCGCTGGCGACGACCCAGCCGGGGCCGAGCCGGCCGATGCAGAGCGGGCGCACGCCGAGCGGGTCACGCACCGCGGTGAGGGCGCCGGGTGTGAGGATGACGAGCGAGAACGCTCCGTGAAGCTGCGGCAGCACGCGGCGCAGGCGGTCCTCCCAGGTTCCCTCCGCGCGCGCCAACAGCATCGTGATCAGCTCGGTATCGGTGCTGGTCTGGAACTGCAGGCCGTCATCGGCCAACCGTTGGCGCAGCGCCTCGGCGTTGACGAGGTTACCGTTGTGAGCGATCGCCACCGGCCCGCCTGATCCCTCAACCAGGATCGGTTGGGCGTTGCAGATGCGATTGCTGCCGGTGGTGCTGTAGCGCGTGTGGCCGATGGCGATGTGGCCGGGGAGCTGCTCGAGGTCCGACTCCTCGAACACCTGCGAGACGAGGCCCAGGCCGGTCCGCAGGTTGATGACCGCGCCGTCGGAGGTGGCGATGCCGGCCGACTCCTGGCCGCGATGCTGGAGGGCGTACAGGCCGTAGAAGGTCAGGCGGGCGACATCCTCACCCGGCGCGTACACGCCGAATACGCCGCAGGCTTCCCGTGGACCGCCGGCGTTCAGTCCTCCGCAGGCTGCGGGGTGCCGCGTTTCCATATCCAGCGCCATCACCCGTCCCCGACGCCATCGTACACCCGCGGCCGCTTACCGGCGCGATTCCGTGCTCTGCCGGCACGCGCTCGGGCGGATCCCCGATGTCCTGCCTCGCCCGCAGCGGCCATCCTGGGGACGAACGTCGCCGTCCTCGGTTCGCCCTCCGTGGGCGGCGGCGTCTGGCGCGTGTTGTGCCACGGCCGCCGTCCGGCGGACGCGGCCGGCGCCCCGCCGCCTCGATGGAGGACCACTCATGCCCATCCACCGCAACCACCGCAAGCCGCCACGCCCCCGCCCGCCGCGCGACCGCGTCGCCGTGATGCCCGGTGTGACCGCCTGCGTGCTCGCTCCGCAGGGCGTCGCACCGGCGGTCGTCCAGGCGACGCTCGACTCGATCCTGCTGTGGACCCCCCACGCCGTGGTCGTGAGCGAAGGCGCGCTGCCCCCGCTCCCGGCCGGCGTCAGCGGCCTGACGGCGTCGCCCGGCGTCACGTCGGCCCGCATGGTGCAAGCGGCCCTCGCTGCCGCGCCGACCGAGTGGGCGTTCTTGCTCTGGGCGGGCGAGATCACGGGCGAGCAGGCCGGTAACCGCCTCAATCTGCTGCCGCAGCGCTTGCCCGCGGACTGCGGCGCCGTGCCGGTGCGGGTCTCGGCGCGCGCACACCTGGGCGAGGCGAGCTCTATCGTCTCGCACGAGGAGCCGCGGCTCGTGCGCCGCGCTCCCGAGCAGCCCGTCGTCGTGGGCAGGCTGGGGTACCGGATGGACTGGCGGTCGGGAGCGTATCGCCTGGGCGAGCCCGATGCCGCGCTGACCATCGAGGCGCCACAGCTCGCCCCGTACCACCTCGACGAGGCGACCGGCGGCCGGTTCCTCGCCATGGCGACCGACCCCGGCGCCGAACCGGAGGTGGCAGCGCTGGCGGCCGCCGAGCTGGCGCGGCGCGGCGACCCAGTGGCCGCCGATGCGGTGCTGCGCCGCGCGGCCGCCGCGGGAGCGGACCCGGACCTGCTCGGGCTCGTGGCAGAGCGCGTCATGGCGGCGGCGATGCGCAGCGGCAGGGCGGACGTCGCGGCCCTGGTAGAAACGCTGCCGGAAACCGCCCGCAGCGGGCTCGTCTGGTGGCGCGCCGGCCGTGCGAGCGCTGCCGCCGGAGACCGCGCCGCGGCCATCCGCGCGTTCGGTCTGGCGCTGCTTCGAGACGACGAATCCCGCGCTTGGCACGTCCAGGGCGGCTCGCGGCACCTGCCCTACGTCGCTTGGGCGGCGTTGGCTTTCGCCGACCGCGACTGGAACGAGGTGGCGCGGCTGGCCGCATTGGCCTCGGCTGCCACGCCGGACGACCCGCTGATGGCACTCTGGGCCGCCGGAGCGGCCGCCGTTCTGGGCGAGACGGCCGCGGCCGCCGCGCATCTGGGGCGCATCGCGCCCGCCTTCAGCGGCAGCGCCGACTTCGAGGGCGCCGACACGGCCATCGCCATGGCGGCCGTGGGCGCTGGAGATGGCGACGGGGCGTGCCTTGCCGCCGCCCGCGGCCTGTGGGCGCTCGGCCGGTCGGACGATGCCCTTGCCCTGCTCGACGTGCTCGTTGGAGGCGCAGACCGGGAGGCGCTGCGTGCCCGTGCGATGGCCCGGCTCGGCGCCGGGCTGGAGGATGAGGCCCTGCAGGACCTCGATCAGTACTGCGCCGATCACTCCGATGTCGGCGCAGAGCTGACACGTGTCCGCCTGCTGCTGGAGCGTGAGCCGCGGGCGGCCGTCGAGGCGGCGGAACGCGCGCTGGAGCTGGCCCCGACGCTCACGGAGGCGCACCTCGCGCTGGCCGAGTCCCGCCTCGCCAGCGGCGACCCGCGGCGCGCGCTGGACGGCATCGACAGGCTCGATGCGCTTGCTCCCGGCGATGCGGATGCCTGCTGCCTGCGTGCCCGTGCGCTGGCGGCGCTCGGCGAGCGCGACCGGGCGCTCGACCTGGTGGACCAGCTTCTGCTGGAGCGCCCGGGCGACGACCGGCCGTATCGCACCGCCGCCCGCGTCTTCGTCGAGGCGGGCGAGACGGGCGCGGCGCTCACGAGCTTCAACCGCGCGCTGGATGCCAACGTGCTCTCTGCCGATGGCTACGTGGAGCTGGCGGCGCTGCTCGAACGAGCCGGCAATGTAGCGGCCGCGCTCGACGCCCTTACCATGGCCTACCGGTTGCGACCGGAGCCGCGTCCGCTGCGCCGCGCCGCTGACCTGGTGTCGCGCGTGATGTCCGCCGTCGCCTGAACCCGGCGCGACCCCCGGCCCGCTCACGAGGGCTGCTCCGCCCTTGCGCCACGCCGCGGGCCGGGCAACCCTGGGGGCGCGATGGAGCCGCGGCGGGACTACGACGTGGTGGTGGTCGGCGCGGGCAACGCCGGGCTGTGCGCCGCGCTGTCCGCCCGTGAGCGGTGCGAGCGGGTGCTGCTGCTGGAGCGGGCACCCGAGGGGTGGCGGGGCGGCAACACGTACTTCACCGGCGGCGCGTTCCGCTTCCCGTTCGACGGGATAGAAGACGTGCTCAAGGTCATCCCCGACCTCAGCCCCGATGAGATCGCGCTCATGGACGTCGGACGCTACACCGCGGACGACTTCTATGGCGACCTGGCCCGGATCACGGAGTACCGCTGCGATCCGGACCTGGCCAATCGGCTGGTCAATGAGGCGCTGCCGACGATGATCTGGCTGCGCCAGCAGGGCGTCCGCTTCGTTCCGGCGTACGGCCGCCAGGCGTTCAAGGTGGAGGGGCGGTACCGCTTCTGGGGCGGTCTGGTCCTGGAGGTGGTCGGTGCCGGCGCGGACCTGGTGGGCTCCCTCTTCTCGGCGGCGGAGCGGCGCGGCGTCGAGGTGTGGTACGACGCGCGGGCCACCGCGCTGGAGGTAGAGGACGGCCGGATCCGCGGCGCACGGGTCACGCGGGCGGGCCGGACGCGCGAGGTGCGGACACGGGCGGTAGTGCTCGCCGCGGGCGGCTTCGAAGCGAACCCGCAGTGGCGCGCGAGCTTCCTCGGGCCCGACTGGGACCTGGCGAAGGTGCGCGGCACGCCGTACAACACCGGCGACGGTATCCGCATGGCGCTGGAGGTCGGCGCCCAGCCGTACGGTCACTGGAGCGGCTGCCACGCCGTGGCCTGGGACGCGAACGCTCCCCCGCATGGCGACCGGCGGATCGGCGACCTGTTCCAGAAGCACTCGTATCCGCTGGGGGTCATCGTCAATCGGGATGGCCAGCGCTTCGTCGACGAGGGGGCCGACTTCCGCAACTACACCTACGCCCGCTATGGCCGTGAGGTGCTGAGGCAGCCCGGTCATGTGGCCTTCCAGATCTTCGATCAGAAGGTCGTTCCCTTGCTGCGCGACGAGTACCGCATCCCCGAGGTGACTCGGGCGCAGGCCGACACGCCGCGGGATCTCGCGGAACGTCTCGGGATCGACCCGGACGGGCTGGAACGGACGGTGGCCGAGTTCAACGCGGCAGTGGAGGATGGCCCGTTCAACCCGGCGGTGAAGGACGGCAAGCGTACGCTCGGCATCGCGCCGCCCAAATCCAACTGGGCGCAGCGCCTGGACCAGCCGCCGTACGTGGGCTACGCGGTGACCTGCGGGATCACGTTCACGTTCGGCGGATTGCGCATCAATCCGGCCGCGGGAGTCCTGGATACGGAAGGCCGCGTGATCCCGGGGCTGTTCGCGTGCGGCGAGCTGGTGGGCGGGCTGTTCTACCACAACTACCCGGGCGGCTCGGGGCTGATGGCGGGCGCGGTCTTCGGCCGCGTTGCCGGCGCGTCGGCAGGCGACGAAGCGGCGCCCCCCGCCAACGCGCGGGGGCAGGCCTCGGCGTAGGGCGCGGGCGTAGAATGGCCGCATGAGCGACACAGCGCTGCACGAGCGCAAGCCGCCCTGGCTGACGGTCCGACTTCCCTCTGGCCCCACGTTCGCCCATGTGCGCGATCTCATGCGCAGCAAGGCGCTGCACACGGTCTGCGAGGAGGCGCACTGCCCGAACATGGGCGAGTGCTGGGGCGCCGGCACCGCTACCTTCATGATCCTGGGCGAGGTCTGCACTCGCGCTTGCTCCTACTGCGCGGTGACCAGCGGTCGCCCGCACGGCCTCGACGAGGATGAGCCGCGGCGCGTGGGACTGGCCGTTCAGCAGATGCGACTGCAGCACGCCGTCGTCACCTCCGTCAACCGCGACGACCTACCCGACGGCGGCGCCCGGATCTTCGCCGCGACCATCCGCTGGATCCGCCGCCTGTCGCCCCACACGACCGTGGAGGTGCTCATCCCGGACTTTCTCGGCGACCGCGACGCACTGGCGGTCGTGATGGCCGGCCGGCCGGACGTCCTCAATCACAACACCGAAACGGTGCCGCGGCTTTACCCGCGCGTGCGCCACAAGGCGGACTATCAGCGCACGCTGGCGGTTCTGCGGGGGGCGAAGG
>JAJYLG010000002.1:45088-103640 GCA_021787985.1 Chloroflexota bacterium
CGGACTCGGCGAGCGAGACGACGAGCTGCGCGCCGTCTTCCACGACCTGCGCGCCGTCGACTGCGACGTGCTCACCCTCGGTCAGTACCTGCGCCCGACGCCGCGGCACGCTGCCGTCGCGAAGTATTACCATCCCGACGAGTTCGTCGCCCTCCGCCAGGAGGCGCTGCGGCTCGGTTTCGTGCACGTCGAGTCCGGGTCGCTGGTGCGCTCCTCCTACCACGCGGAGCGCCACGCCGTCCGGCGAGACTCTGCGGCGGTCGCGGAGGTGGCCGTTCCGCTGACCCCGGTGGAGCGGCCGGAGACTCGATGACCAACGGGACCCGCCTGCGGGCCCTCCCTAAGGCGGAGCTGCACCTGCATTTCGAGGGGACGGCACGGGCCGCGCGCTGGCGCGCCCGCCAGGAAGGACGGCCGCTGCCCGAGTGGGAGTCCCACGCGCGCGCGGTGCAGGCGATGGCGGGGAAGCCGCTGGACCGCCTGCGCGCGCTGCTCCAGCCGATCGAGCAGCCGGGCGAGGACGCCGATCCGGAGGTTTTCGAGGCGCTGGTCGGCGACCTGGTGGTCGGGAAGCAGGACGAAGGCGTCCGCTATCTCGAGGTCAAGTTCGGTCCGCAGCGGGCGTTCGACGACTGGTTCCTCGAACGGTTTCGCCGCGGCTGCGAGCGCGCGGCCGCTGCCGGTGCGGACATGCGCGTGCGGCCGCTGATCACGTTGAATCTGACACGGCCGGAGGTGCGCGCCAGCCTGCCCGAGCTGCTCGCGCGCCTCGAGAAGCTGGCGGGCGAAGGGCTTGCCGGCGTTGACCTCATTCCGGAGCCGTATGACCGGCCGCCGCCCCTGCGGATCGTCGCGCCGGCGCTCGAACGCCTGGCCCTGGCCGGGCTCGGTATCGCCGCCCATGCCGGTGAGGTGAACGCGGCCACGCTGCCGGCCGTGCTCGATCTTGGGCTGGTGGACCGCATCTCTCACGGCGTGCAGGCGGCGTACGACCGGCGGCTGCTGGGACGCGTGCTCGAGAGCGGTGTCACGCTGGACATCTGCATCACCAGCAATGTCGTGCTGGGAGTGGTGGCCTCGGTCCGCGAGCACCCGGTGTCGCGGCTGGCCCTGGCGGGCGTGCCCTTCACACTCGGCACGGACAATCCGCTGCTGCTGGCGACGGACATGCCGCGCGAGCTCGCCGCGGGGCTGGAGGCGGGCCTGCTGCTCGGTGATCTGCGCGCCGCCACGCTCGCCGGCGCGGATGTCGCTTTCCTGCCGTCGGAGGAGCGGGCGGCGCTGCGGGAGCGCCTGGCGCTGGAGTGGGACGCCGCGGTCTGGCGCGAGGCCACTGCGGCCGGGGTGGGTGGCGCGCCGTGAGGCTGCTGGTGGTGGTCGCGCGCGAGATGGACGTGGAGGGCGTGACGCGGGCGCTCGCCGCGGCGCGGATCAGCGTTACCAAGCTCGGCGCGAGCGGGGGCACGCTGCGCGGCGGTCGGGCAACGCTCCTGATCGGGGTGGAGGATGAGAGGGTAGCGGAGGCGGAGCGCATCCTGCGCGAGCGCGCGCGTCGGCGCGGACGGTCCAGCGGGGTGACGTGGTTCGTGCTCCGGCCGACCGGGGTGGTGGAGGTGTGAGCGCGTCGCCGCCGCCCGCACACGAGCATCCGCCGCTGGAGGGTTCGACCATGACAACGCCGGGAGCGATCGTCGGCAACCGCTGCTACGGGCATCTGGGCGGGCGGCTGGGCGCCGCTTTGCTCGCGCGCTTCCTCGAGCTGGGCTGGCTCGATCCCGTGCAAGACGGCCGCAATACCCGTTACGGCTTGACGGACGAGGGCGCGCGAGGGCTGGCCGCGCTGGGAGTCGCGCCGTCCGCGCTCGGTTCGGCCGGTGAGCGGCCGCGTGGCCGTGGGAGTTCGTAGCAGCGCCGGAAGCGATCGGGGTATGGTAGGCGCATCTCACGGCGCCTCGTGCGCGGAGGAGCGGGCCATGGCACATCCGGTGGTGCACTGGGAAATCGCGGCCAAGGATGCCGGGAAGCTGCGGGAGTTCTACGCCAAGCTCTTTGACTGGCGGGTCAACGTCGACCAGGGTGGCTACGCGATGGTCGAGCCGGGCGGCGAAGGCGGCATCGGCGGCGGGATCATGCAAGCTCAGGGCGACGTGCCCTCCTACGTGACGGTGTACGTGCAGGTGGACGACCTGCAGTCCTACCTGGACCGCGCCGTCAGCCTGGGCGGCACCGCGGTTGTTCCGCCCACGCCGATCCCGGGGATCGGGGCGTTCGCCATGTTCCTCGACCCGGAGCAGCACCTGATCGGTCTCTTCAAGGAGTAGCCGAGAGGCCGCGGCGCGACGTCACGGGAACCGGGAACCGGGACTTGAGATCTGAGATCTGAGATCTGAGATCGGGTGAAAGCGCGCGGTCGTGGCGCGCGAGCGGAGGGATTGCTACGCTCTGAGTGCCGGCCGCATCCGCCAGGGTTCCACCTGAGGTGAACGGGCGCGGCCCTTCTCATGCCGGCGTAGCTCAGTGGTAGAGCAGCCGCTTCGTAAGCGGCGGGTCGGGGGTTCGAATCCCTTCGCCGGCTCCAGCGATTCTCCCGCGCGTGCTACGAACGAGCGAGTGTGGCGCCAGGTAGTGGCTGCGGGCCTGCCCGTGGACCGCGTGGTTTCGTGGATGCACAGTGGCGCTCACCACAGGCTCGGTCTCGCTGCCCGTGACAGACTCATTGATGCCCGAGAGGACGCCATGCGGGCGACAACCCCGGCACGCGCAGCCACGTTCGCTCGTGGTGGTGCTGGTTTGCAGCTTGAGCGGGGAGCGCCGGCGAAGGCACAAATCGTGGAAGTCCAGACCAACCCGAGCACCGTGGCAGCGGTCCCCATGCTGGCTCGGCTCGTTGCCACCGACGGCGCGGAGGCGTTGACCCCGGACGAAGCCGAGCGAGAGTTGTGGGCCCTGTTCGCGGACGTGCCCGTGAGCCTGAGCGACGAGCTCTGCCGCGAGCGTCGGGAGGAGGCTCGTCGCGAGGCTATGCGCAATGGGGCCGTCATAAGCCCGGTGAATATGGCGGGGGGTTGCGCAAAGCCACTGACTACGACCAGGACTGGCGAGCGGTGGCCGGACTGCTCAGCGCGAGCGGGTTGATTCAACGGCCATTCGAACCGTCCGACGCGGCACCAAGCGCTGATATCTACCCGCGTGTGAAGCACCTTGGTCGGTCCCTCGGTGACCGGGCGAGCTGGCGCTGGGACTGAGAACTAACCTGCCGCTCCGCCTCGCTCTTCCGCCATCACCACCTCGCTCGGCGTAGCCCGCGGCCCCCCGTCTCGCGCTTACGGCAGCTTGGCCCGCCGCGGCGGCGACGCCGGCATCAAGCGGCGCACCGACACGCCGGCGATCGCGCCGACGATCGCCCACAGGACGGGCAGCCCGCCGACCGAGAACTGCAACGGCAGTCCGATCAGCCGCGCGATCAGCGCGCCCACGAACGCCCCGAGGATGCCGGAGAAGAGGCTGGCCAGCGCGCTCCCGCGCCCCGGTCCGACCACGGCCTCGGCGATCAGCGCCGCGATCAAGGCGATGATGGCGGCGATCGCCAGCACGACGACCGTGCGGATGACGACGACAAACAACACCAGCAGCAGCAGGCCGGCGAGCAAGGCCGCGACGACGAACCACATGGCGCTACGGGTTTCGGTCCGGCACGAGCCCTTCGGAGACGAAGAGCTGTTTCAGCTCGTCCATGGTCGAGTCAGGCGCCGGCAGGATGAGGGTCGACGGTGCCAGCTCCTCATCCGCCAGGCGGCGGCCCGACGAGCGCACGAATCGCAGCAGCTCCTGGAAGGTGGAGGAGAAGCGGACCGCGTCGCCCGCCTCCACCAGCTCGACCAGCGTGTTGTCGTAGCGATTGAGCTGCTCGTACTGCTTCTCGTCGAGCTCGTACTGGCCTTCGGTGAGGATGCGCACGATCATGGTTGTCCTGATCCTAACTGCTTCGGCTGCTGACCGGCTCCGAGCTCCTGCTTGAGTGACTGCAGCTCGATCTCCACGTTCTGCTGTGTACCGATCTTGGCGAGCTCCGCTTCCACCTTGTCGGGGCTCCCCGACAGGTCGGTGAGGACGCCCTGGTCGACGAGCTCGTCGATCGCGCCGGCCCGAGCCTGCATCTCCTGAGTCTTGTTCTGCGCCCGGTCGAGCGCCATGCCGACATCGGCCATCTCCTCGGAGACGCCGGTGAACGCTTCGCCGATCTTCACCTGCGCGGTGGCGGCGGAGTACTGGGCCTTGACGACCTCCTTCTGCGAACGGAACGTCTCGATCTTCGTCTCGAGGCGGGCTTCCGCCGCGCTCAGCTTCTGCTGCTGGGCGTCGAGGTCGGCGATCTGCTGCTGGAGCGCCGTGAGCTGCGCCTGCGCGTCCTGCTTGCGTTGCAGGACGACGCGCGCCAGGTCCTCGCGCCCGGCGGCCAGCGCGCGCCGCGCCTGGTCGTCCGCCTTGCTGAGGTTGTCCTGAATCTGCGCCGCCTGAAGCTCGAGACGATGCTTGGATGTCGTGACCTCCACGACGCCCTGCTTGACCTGGCGCAGCAGATCGAGCTGCTTCTCGTACGAGTAATCGAGGATCTCGCGCGGGTCCTCGGCGCGGTCGAGCAGCTTGCTGATCTTGGCGCGGACGATGGTGCTGGTGCGGGAGAAGATGCTCATCGGACCTCCTCGGATGACGTGTCGGCAGCAGCGAGCGGCGCGTCCCAGAGGGCGTACCACTGGGCGGGGTCACGCTCGATCGGCAGCTCGTGCTCCATGACGGCGGCGAGCCGCAACTCAGTGGCGTTGTCGCGCCGCTGGCCCGTCTTGAGCGGGACGAACGGGTAGAACCGAGCGCGCTTGAAGTTGTAGATCCAGGCGACCTCCTGCCCATCCTCATCGACGAAGGGGAACATCGCGGCCAGCACCTGGTCCAGGTAGCCGCCGTCCGCGATCGTGAGGCTGGCGGCGTACACGGTGGAGACCACGTCCTCGAAGCGGTCGTCGCGGGCCACCACCCAGAGGTAGCCGTAATCGTCCTTGGCCAGCGCGACCCGCGCGCCCGTCTCCTTGCTGCTGAGGTCGAGGATGCGCCGCATCTCCGCCTCGGTGGCGCTGAAATCGGACGCGCTGACCGGCCGGATCGCCAGGCCGCCGCGCCCGGTGGGCTTCAGGCGGAGCTGGGTCTCCAGCGTGACGGCGGCGGTCGCGACGGCGAACAGCCCCTCCGCGCGCGACCGTACCGGCTTGGTCCGCCCGAACAGCACGTCGAGCAGCTTCACGCCGACTCCAGCTCAGCTTCGAGCTTCCGCAATTGGGCGAGACGCTGCTCGATCGACGGGTGGGTGGAGAAGAGCGAGGCGAGCGATTCGCGGCTGAAGGCCGGCACGATCATCAGGGCGCTGGCGCCCTCCACCTTGCGCAGGTCGCGGTTGGGGATGCGTGCCATCGCCCCGCTGATCTTCATCAGCGCCGAGGCAAGCTGCGACGGCGCGCCGGTCATGATGGCGGAGCCGCGGTCGGCGGCCAGCTCGCGATAGCGCGACAGGGCGCGGATGAGGAAGAAGCTGATTAGCCAGACCAGGATCGACGCCAGGTAGACCAGCACGATCGCGCTGGCGCCCTCGTCCCGCTCGCGGCGGCCGCCGCCATAGCCGCCCATGAGGCCGAACCACATGCCCATCTGCACGATGAAGGAGGCCACGGTGGCGAAGAAGCTGGCGATGGTCAGCACCGCGACGTCGTGGTTCTTGACATGCGTCAGCTCGTGGGCGATCACCGCCTCCAGCTCCGGCTCGTCCAGCCGGTTCATGATGCCGGTGGTGACCGCGACGACGGAGTGCTTGGGGTTACGGCCGGTGGCGAAGGCGTTGGGGGCGTCGGTATCGATGATCGCCACGCGGGGCTTCGGCAGGTCGAACTGAGCGGCCAGCCGGTCGATCAGGGCGTGGAGCTGGGGGGCCTGCTCGGGCGTGACGGTGTGCGCCCCGACGCTGGCCAGCACCATCTGGTCGGAGAAGAAGTACTGTACCGCGAGCATCCCGCCGGCGATGAGGGCGATGATGATGAAGCTCACGCCGGCGGCCCACAGAACCGCGATGAACAATAAGTAGACGGCGGCGAGCAGGAAGGAGGTAAACGCCATTCGCGCCGTCAGCCCGCCGTCGCGGGGAAGCTTGCGCTGTGCCATACGGGCCTCCCACGTGACCCGTGCGTATTCTAGCAGCATTCCCGAGCGGGCGCGGCCAACGCGGTGAGAGTGGGTGGCGCGATGGATCAACGCGCCGCCGGACCAGGCGGGTCGCCGGTTTGGGCGCTGGCGGGCGCCTGAACGGCATCGGCTCGCGGACGGCTCGCGCGTTCAGCCGTCGAGGCCAGGCCGCGTTGCCTCCGCGGAGTTCTGCCGCGCGGAGACGTGCTAAACTTCCGCCACACGCACCCATCCGGGAGGTTCCGCTACCGCACCGGCGTCGGCCGGGCGGCGCGCCCCCGCCGATTCGCGGGGGCAGGCACCAACGGGACCGCGGGTGCGACGTCCCCGCCATCGGTCGCGATGGCGGACCGATCGTGCGGTCAGGGGGAGTCCGATGGCCAACCGGGTGCACCGCAAGCTCGCCATACCCGTACAGCCCGTGCCGAAGCAGCGGCCGGAGGAGCGGCTGCTGAACTGGGACGAGGTCTACCGCGGCTACGATCAGGAGACCGCGATGGTGGAGGCGGCCCGTTGCATCCAATGCCCCACGGCGCCGTGTCAGGAAGTCTGCCCGGTGCACAATGACATCCCGGGCGCGCTCGCTCGGCTCGAGGTGGGCGACGTGCACGGCGCGGCCGGCGTGTTCCGCCAGACCAGCAACCTGCCCGAGATGTGCGGCCGGCTGTGCCCGCAGGAGCGGCTGTGCGAGGGGAACTGCGTCGTCGGCTTCGCGATCCGCCCGGGGAACTTCAGCCAGCCGCCGGTCAGCATTGGCAAGCTCGAGGCGTTCGTGACCGACCACCAGCGCCGTGAGCTGGGCGGCTTCCCGGTCCCCGAATGCGCGGCGCCCAGCGGCCGCCGGGTCGCGATCGTCGGCAGCGGCCCGGCGGGACTGGCCGCGGCCGAGGAACTGGCGCAGGCGGGCCACGCGTGCACCGTGTTCGAGGCTTGGCCGGAGCCGGGCGGGGTGCTGCTCTACGGGATCCCGAACTTCAAGATGCGCAAGGAGATCCTGCAAGAGAAGATCGCGATGCTGCGCGGGGTCGGCGTCGAGTTCGTCTGCGATGTCTGGATCGGCTCCGACGTCAGCCTGGATGACCTCTTTGACCGGGGCTTCGACGCCGTCTTCCTGGGCACGGGTGCCGGCGTCGGGAACACGCTCGGCGTGTCGGGCGAGGACGAGTTCGCCCAAATCTTCGCGGCAACCGACTTCCTGGTGCGCGGCAACCTGAGGCCGGAGCAGCTCCCGCCGGGGCTGCGCGAGCCGTTGGACGTCGGCCGGCGCGTGGTCGTGATCGGCGGTGGCGACACGTCGATGGACTGCGTGCGAACGGCGCGGCGGCTCGGCGCGGACGAGGTCACCTGCGTCTACCGGCGGACCGAGGCGGAGATGCTCGGCCGCGACGAGGAGCGGCGACACGCCCGCGAGGAGGGGGTGCGCTTCCTGTGGCTGACGGCGCCGTTGCGCTTCGTGGGCGAGCCGGATGGGAGGGTGACGGGCGTGGAGTGCGTGCGCATGGAGCTGGGCGAGCCGGACGAGTCGGGTCGGCGCCGCCCGCGGCCGGTGCGTGGGAGCGAGTTCGTCATCCCGTGCGACACGGCGGTGGTGGCGATCGGCTACAACGCCGACCCGACGGTGCCGCAGGCGGCCGGGCTGAGGACGCGTCGCGGGGCGCTGGTCGAGGTGGACCCCGAGACGTTCGAGACGAACCGCCCCGGCGTCTTTGCCGGGGGCGACAATGTCAACGGCGCGGACCTGGTGGTCACCGCGTTGGCCGACGGACGGCGCGCGGCGGCCGCGATCGACCGGTACCTGAGTGCGCTGCCGGCGGAAGCGAGGGGGACGGCATCCCGTGGACGCTAGGCCGCGCGCGGTCGCGCCAGCGCGCGGTGCGCGGGCATGCGAAGCGCTTCCACCAGCAGGCGCAGGCTCGGCAGGTTGAGCTGGGCGAAGTTGGAGTAGTCCAATCGCAGCTCCATCTCTGCCTCGATCTGCCGCCAACGCTGGCAGTAGTCGCCCCCGAAGCGCTCGTCCAGCAGCTCAACCAGCTCGTCTATGAGCTGCTCCCGTGGCGTGCGTTGCATGCGCGGACTCCTTTCCGCGTGCTGGCCGGCGATTCCGTGCCGTCCCCCGGCTCGCACTAGGATCTTCGGCGCGCCCGCGGGGACCTTCAGTCGCCGCGAGGGATGAGTTCGGGCGAGAGTGACGGAAGCTCACGGGCCCTGGGGACTGACCACTCCGGGCACGCCCGCCTCGAAGTGCGCCGGAGGGTCTGCCGGGACCGTCCCGTCGATTACCGCCGAGACCCGCGCGAGCGACGCCAAGGCCAGCAGATTGCGGACGTTGAAGCCGTAGGCCAGGCAGCGCGGCGAGAGGTCGGCGGCGCCGTCGGGACAGGTGCTGGGATGAATGCCGTCCGCGCCCAGTCCCTCGCCCGCGGTGAAGCGCTCCAGCGCCAGGTGGAAGTCCATCACCGGCAGGCGCAGGTTCTCGCCGATCTCGCGGATGGCGGCATTCACGTCGGCGACGGGCATCGATGCGTGGGGCAGGCCCGGCCGCTGCGGGATGGTGGAGAGGACAGGCACCACGCCCGCTTGCTCGATCCGCTCGACCAGCGCGATGAGACCGGTGGCGAAGCAGCCCAGCTCGCCGCCGCAGAAGGCCCAGTCGTTGGTTCCGACCTCCACCAGCGCGACCTGCGGACGGATCTCGCGGAGCTCGGCGCCGAGGAAGGACTCGCCGGGGAAGCAGCCGGCGGCGGTGCACGGGGTGAGCAAGTAGCCGGCGCCCGCGCCGGGCACGGCCGCGAAGCTCGCGCGGTTGCACGAGGTGGCGCTGGCGCCGTCGATCACCTGGTTGCACCAGCGCAGCGCGGCCGGCTGGAGATCGGCGTAGTCGCCGAACTCGCCGTGTCCACCGCTGAAGCCGCACAGGGAGTTGCAGCTCGAGGTGATGCTGTCGCCAACCTTGATGAAGACGGCCGGCCGCTCCCCTTGTGTGGCGCCGGCTTCGACCAGCGCCTGGATGTGCTCGGCCGTCGCGGCGTCGATCGACGGGACGCCGGGGATCCCGGCCCATGGTTCGGCGGAGGTCGCCGGACTTCGGGCCGGCAGCGGCAGTCCACTGCCGATGACCAGCGCGGCGGTCAGCGCCATGAGCATCAGGGCGAGCAGCGTGGCGCGGCGGGGGCGCACGCGCTACCCCGCGCCACCGGCGCCGGGGCCCGCCGCGGCCTGTCCCCGCCTGCCTGGCGGGCAGACAGGCGCAGGCGGGGAACCGGCGTCAGGCGCGGGCACCGGCGGCTACCGGCTCGAGGATATCGCCGAAGGCACCGAGGGCGACGCGCAGGTCGGTCAGCAGCTCCGGTGTGACGTGGGCGCAGCCGATGCGGAAGCGCTGCCGGCCGCCGAGGGCGGGCAGCTCGAGCACCACCGGCCGCTCGCCGGGCTGGCGGCGCACGAGGTCGACCACGCGCTGGAGGCGCAAGCGGTCGTCCTCCGGGTGGTCGCTCTCGGTGATGCGAAGGAGCAGGAGCGGCCCGGCGTCGGTGTCCGCGGCGGCGGTGTCGGGCGGCCGCGGCGGTGTCGCCGGTACGACGTTGGCCTCGACGGCGGGCAGGGGCGGCGGCTCCGCGGTGGGCGCAGCGCAGGCGGGCTCCGCGAGGGGCGCGGTCGCGGCGTCCATGTCCCACGCCTCTTGCACAGCGAGCGAGAGGCGGTCATCGCGCTGGCGAACGCGGACGATCGCCACGACGATGCGGCCGTCCTGCCAGAGGTCACGTGTCCGCTCGTACTGGTCCGGCCAGACGGTGACCTCGGCCGAGCCCGAGAGGTCCTCGAGCATCACGGCCAGGAACGACCTGCCGTCACGGGTGACCAGGTGGCGGACGCCGGTCACTAGGCCGGCGATGGTGACGTCGCGCCCGGCGAGCTCGGGCGACACCTCGGTGATCACGGCCGTGGTCTGTTCGGCGACGCGGGAGGCCGCCTGGCGAAACGGGTGCTCGGTCACGTACGTGCCGAGCAGCTCCTTCTCCCAGGCGAGCATCTCACGGGCCGGAGCTGGGGCGTTGGCGATCTCGACTTCCGGCGCCGGGGTGGCCACGTTCTGGCCGAACAGGTCGAACATGGTGGTCTGTCCGGACTCGCGCAGTCGCGCCTCGCGCTGCATGATCGCGAGCAGCCGCTCCGCCCCGGCAAGCAGCGACCCGCGGTCACCGAAGTCGTCGAGGGCGCCTGCCTTGACCAGGCTCTCGAGCACGCGGCGGTTGCAGTGGCGCGGGTTGGTGCGGCGCAGGAAGTCCGCGAGCGAAGGGTAGGGGCCGGCGGTCGCGCGCTCGGCAACGATCGCCTCGGCCGCGCCCTCGCCCACGTTCTTGATGGTCGAGAGGCCGAAACGGATGGCGTGCTCGCCCGGCGCCACCAGCTCGCAGGAGAAATTGACGGCGCTGCGGTTGACGTCCGGCCGGAGCACGGCGATGCCGCGGCGGGCGCACTCAGCGGCGGCCTGGGCCACGCGGTCGGCCAGGCCGGAGGGGTGGTTCGCGGCGAGCATGAGCACGGCGGTGAGGTACTCTACCGGATAGTTCGCGGCCAGGTAGGCAGTCTGGTAGCTGATGGTCGCGTAGCAGACGGCGTGCGCTTTGTTGAACGCGTAACCGGCGAACGGCTCGACCAGGTCGAAGATCTTCTCCGCGTCCTCGCGCGAGTAGCCCCGGGCGATTGCGCCGGCGATGAAGCGGTCGCGCTCGGCGAGCATGACGTCGCGCTTCTTCTTCCCCATCGCCTTGCGCATGATGTCGGCCTGACCGAGGGAGTAGCCGGAGAACTTGCGCGCGATGAGCAGCACTTGGTCCTGGTAACAGATGACGCCGTAGGTCTCGTCCAGGATCTCCGCCAGGTCGGGGTGCGGGTAGACGATCGGCTCGCGGCCGTGCTTGGCGGCGCAATAGCGCGGGATATGCGCCATCGGCCCGGGGCGGTAGAGCGCGACCATGGCGGTGAGCTCGGCGATCGAGCGCGGCTGCAGCTCCTGAATGTAGCGCCGCATGCCGGCCGACTCGAGCTGGAAGACGCCGAAGGTCTCGCCGCGGCCGAGCATGTCGTACGTTGCGGCGTCGCCGTCGGGCAGTGTCTTGAGCTCGAGGGGGAGGCCCCGGAGCTCGCGGACCAGCTCGACGGCCTTGCCGAGGATGGTCAGGTTGCTCAGGCCGAGGAAGTCCATCTTGAGCAGCCCGATGGCGGCGACGTCGTTCATCTCGAACTGCGTCATCGGGATGGCGTCGTCCTCGCCGCGGGCCGGTCGCTGCAAGGGCACGTGCTCGACGAGTGGGTCGCGGGCGATCACCACGCCGGCGGCGTGGGTCGAGGCGTGGCGGGCGACGCCTTCCAGCCGGCGGGCGGTGTCGACGAGGCGGCGCAGGGCCGGGTCGCCGTCGTATGCCTGACGGAACTCCAGGCCCTCCTCGAGCGCCGCGTCGAGGGTGACGCCGAGGCGTACGGGCACGAGCCGGACGATCCGGTCGACGTCGCTGAAGGACATGCCATAGGCGCGGCCGACATCGCGGATGGCGGCACGGGCGCCGAGCGTGCCGAAGGTGATGATCTGGGCGACGCGGTCGGCGCCGTACTTGTCCGAGACGTAGCGGATCACCTCGTCGCGCCGGTCGTCGGCGAAGTCCATGTCGATATCGGGCATCTCGCGCCGCTCGATGTTGAGGAAGCGCTCGAAGACGAGCTGGTTGGCGAGCGGGTCGATGTCGGTGATGCCGAGCGTATAGAGGATGATGCTGGCGGCGGCGGAGCCGCGCACACCGTAGGGGATGTCGCGCCCGCGGGCGAAGTCGGCGAAGTCGGCAACGATGAGGATATAGGACGCGAAGCCGGTCTGGCGGACGACATCGAGCTCGTACTCGAGGCGGCGGCGCGCGTCCTCGCTGCCGGCCGGGTAGCGGCGCTCCAGTCCCTGGGAGCAGAGAGCGGCGAGGTGCTCGTCGGCCGTGCGGCCGAGCGGGAGGTCGGGGTCGGGCAGGTGCAGGCGGCCGAAGTCGATCTCCAGGTCGCAGAGGTCGGCGACGAGCTGGGTGTTGCTGATCGCCTGGGGGAGCTCGGGGAAGAGGTCGAGCATCTCCTGCTCGCTCTTGACGTAATACGAGCCGCCGTCCAGCTTGAGGCGGTCCTGCTGGTCGACGGTGCTGCCGGTGCCGATGCACAGCAGCACGTCGTGCGGCTCGGCGTCGTCGGGCAGGAGGTAGTGCGAGTCGTTGGTGGCGACGACGGGGATGCTCAGCTCGCGGCCCAGGCGGTAGAGCGTCGGGTTCACCCGCGAGAACCGCTCGTCGCCGTGCTCCTGCACCTCGAGGAACAACGCGTCGAAGGCCTCGCGCTGCCAGGCGATGGCGGCGCGGGCGTCGTCTTCACGGCCGTCCTGCAGGGCGCGGTGGATCTCGCTCGATGGACATCCGGAGAGCGCGACGATGCCGCGCCCGTACTGCTCGAGCGCCGCGCGATCCATGCGTGGGCGGTAGTAGTAGCCCTCGAGGTGGGCGATGGTGCTGAGCCGCATCAGGTTGCGGTAGCCTTCGGCGTTGCGCGCGAGCAAGGTGAGGTGATGGGGCGACTTGTCGCGCGGGTCGCGGTCGTGCCGCGAGCCGGGGGCGACGTAGGCCTCGAGGCCGATGATCGGCTTGAGGCCCGCATCGCGTGCGGCACGGTAGAACTGGATGGCGCCGTGCATGGCGCCGTGGTCGGTGAGCGCGACGGCCTGCTGGCCGAGCTCGCGGACACGCTCCATCAGCGGCGCGATGCGGGTCATGCCGTCGAGCAGGGAGTACTCCGTGTGGAGGTGTAAATGAGTAAACATCTGAGCCGTTCGGTCTTGGGTTGACGCCCTTGAGGATACACCCGCCGGGGCGCCTCAGCGGGGGGCGGTTATAGCAACTTGCCCGGGTCAGGCGTGGACTGCGGGAGCTTGCTCCCGCCTTCGCGTGTGGCGCGCTACGTCGCTACGGGCGAGCGCCGCGGTGCCACCAGCGGATGCGAGCCAGGTCCCAGGCCACACGCGTCGCGTTGCCGACGGTCGGTCGGAGCTGGCTGCCGGGCCGGTGCTCCCACACGACCGGCACGACCGCGATCCGCATGCCCATGCGCCGCGCCAGGTACAGGATCTCGGTATCGAACACCCAGCCAGTTGAACGCTGGGCGGAGAAGAGCCGACGCGCCGCCGGCCGGGCGAAGCACTTCAGCGGGCATTGCGGGTCGGCGATCCCCGGCAGCACCAGCCAGGAGCGGAGCTGCGAGTAGCTGCGTCCCAGCAGCCGCCGGTAGGTCGGCTGGCTGGTGCGCATATCGTATCCGCCCGGCTGCACCCGCGAGCCCACGGCGACGTCGAACCCGCGGCCGAGCGGCTCGAGGACACGGTCGATCTCCTCGAGCGGCGTCGCCAGGTCGGCGTCGGTGAAGCACACGCGCTCGCCTTCTGCCGCCAGCATGCCGGTGCGCACGGCCGCGCCCTTGCCGCGGTTGTGGCGGTGGCGGAGCAGCCGCAGCGGCGCGCGCTCGGGGAACTCCGGGATCACCGCCTCGACCAGCGCGGCCGTCTGATCTTGCGAGCCGTCGTCCACCACGATGACCTCGCACGGCTCGCCGCGACCGTCCACGTACGCCCGCAGAGCGGCGAGCGTTGGGCCGAGGCGTCGGGCCTCGTTGTACGCCGGCACGACGATCGAAAGGGCGGGACGACGAGGGGTCACGCGCCCTCGCGCTGGCCCGCGCCTGCGGACCGCCGCCGCTGTCGCGGCCGGAGCTCGGGAGCGATCTCGACCGGGCAGCCGGATAGCGCCGCGACCGCGTCGGCCGCGGTCCGCAGGCGCGCCACGCCCGCGGCGCGCGCGGCCGCCGGCGCCAGCAGGAAGCCGATGCGCAGACGGCGGCCGCTGCTCTTGACCAGCGCCAGCTCCAGCTCGGCGAACTCCGCGCGCGTGCCGTCCGTTGTGGTGGGGTTGTTCAACTGCTCGATGACCAGCTTCGCGATCTTCTCGAACGGGACCAGCTCGCGCGTGCCGACGCCCATCCCCAGCACGCCCTGCTGCCACACGGCCGACCCCTTGGCCCGGTCGACGACGACATTGGCGCCGACCAGCGCGTAGACCACTCCCATGCCAGAGAAGGGGATGAGCACCAGCGCCACGAGGAGCAGCAGCGCATCGAGCACGAGCGGCAGGTTGAAGCCCGACAGGACCAGCGCCAGCACCGCTCCGACGCCCAGGGCAAGCCCGGCGCCGGGGACGATGAGCAGGCTGCGGGCCGGGCGGACCTCGACCCGGCCGGGCGACAGCACGGCCACCTGGCGGTGCAGGTAGACGGTGCGACGTCCGCGTGACGCAGCGGATACGGCCAGCGGCCGTGCCGGCCGGTCGGTCAAGCGTGCGGCCACGCCCCGATCGTCCGGCCCGCTCTCTGGCGCGTCAAGCGGCGGTGGAGGCTCGGCACGGACCGGACGCCACCTGACCGCTGGTGGTCCGGGACCCCGGCCGGTGCTGGCGGAGCCGACGCGGATCGACGATGCGGTCATTCCGGGCGAGCGCGAGCCGGAACCCAGGGGTGGCGAGCAGGGCGCTGGGTTCCCGCCTTCGCGGGAATGACGAGAGAGAGCGCGCGGGAGTGACGGCAGAGCGCGGCCGCTCCTCGATTCGCTGGAGCAAGCGTGGAACCGGCCCGCTGGCGCCGTTGCCGGGGCACGGAGCGGATGGGACAATCGGAAGGCGGGCGCAGTCCCGCAGTCGGTTCGACAGGACCCCTAAGGTGACGCAGTCGAAGACCCTCCAGTACGCAGCGGCGGGCGTCGACATCGATGCGGCCGAGCGGCTCGTGGCGCGCTTCCGGGCCCTCGCCGAGTCGACCCGACGGCCGGAGGTGGCCGCCGGCGTCGGCCCGTTCGCCGCGCTCTTCCGTGCGCCCACCGGCCGGGCGCCGCTGCTGGTCGCCTCGGCCGACGGCGTCGGCACGAAGGTCCGCATCGGCGCGCTGCTCGGGCGCTACCGCGGGCTCGGCGCGGACCTGGTCAACCACTGCGTGAACGACGTGCTGTGCGCTGGGGGCCGCCCGCTTTTCTTCCTCGACTACCTGGCGAGCAACGGCCTTATGGACGACGCGCGCGTGGAGCTCGTCGGCGGGATGGCGGACGCCTGCCGGGCCACCGGCGCGGCGCTGATCGGCGGCGAGACGGCCGACATGCCGGACGTGTATCGCGCCGGCGACTTCGACATCGCTGGATTCCTGGTGGGAGTGGTCGAGGAGGACGCCGTGCTCGGCCCCGCGCGCGTGCGGCCGGGTGACGCGCTGCTCGCGCTCCCATCGAGCGGGTTGCACACCAACGGCTACAGCCTGGCGCGGCGCGTGTACGCGCTCGAAGGGGCGGACGCGGCGGCGCGCCTGGCGCAGCCGCTCCCGGGTGACACGCGCACGCTCGGCGACGCGTTGCTCGAGGTGCACCGCTGCTACCTGGCGGAGCTCGAGCCGCTCTTGCCGCGCGTCCATGCGCTCGCCCACATCACCGGTGGCGGCATCCCCGGAAACCTGGCGCGAGTGCTGCCCGCGGACACGGTCGCCCGCGTTCGCCGGCGATCCTGGCGTCCGCCGGCGCTGTTTCGACATATCCAGGCCGAGGGGCGGATCGAGAACGACGAGATGTTCCGCGTTTTCAACATGGGCGTCGGGATGGTCGTCGTCTGCGCCGCCGACGAGGTCGATGCGCTCCTGGCCGCGCTTCCCGGCGCCTGGCGCCTGGGCGAGGTGATCGCGGCCGCGGGCAGCCCACACGTGGAGCTTCGCTGATGCCGATCGCGATCGTCTCGGTCTCCGACAAGGCAGGCGTGGTGGATTTCGCCCGCGGGCTCGAGGTCCGCGGGTTCGAGATCTACAGCACGGGCGGCACGCGCAAGGCGCTGCACGACGGCGGCGTACGGGTGCGCGGCGTGTCCGACCTGACGGGCTTTCCGGAGATCCTGGACGGGCGCGTCAAGACGCTCCACCCGGCCGTGCACGGCGGCATCCTGGCGCGGCGCGACCTGCCCGCTCACCTGGAGGAGCTGCGCCGCTCGGGCATCCAGCCGATCGACCTGGTGGCGGTGAACCTGTACCCCTTCGCCCAGACCGTCGCCCGCCCCGGCGTGACGATGCAGGCCGCGCTGGAGCAGATCGACATCGGCGGGCCCACACTCATCCGGGCCGCCGCCAAGAACTTCCCGTCTGTCTCGGTGGTGGTCGATCCGGCGGACTACGAGATGGTGCTGAACTACCTGAGCGAGGGCGAGGTGCCGCTCGATCTCCGCCGCGCGCTTGCCGCCAAGGCGTTCCAGCACGTCGCCGCGTACGACACCGTGATCGCGGAGTACATCCGCGGCGAGGGCGCGGACTTCCCGCGCGAGCTGACCGTGGCGATGGACCTGGTGCAGTCGCTGCGCTATGGCGAGAACCCACACCAGCGCGGCGCGTTCTACGCCCTGCGCGCGCCGGAGCGCCCCGGCCGCTGGGGCGTCGCGGCCGCCGAGCAGCTTCACGGCAAGGAGCTCTCCTATAACAACATCCTCGACGCCGACGCGGCCTGGAGCTCCGCCGTCGATTTCGAGGAGCCGGCCTGCGCGGTCGTGAAGCACACCAACCCGTGTGGCCTGGCGGTGCACGAGGATCCGGTGGAGGCCTACCAGCGGGCGCTCCGTGGCGATCCCATCTCGGCCTTCGGCGGCATCGTGGCGTTCAACCGGCCGGTGGACGGCGCGATCGCCCGCGCGCTGCGCGAGAGCAAGAGCCCTTCCAGCGGGCAGCGGATGTTCTACGAGATCGTCCTGGCGCCGGACTTCACCGACGAAGCGGTCGCCCTGCTGTCCAAGGCGCGCGACCTGCGCATCTTGAGGATGGGGCAGCCGACGCCGCCGGAGCGGCTCCAGGTGCGCAGCGTGGGCGGCGGCGCGCTCGTCCAGACGCCCGACACGGACGAGGGCGCGGCGCTGCAGCTCCGCACGGTGACCCGGCGAGCGCCCAGCGATGAGGAGCTGCGCGACCTGCGCTTCGCCTGGCGCGCCGTGCGCCACGTCAAGTCCAACGCGATCGTGGTGGCGAAGGACCGCATGATGCTGGGCATGGGCAGCGGCCAGCCGAATCGGGTCGTCAGCGTGCGACTGGCGCTCGAGAAGGCCGGTGCAGACGCACCTGGCGCGGTGCTGGCGTCGGACGCCTTCTTCCCGTTCAGCCGCAACGACTCGGTGGAGATCGCGTGCCAGGCAGGCGTCACGGCGTTCATTCATCCGGGCGGGTCGCTCCGTGATCAGGAGGGGATCGACGTCTGTGACGAGTACGGCGCCGCCATGGTGCTGACCGGGGCGAGGCACTTCCGTCACTGAGCCATCCCTTGCGCGTCGATGGTGGCGAGGGGCTAAGGTGGTGAGTGACGGAGCAGAGATGCCGATAGCCGCTGATGCCACCATTACCCAGCTCGACGAGATCGTGGCCGAGCTCCCCTTCGAAGAGCGGGCGCTCTTCGAGCGCATCTTCCACGTCAGCGTCACCTACGGTGAGCTGGTCCCGCCCGACGAGATGCACCCCTGGATCGAGCGGCAGTTCGGCTCGGTCGAGGCGACGCGCGTTCAGAAGATCGTGCGCGTGACGAACAACGTCACGCTCGATGGCGTGATGTTCAACTACCTGCGCTCCAACCGGCCGATGTGGCGCTCCCACGACCTCGACCTGGAGGAGGAGCTGCGCCAGAATCTCGCCGACCCGTTCTCCGATCCGTACCGCAGCACCCCGGCCGACCCGTTCGGCCGCGTGCGCGGCCGCTTTTGTGTGACGGCGGCCAACATCGCCAAGTTCGACGGCTTCCACGCCGTCATCGTCTTCGACGAGCCGCACCCGCTCCGCTTTGCCCGCGAGGACCTGCACGACTACATCGACACCGGAACCCGCTGGGCGATGGCGGCACACGCCTACGACCCGGAGGCGCGCTACTACCTCTTCATTTGGAACTGCCTGTGGCGGGCCGGGGCGTCGCTGCTCCACGGCCACGCCCAGGTGATGCTCGGCCGCGACGTCCACTACGCCGCCGTCGAGAAGCTGCGGCGCAACGCGCTGATGTACGAGGCCTCGTTCCGCCAGAATTACTTCGAGGATCTGTTCCGCGTTCACCAGAGCGCGGGCTGCGCCTTCGAGGTCGACGGCGTGCGCGTCTTCGCCAACCTGGCTCCCGTCAAGGAGAACGAGATCCTGCTGATCGCGCCGGCACTCTCGCCGATGCTCAAAGACCGGCTGTACGATGCGCTCGACTGCCTGCGACAGGGGCTGAACGTGACCTCGTTCAATGTGGCGATCTACCAATCGCCGATCGCGCCCACCGAGGAGAACTGGGAGGGGTTCCCGGTCATTGTGCGCATCGTCGACCGTGGCGATCCCACGAGCCGCACCGCCGACATCGGCGCCATGGAGCTGTACGCGGCGAGCGTCGTCTCCAGCGACCCCCTGCGGCTTGCGCGCCTGCTGCGCGAGCACATGTCCACCTGAGCGGCCCGGTGGCACGCGTCGACTGCGTCATCCCCGTCTACAATGAGGCGCACGTCCTGGCGCAGAGCATCGGGACGTTGCACCGCTTCCTCTCCGAGCGGCTGGCCGACCACGACTGGCAGATCGTCATCGCCGACAACGGCAGCACCGACGCCACGCTCGCCGCGGCGCAGCGGCTGGCCGCCGAGCTGTCGCGCGTGCGGGTGCTGCACCTGCCGGAGAAGGGTCGCGGCCGGGCGCTGCGACGAGCATGGCTGGAGAGCGACGCCGACGCGCTCAGCTACATGGACGTCGACCTGTCGACTGAACTGGAGCACTACCCGCAGCTCGTCGATGCGGTCGTCAGTGGGCGGTGCGATGTCGCAAGCGGCAGCCGGCTCGCCAGAGGCGCGCGCGTGCGGCGGTCGCCCCGGCGCGAGGTGCTGAGTCGCGGCTACAACCTGATCATCCGCTCGTGGATGCGGACCCGCTTCCGCGACGCGCAGTGCGGCTTTAAGACCGTGCGGCGCGACGCCGCGCAGCGCCTGCTGCCGCTGGTGCGCGACAACGAATGGTTCTTCGACACGGAGCTGCTGGTGCTGGCCGAGAAGCTGCGCTACCGGGTGTGCGAGATCCCGGTGCGCTGGACCGAGGATCCGGACACGCGCGTGCGGATCGCGAGGACGGTACGGCAGGACCTGCGCGGACTATGGCGGCTGTGGCGGACCCGCCCGTGGGCGTCCGCCGGGCCGGACATCAGGAACAAGTAGCCTTCGTGCGGCGCGGCGCGCGCCGGCTCCCAGATCTCGGTTCTTCCATCCCAGGCCGGTGCGAGGAACGAGTAGGATCGCGGCGGCGCGGCATCAGGTCCTCCCCGACTTGCTTGATCCTCGCGAAACGCGGTGCTAGTGTCAGGTTGCGCCGGGCTTCACAAACTCGCGGAGCCCGGCTTTAGGGCGCCGACGGCGCCGCCCGAGAGCGGCGCGCGCCGCGAGGGAGCAGGGCATGGAAGTCGGCGGAGTCCAGGAGCTCGTGTACGTCTTCGCCACCGTGATCGTCTCGCTGGCGATCCTGGTGGCGTTCGGCAAGTGGTGGGAGCGATAGGGGGCAGGGCGGTGGCGGTTTCCGAGCAACCGACGCGGCAGACCTGGCAGGACCTTCTCTACGAGAAGCTGTTCCACAACTACATCTGGCAGTCGATCTTCCGCTCTGGCTATCCGAACACTCCGCGCAACCAGATGCTCGTGGTGGCGACCAACGTCTTCCTCCATCTGCACCCGACGCGCATTCACCGCACCCATGTCAAGATCACCCACACCTACTGTCTCGGCGGGCTGACCTTCTTCATGTTCCTCGGCCTGACGGTCACCGGCGCGATGCTGATGTTCTACTATGTGCCGTCCGTCAACCGGGCGTATACGGACATCCAGACGTTGCAGACGAGCGTCCAGTTCGGGCAGCTCATGCGGAACATGCACCGCTGGATGGCGCACGCCATGGTGCTGCTCGTCTTCATGCACATGATGCGGGTCTTCTACACGGGCGCCTATAAGCCGCCGCGCGAGTTCAACTGGGTGGTGGGTGTCGTCCTGCTCGTGCTGACCCTGCTGCTCTCGTTCACCGGGTATCTGCTGCCGTGGGACCAGTTGGCCTACTGGGCGATCACGGTGGGCACGAACATGGTGGGCTCGGCTCCGATCTTTGGGCCGAAGGTGCGGTTCATGCTGATCGGCGGATTCAGCGTCGACCAGGCCGGGTTGATCCGGTTCTACACGCTGCACGTCATCGGGCTGCCGTTGCTCGCCGCGGTCTTCATGGCCGTGCACTTCTGGCGCATCCGCCGCGACGGCGGGCTGGCGCGCCCACTGTAGGCGGGGAGGGAGGCGCGATGGCCACGGCGGTACAGGCGGCACGGCCGGCCGGGGCGGCAGCGCGCCCGCGCCGCGAGCGCGAGGAAGAGGTCCTGGTCTGGCCGGACCTGCTCTTCCCCGAGTTCATCGCGGCGGTCGTCTTCACCATGACGTTCCTCGTCCTCTCCACGGCGGCCAACGCGCCGCTGCTGGAGATGGCGAACTCCAACCTGACGCCCAACCCGTCCAAGGCGCCGTGGTACTTCCTCAACCTGCAGGAGCTCCTCCTGCACATGAACCCGGCGCTCGCGGGCGTCATCGTGCCGACGGTCGCCATCCTGCTGCTGATGGCGGTGCCGTACTTCGACGGCGACCACGAGGGCCAGGGCGTCTGGTTCGGCACGCCCAATGCCGTGAAGATCATGGCGTTCTCCGCGATCTACAGCACCGTCGCCACTGTGGCGCTGATCCTCTATGACTCGTTGAAGTTCGACCAGGTCTGGCAGATGATCACCGGACACCACATGCCGGCGTGGGCGCAGGGACTGGCGGGGATCCAGCACGGCATCCAGTGGCCGAGCTGGTCGCTCAACATCCCCTATCTGCCGTTCAACCTGCACCTGATGGACTCGGACTTCCGCACGTTGGACTTCCCGTACTTCCTGTCGCAGATCTTGATCCCCATCGGTACGATGGCGATCCTGCCGCTGGTCCTGATCTGGATCTGCCGGCGCTGGGATCCGACGCGGCGTGGGGCGATGGTCGCGTTTTTCACCGGCTTCATGGCGTCCTGGGTCGTGTTGACCGTGATCGGCACGGCATTCCGCGGTGAGGGGCTGCAGTTGCTGCCGGTGTGGGACGTCTGGAACATCATGGCGTAGCAGCCCGGGGGAGCGAGGATCACTGGTGTCAGGGGCTGGATGCGATGGCTGACGAAGTAGACAAGGCCGAAGTGCAATCTCCGGTGTCGGAAGGGACGGCTGCTGAGGCCGTCGAGCCGGCGGCCGGGGTTGAGGCGGCTCCGGCGGCGGAGGCGCCGCGGGGGCAGCCCGCGGGGCTCGTGCCCCCGGCCGAGGCGCAGACAACCGTGGCCCGCGCTCGTGAGGAGCGAGCCGACGCGGCCGCGCCCGCGACCGCGGCGCCCGAGGCGTCGGTGGCGTGGCGGACCGATCACCTGCCGAAAGGCTCGTCCGTCGTCACCGCCTACGGGGACCAACGGGCCGCCCTGAAGGCGGAGCTCCAGGCGCGGGAGAAGCGAGTGGAGTTCACCCGGCGGCAGCTCGTCCGTACCGGGTTCTTCGCCGGCGGGCTGGTTGCCCTGACGGGCGCGGTCGCCTACCTGCTCAACTACTTCAACCCGCGCGACGTGACCGGGTTTGGCGCCATGTTCGGCGTTCCGGCGAACCAGGTGCCGCCCGCGGGCTCCAACCCGGTCCACCTGATCGAGGCGAAGACCTGGCTGGTCAACCTCAAGCCGGGCGACGGCGGCTCGCCTGCCTTCGCCGTACCGGGATCGAAAACGGGCGGTGCGCTGGCAATCTACCAGCGCTGTGTGCATCTCGGCTGCACCGTGCCCTGGCGCTCAGACTTCGCGTTCGGCGGCGAGGTGGGCTGGTTCCGCTGCCCCTGCCACGGAAGCACCTATACCAAGGGCGGGGCACGGGTCTTCGGGCCGGCGCCGCGTTCGCTCGACACCTTCGATCTGACCGTCAAGCCGGACAAGTCGCTGCTGATCGACACCGGCAAGATCACCCTCGGCGGACTCGACGACCCGCAGCGGGCGAAGCTGCTGTGAGTGTGCCGGCCAGCCGGCGGACGAATCGTGGTTCGACCCCCGCCGGCCGATACCTGTGCGGCGGTGACGCTGAAGCATGAACACCGGCAAGCAGATCTACCTGATGGTCGTGCTCGTCTTCCTGCTGCTCGCAGGCTGTGGAGCGTACGCACTCTGGGAGCCCACGCGTCAGGAGCACGCCGCCCAGTGGACCCTGGACCTGACCGCCGCGCGCGGGGCCGAGATCTTCGCTCAGAACTGCCGGAACTGCCACGGCGACGGCGGCGAGGGGCGTATCGGCCCGCAGCTCAACACGGCGAAGCTCCGCCCCACCGACCCGACGGACCTCGGCCTCATGCAGCAGTTCATCACCAATACCGTAAGCTGCGGCCGTATCGGCGCCATCATGCCGCCCTGGCTGATCCAGAACGGTGGCTCCCTCGACGAGGAGCAGATCCGCGAGGTGATGACCTTAGTCACCACCAACGCGGGCAACGCCTGGGCGAACGCGAAGCAGCAAAGCCTGCGGCTGAACGAGGGGCAGAACCTGAGCTCCGCGGCGGGTGGCTGGCTCGGGCAGCTATTCTTGCGCGCCGACCCGAACAAGCTCTTCGCGCTGCCGGCGGTCGAGGACGTGCTGGCCGCCGCTTCCGTTACCGGCGAGACGGCCTCCGTCTGTGGCCAGAAGCCCCTGGCCACTCCGACGGCGAGCGGCACGCCATCGGCCAGCCCGACGGCTCAGGCGAGTGGCCCGGCCACCACCAGCCCGACGGTGGTGGCGGGCGACAATTTCTTCAAGGAGAAGACCATCACGGTTCCCGTCGGTCAGCCAGTCACGCTGACGTTCAAGAACGACGGCCAGGCGGTTCACACCTGGACGCTGATCGACCCCAAGGGCTTCACCGGGACGACGGACACCAGCATCGTGAACGGCGGCGGGACGAAGACGATCACCTTCACGGCGAGCCAGCCGGGCACCTATCAGTTCCACTGCACGGTGCACCCGACCGAGATGACCGGCCAGCTCATCGTGGTACCGGCCGGCGGCAGCCAGGCGGGTGGCGCAACCCCCACGGTGACGGCGACCCCCGGTCCGGGCGGCGCGGCGGCAACCTCCGTGACGGAGGACATGGGCGACAACTTCTTCAAGTCGAAGACGCTCACCGTTGCCGCCGACAAGCCGATCACGGTGACGGTGAAAAACGAGGGCCAGGCAGTGCATACCTGGACGGTGCTCGACGCGACCGGCGCGAGCGGCCAGAAGATCGACAGCGGCATCCTGCAGCCCGGCGACACCAAGACGGTGACGTTCACCATCACGAAGCCGGGCACGTACAAGTTCGACTGCTCCGTGCACCCGACGGAGATGACCGGCACGCTGGTGGTGAAGTAGGGGCGGCGCGTTTGCCCCTGCGGATCGAGGCGTCCTAGACTGAAGACGTACAGGAACACAACGGGGGCTTTGCAGCGTGGCGAACCAGACGGGCAAGCGCTATCAGTGCGACAAGTGCGGCACGCAGATGATCGTGACCAAGGGCGGTGACGGTGCGCTGGCGTGCTGCGGCCAGCCGATGAAGCAACTGTAGGCAGGGGCAGGGCGAGATGTCGAACCAGCTCGGTAAGCGGTACCAGTGCGAGAAGTGCGGCTCAGAGGTGCTCTGCATCAAGGCCGGCGAGGGCGAAGCCGTCTGCTGCGGTGTGCCCATGCAGGTGATGCAGCCCAAGGTGCTTCCCAGCGCCGACTGACTCGCAGAACGGTCTGTACAGCGGGCCGGCCGCCGCACAGGTGGGCGGCCTGCGCGGCGTTTCGGCGCCCATGAGCGCGACGGGCCCCGGCTGGGCCGTCGCCGGCCGATGGGATCCGCATGTCCACCTGCTTTCCGGCGCCGCCTGGTGCTGCAGCGTGGATTGCTCTCCGGCGGCCGTTCGCTCCGTCGGGGAGATCGTCGCCCGCGTGCGCGAGGCGGCCGCGCATGTTGCGCCCGGCGCCTGGGTGCGCGCGGTGGGCTATGACGAGGCCGCGCTCGCCGAGCAGCGACACCCGACGCGTGACGATCTGGACCGGGCGGCGCCGCGCCACCCGGTACGGCTGCAGCACCGCACCGGCCACCTCTCGGTCCTCAGCTCCGAAGCGTTGCGCCGCTGCGGCATCGGTGAGTCGACCGACGAGCCGCCGGGCGCCGCCATCGAGCGCGACCTGGCGAGCGGGCGGCTCACCGGCGTGCTCGTGCAGATGGAAGACCGTCTCTCGGCCTGCATCCCGCCCCTCGGCGAGGCGGAGCTGCGCGCCGGCTTTCGTCGCATGGCGGACCGCTGCGCCGCCGGCGGCGTGACCGGGGTCGTGGACGCGAGCCACACCAACGACACGGCCGCGCTGGCGTTGATCGAACGTCTCGCCGAGGAGGCGCCTTGGCTCGCCGTGCGGGCGATGATCGGCGGGGCGGCGGCTGGTGCGCTGCGCCCGCGCGAAGTTCCACCGCGGATGCGGGCCGGGTGGGCCAAGGTGATGCTGCGGGAGCTGGGTGAGGACCGCGTCGAGCCGGTCGTTCCGCGGGCGGAAGGGCTGGTGGAGTGGTGTCGCGAGCTGGCGGCGCGGGGATGGGCGGTCGCCGTGCATGCCGTGTCGGAGTCGGCGGTCCGCGCCGCGGCAGCGGCGCTCGAACACGCGCCGCGGCCGGGGCGGCTGCCCCACCGGATCGAGCACGCGGCCGTCTGCCCGCCGGACGTGGCGCGGCGGATCGCCGCGGCGGGCATCCAGGTCGTCTCCAATCCGCTGTTCCTGTGGGAGAACGGCGGGCGGTACCTGCAGACCGTACCGCGGCCTCTCCAGCCGTGGCTGTATGACGTGGGTGGTATGCTTGCGCTAGGCGTCAAGGTACGGGCGGGCAGCGACCTTCCGGTGGCATGGCCGAACGTACCGGCGTCCGTGTACGCGGCGGCGACGCGGCGGAGCAGGCACGGGAGTGTCGTGCCAGGGCGAGGACTCGACGCGCGGCGCGCCTGGCGGATCCATCCTTTTCGGCCAAGGACCCGTGCCTGGTGGGACCGGCCGCCCCGCGGCCCAGACGGTCTGCCCGACCCGTCAGCACGCGTGTTGCGCGTCGAGGTCGACGGCGTCGTGGCGTGGCGCGCGGGCGAGGGAGTGAGGGCATGAGCCTCAAACAACGGATCCCCGAGGACCTCAAGCAGGCGATGCGCAGCGGCGATGAGCGGCGAAAGATCGCGTTGCGCATGCTGCAGGCCGCCGTTCACAACGCCGAGATCGCGCAGGGTCATGAGCTGGACGAGACCGGCGTCGTGACTGTGGTGCGCAAGGAGGTCAAACAGCGACGCGACGCGATCGAGCAGTTCCAGAAGGGGGGCCGCGAGGACCTGGCCGCCAAGGAGCAGGCCGAGCTGACGGTGCTCGAGGCGTACCTGCCGGAGCAGCTCTCGCGCGCGGAGATCGAGCGGATGGCGCGCGAGGTGATCGCGGAGGTCGCGGCGCGGGGGCCGCACGACCGTGGTCGGGTGATGGGTCCGCTGCTCCAGCGGATCGCGGGCCGCGCGGAGGGTCGCGAGGTCAGCGAAGTGGTGGGCGCACTGCTGGCAGGCTAGGCGCCGCGACCATGACAGGTTCCGCCGGCCGTCTCGCGTCCTCGCTCCGCCGTCACGCCGTGCCGATCGCCTTCGCGGCGGCTCTGACTGCGGGTGTCACCGTCGTGTTCTTCCCGCTGTTGCCCTCACACCTGAGCTTGCACGAGGGTGACATCGCCTCGCAGACGATCCGCGCGCCCCGTGACCTCACGTTCACCTCGCAGGTGCTCACCGACCAACGGAAAGAGGAGGCCGCGCGCGCCGTGCCCGAGGTTCGCACCTACGACACCGGCGTACGGGATGCGCAGCTACAGACACTCCAGGACCTGATCGCGCGGATCTCCTCGGTCCGCGACAATCCCGCGCTGCCGGCCGACCAGCGCGTCACCGAGCTGAACCGCATCGGCGGCCTCCAGCTCACGCCGTCCGACCAGACGACGCTGCTTCAGCTTTCCGCCACGCGTTGGCAGATCGCGACCAGCGACTCGGTACGCGTGCTCGGCTCGGTGCTGCAGGACGGCTTTGGCCAGGACCAGGTCGAGTCGAAGCGCGCCAGCGTCATCGGTCGCGTCAACCCGAATATGTCGCCCGCCGAGCAGACGCTGGTGGCGGATCTCGTGAGGCCGCTGGTCGTGCCTACCCAGGTGGTCGACGTTGCGCGGACCGCGCGAGCGGAGCAGCAGGCGCGCGACGCCGTGCCGCCGCAGCAGGTCCGCCTCTCGGCCGGCCAGGTGATCGTGCGCGACGGTGACAAGATCGGCGCCGGGGACATCGAGGCGCTGCGGGCCGCGGGGATGCTCGACGTGCGCTTCCGCTGGAACAACCTGCTCGCGGCTGTGACGCTCGCCGCCGCGGTCTCGGTGACGCTGGCCGTGGCGATGTGGCGGCGGCGAGGGCCTCGTCCAGGCTGGCGGGAGTGGGTGACGCTGGGCGTCATCATCGTGGCCATGGTCGGGCTGATGAAGCTCTACCTGCCGCTGGTGCTGCCCGACACCGGCCGCCGCTTCCTCGCCTTCGGCCTGCCGGTCGCCATCGCCCCGATGCTGGCCGCCTCGCTCTTCGACGGGAGCCTGGCGATCACGGTGGCGGCGGTGGTGGCGCTCCTCGGCGCGTTCGCCGCGGTATACTTGCCGGACCTGTCGGGCGTCCGCGGCCTGCCGTCGATGCAGCCCGTGGCGCTGGCGGCCAGCTACTTCCTGGGCGGGTTCTTCGGGGCGCACGCCGTGCGGCGCGCCGAGCGGCTGAGCCGCTACTTCTTCGCCGCGGTCGCCATCGCCGCGGCCGCGGCCGTGCCGGCGTTTGCCTTCTTCGCGCTGGACCCGGCGCGCAGCGCGCGCGACGCCGGATGGATCCTGCTGGCGTGCTCGGTTGGCGGCATCCTGGCGGCCGTGCTCACGGTGGGCGCGTTCGCGCTGCTCGGCACGGTCTTCAACTTCACCACCCGTCTACAGCTCATGGAGATCTCGCAGATGAGCGCCCCGCTGCTGCGGCGGCTGCAAGAGGAAGCGCCCGGGACGTTTCATCACAGCATCATCGTGGGTAACCTGGCCGAGCGCGCGGCCGCGCGCGTGGGCGCCGACCCGCTGCTGGTCCGCGTCGGCGCGTATTACCACGACGTGGGCAAGCTCGCCGAGCCCATCGCCTACATCGAGAACCAGCTCAGCGGGGAGAATCCCCATGACGCGCTCTCGCCACAGGAATCGGCGCGGCTCATCATCCAGCACGTGCGCTACGGCACGGACCTGGCGCGGCGGTATCGGTTGCCCGACCGGGTGCGCGCCTTCGTTCCCGAGCACCATGGCACGCGCCTGGTAGCGTACTTCTACCGCAAGGCGGCGCTCGACGACCCGCGCGTCGACCCGGCGCCGTTCATCTACCCCGGCCCGCGGCCCCAGTCGCGCGAGACGGCGATTGTGATGATGTCCGACTCGGTGGAGGCGGTGGTCCGCGCGAGCAGCGATCGCTCCCCGGAGCGGATCGCCGAGCTGGTGGAGGGCGTCATCGCCGAGCGGCTGGCCGAGGGCCAGCTCGATGACTGCGACCTCACCTTGCGCGACCTGCGCGCGATCGCCGAGTCGTTCAAGGCGTCGCTGCGCGCCATCTACCATCCCCGCGTGCCCTACCCGGCGCCGACAGCATTGGAGCGGGAACGCGGGGCGCTGATCGGCGCGCTGGCGGGCGAGGGCGAAAGCCCGGCACGCGTGCCGGTGCCGTCGGCCGAGGCGGCCGCGGCGGCGAAGCTGCGCCAGGATCCCACGGCCTGAGCGCATCCGCGCGCACGCCCCGCCCCCGCGAAGGCGGAGGCTCGTCATTCCCGCGTGCGGGCTGGCGGCGTCCGGCCCGACGGGTAGACGATAGAGCGAGACCATACCGGAGCACGCCATGCCCTTGCGCTTTGCCGTTGTCGTCTTCCCCGGCACCTGGAGCGATGGAGACTGCCAGCACGCGCTGCAGGACATCCTCGGCCAGCGGGCCGACCTGGTCTGGCACACGACTCGCTCGCTTGCAGGCTATGACGTCGCGGTGCTTCCCGGCGGCTTCTCGTACGGCGACTACCTGCGCGCCGGCGCGGTGGCGCGCTTCTCCCCGGTGATGGAGGCGGTGCAGCGGATGGCCGAGGCCGGCAACCCGGTGATCGGCATCTGCAACGGGTTCCAGGTGCTGTGCGAGGCGGGCCTGCTGCCCGGCGCGCTACTCCGCAACGACTCGCTGCAGTTCCGTTGCGTGCCGACCTACCTGCGCGTGGAAGCGGCGGACACGCCGTTCACCCGCGAGTGCCACGAGGGAGACGTGCTGCGCATTCCCATCAGCCACGGCGAGGGGCGCTACTTCGCCGAGGCGGACGTGCTGGACCGGCTCGAACGCGAGCGGAGGGTGGCGTTCCGCTACTGCACGCCGCGGGGCGAGGTGACGCCGGCCGGCAACCCCAACGGGTCGTTGCGCAACATCGCCGGCATCGTGAATGAGCGCCGCAACGTGCTCGGCATGATGCCGCATCCGGAGCGAGCCGTCGAGGCCCTGCTCGGCGGCGAGGACGGGCTGGCGATCTGGCGCAGCCTGGTGGCGCACGCCGTGGCCGTGGCCTGAGCCGCCCGCCTCTACCGGGCGGTAGGCAGGCACTCCAAGGCCGCCGCGCGTGCGAGAATCGTCCGAGAACGTCTGTCAGTGGGGAGGCCGTCGAGGTGGCGATGGATCAGTTCGACCGCATGGCGCGGCTCGACGAGTTGCGCGCGCAGGTCCGCGACGGGCAGTGGCAGGAAGGCGTCGCCAGCGCCAACGCGTTGCTCGAGCAGCACGGGCCGCAGCGCGAGGTGTACCTCCTGCGCTCGCAGTGCTTCTCCGCGCTCGGCCTCGGCAGCCTGGCGGAGCAGGACCGCGAGTCCGCCGAGCGGCTGACTGAGCCTTCCCCTGGAAGGGCCGAGCCGCCGCCACCCACGCCCACGACACCGGCCGCCGCACCGGGGCTGGCGTGGCAGCCGGCCGCTGAAGGCGGGACAGCGCCGCCCGGACCGGAGCCCGCGATGGGCGCGGAAGCGGCTGCCGGCGGCGTGCCCACGGGCATGGCGCTGTGGTACGACATGGCCCCGCCGGGGCGGCAGTCGCGCTGGAAGACGGGCTTCCGCTGGCTGCTGGGGCTGCCGCACGTCCTGATCGTCGGCGGGCCGGGCGTCGGTCTGGGCGCCAACAGCTCCGACGGCGTGCTGGGGAGCGTCGCCAGTCTGGTGGCCGTGTTCGCCTGGTTCACAATCTTGTTCACCGGCCGTTATCCCCGGGGGCTGTGGGGGCTTGGCCACCTCTATCTGAGCTGGCGCGCGCGAGCGCTCGCCTACCTGCTGCTGCTGCGCGAGGAGTATCCGCCGTTCGGCGAGGGCGAGTATCCGGCCCTGTTCCAGATGGAGTACCAGGAGCGGCATTCGCGCTGGACCACGTTCTTTCGGCTCATCCTGGCGATCCCGAATGTCCTGGTGTTCGCCCTGGCGTCGATCGCCTGGGCGTTCCTGATGTTCTTCTCATGGGTGGCCACGCTATTCGCTGGGCGGCATCCGGAAGGGCTGTGGCGCTTCCACGTCGGCATGGTGCGCTGGAGCCTGTGCCTGCAGGCGTACCTGCTGCTGTTGCGCGATGAGTACCCGCCATTCGGCTTCGCCGGCCCGATCGGCGTGGCGCGGCCGCCCGCCGGGCCAGCGGAGCCGGTCGGCTCGCCCGCGGGGCCGGCACCAAGCACCGCCTGACTTTCCGCCGTTCGACGACGGCACGACGGGATCTGTCGCACCCCTTCCGCACGGTAGGTGCTGGACGTTTCCGGTACCACTATCGGAGGGAGTCTGATGAAGCGTGTTCTGCAGTGGGGCGCCATCATCGTCGTGGCGCTCGTCGTCATCCTGGTGGTGGCGTCCGTCGCGGGCGGCGGCGGGAGCAAGAGCAAGGAAGGGGAGCAGGCGCAGAACGCCACGACCTCGGCCGCGTCGGCGACGGTCGCGGCGACGGGCACCCCGGGGCAGGGCGACGCGGTCCGCGTTGGCAGCGTGAGCCTGGAGGTCACCGGGGTGGTGGTCGGCTGGACCAGCCCGAATCCGTTCGATTCGCCCGGCGCGGGGAAGCAGTACGTCCGCGTCGGCGTGCGCCTAGTGAACCAGGGGAGCGGCCGCTACGATTACAATCCGCTGTATTTCCAGCTCGCCGACAGCACGGAAGCGCGCCATGACATCGAGATCGTGGCGGGCGGGAACGACGAGCTCACCGCCGGCATGATGGGAACAAAGAGTGAGGCCGTACGCGGTGAGCTCTACTTCGCCATCCCGGCCGGCGCGCGACCGACCCTGCTGCTCTACGAGCCACTGCTCAGCACGAACCACGGCCGTGTCGACCTGTCGCCGTTCCTGAAGCGGTAGGCAGGCGGACATCGTCTTCTCCTTGCGCCGGCCCGCCGCCTCGCCGATCGTTACCTCCGTGTCGGACGGGGCGGCGGGCCAAACCTTCATCGTGACCTTGGACGTTGATCAGGGCGTGGAATTCACGGTTGCTTTGCAGTAGCATTCCAGCGAAGCGCCGCGAGCGCGGGGCCAAGGAGAGGAGCACAGGCAATGACCATGTCGACGGGACCGCAGCCGGTCTCACTGCAGGTAGCGGCGCCACAGGGCGCGCGGGATAAGGCAAGCGTCGCGCTGCGGCTGATCTTCGCGATTCCACCGATAATCGTTCTGTACATCTACAGCTTGATCGCGATGGTCTTCGCCATCATTAGCTGGTTCCAGATCATTCTCGGTGGCACCATGAGCAAGTCGGCCGAGGCCTTCATCGCCAAGACCGTGCGCTATGGTGCAGCGGTGCTCGCGTATCTGTTGCTGCTGACCGACCGGATGCCAGCGCTCGACGCCAGCGACCATCCCGACGTGCGGGTGCGCATCGCGCCCGCGGCGGAGCAGCGGGACCGGCTCTCGGTCGGCCTGAGGCTCATCTACATCATCCCTCACGCGATCATCGTGGGTGTCCTGATGGACGTGGCGTATGTCATTGCCTTCATCGCCTGGCTGATGATCCTGTTCGCGGGCGGATACCCGCAGGGCGTGTGGGACTTCAGCGTGGGGACGCTGCGCTGGTATACCCGCTACGCCGCGTACGCTTTTCTGCTGACCGACATCTACCCGCCGTTCTCGCTGGAGGAGGGCCAGGTCGCCGCGGCCGCCTGAGCGTGGAGTTCCGCACGGTCGCCCGCTGAGCCTCTCTCCCTGGGCGTCAGCTCACGCCTGGCCCCCCTCCAACCGCACGTTGGAGGGGGGCCAGGTGGCGTGGACGCGTTGCCCTTGAGCGCCGGCCATGGCGGCCCGGACAATGGATCCGGCCCCGGAGGTGCTCGCGTGCCCGCCGACCCCGAGACGCTTGCCCGCATCGCCCTCGCGCCGGAGGAGTACGACCTCGCCTGCCGCCGCCTGGGCCGCGAGCCGAACGAGGTCGAGCTCGGCATGATCGGCGCGCTCTGGAGCGAGCACTGTGGCTACAAGAACAGCAAGCTGCTGCTGCGCCGCTTCCCCACCGAGGGCCCCGCCGTCTTGACGAAGCTCGGCGAGGAGAACGCCGGCGCCGTCGACATCGGCGACGGCTGGTGCGCCGTCATGAAGGTCGAGTCGCACAACCACCCCTCGGCGGTCGAGCCGTTCCAGGGCGCCGCGACGGGCGTCGGCGGCATCGTGCGCGACATCTTCGCCATGGGAGCGCGGCCGATCGCGATCCTGGACTCGCTCCGCTTCGGCCCGCTGGAGGACGACCGCACCCGCTACCTGTTCGGCGGCGTCGTCGGCGGGATCGGCTGGTACGGCAACTGCCTGGGCGTGCCGACCGTGGGCGGCGAGACCTGCTTCGACGCGGCCTACCGCGAGAACCCGCTCGTCAACGCGCTCTGTGTCGGCGTGGCGCGCGTCGGCCGGCTGGTGCGGGCGCGCGCGGACGGCCCCGGGAACGTGTTGCTGCTGGTCGGCGCGGACACGGGACGCGACGGGATTCACGGCGCGACCTTCGCCAGCGCGGCGCTGGATGAGGCGAGCGAGGAGCGCCGCCCGGCGGTGCAGGTCGGCAACCCCTTCATGGAGAAGCTGCTCATGGAGGCGTGCATCGAGCTGGTCCAGCACAACTGGATCGTCGGCCTCCAGGACCTGGGTGCGGCCGGGCTGACGAGCTCGGCCGTCGAGTGTGCGGCGCGCGCGGGCACCGGCGTCGAGCTGGACGTGCTGCGGGTTCCGCGCCGCGAGCGGGGAATGAGCGCGCACGACGTGATGCTCAGCGAGTCGCAGGAGCGGATGCTCGTCATCGCGAAACGCGAGCACGTCGAGGAGGTGCGCGGCCTCTTCCAGCGGTGGGAGCTGCACTGCGCCGAGGTGGGGGTCGTGACCGACACCGGCGAGGCGGTGGTGCGCGAGGGCGAGCGCGTGGCCGCGCGGCTGCCGGTCGGCATGCTGGTGGACCCGCCGCTGTACCGCCGTCAGGGCGCGCGCCCGGCCGAGCTGGCGGAGCGCAACGCCTACGACCTGGCCGCGCTGCTGGACCTACGGCCCGAGGACGCGACCGCTCGCCTGCGCGAGATGCTGGGCGCGCCGAACGTTTGCGCGAAACGCTGGGTCTGGCGGCAGTACGACCACCAGGTGCTGACCAACACCGTGCAGGGGCCGGGCGGCGACGCGGCCGTGCTGCGCATCAGGGGCAGCAAGCGCGGCATCGCCATCGCGACGGACGGCAACGGCCGCACGGTGGAGCTCGATCCGTTCACGGGCGGCGCGCTGGCGGTGGCGGAGGCGGCGCGCAACGTGTCGTGCACCGGCGCTCGACCCGTCGCCTGCACCGACTGCCTGAACTTCGGGGATCCGCTGCGGCCCGAGGTCTACTACCAGCTCGAGCAGGCGGTCGAGGGGATGGCCGCCGCCTGCCGGGCGCTCGGCACGCCGGTCGTTTCGGGCAACGTGAGCCTCTACAACGAGACGGTCGGTCGAGCTATCGCCCCCACGCCGGTTGCCGGCGTGCTCGGCGTGCTCGAGGACGTCTCGCGCGCCGTGCCGGCCGGGTTCGCCGGCGAGGGCGACGCCGTGTATCTGCTGGGAGCGGACCCGTCCGGCGAGCCGGCCGACCTGGCCGGCAGCGAGTACCTGCACGAGCTGTATGGGCTCGTCGTCGGCATGCCGCGGCTGGACCTGGAGCTCGAGGCGCGGCTGCAGCGGCTGCTCGTGCGGCTGGCGGAGGATGGCGTGGCGCGTTCCGCGCACGACTGCGCCGAGGGCGGGCTGGCCGTGTGCCTGGCCGAGAGCGCGCTGCTGGGCGAAGTCGGCGTCGACTGCTCGGGCATGACGCTCGCTGGGCGTCTCGACGCGGCGCTGTTCGGCGAGCGGCCTTCCCGCGCCGTGGTCAGCGCCCGGCCGTCGGACGCGGCCCGCCTGGAGGCGCTGGCAGGCGAGCACGGGGTGCCGTGCACGCGCATCGGCACGACGGGAGGCGATGGGGTGGCCGTCGGCCCGGCGGCGCTGCCGCTGGATGAGGCGTGGGCCCACTGGGAGACGGCGCTCGCCGCGCGGCTCGGCGCCTCGCCGGTGCTCGCCGCCGCGGGTGGCGCACCGGCGGGGGAGCCGTCCGTCACGCCCGGCCCGCCCAGCGAGACGTAGCGAGTCCACCACGAGGGGAGACGAGATGGCATACCTCGACCGCGATGGCATCCGCATCTACTACGAGGATCGGGGCAGCGGGCCCGCGGTCCTGCTCACGCATGGCTACAGCGCGACCTGCAACATGTGGAAGCCGCAGGTCGATGCGCTGGCCGACCGCTACCGCTTCATCACCTGGGACATGCGCGGCCACGGCCAGACGGACAGCCCAGACGACGCGTCGCGGTACTCGGAAGCGGTGACGGTCGCGGACATGCGCGCGCTGCTGGACGCCAGCGGTGTGAGGCGCGCGGTGGTGGGCGGGCTCTCGCTCGGCGGCTACATGTCGCTGGCGTTCTACCGGACTCACCCGGAGATGGTGGAGGCGCTACTGCTGGCCGACACGGGGCCGGGCTATCGCAACCCGGCGGCCCGCGACGGCTGGAACCAGATGGCGCAGCAGCGTGCGCGCGAGTTCGAGGAGCAGGGGCTCGCCGCGCTGGGCCAGGGGAGCGAGGTCCGCATCGCGTTGCACCGCTCCGCGCAGGGGCTGGCGCACGCGGCGCGCGGGATGCTGGCGCAGGTGGACGACCGGGTGATCAGCGTCCTGCCGGAGGTGCGCGTGCCCACGCTCGTCGTGGTCGGTGAGCAGGACGAACCGTTCCGCGCGCCGAGCGACTACATGGCGGCGAAGGTCCCGGCGGCCGAGCTGGTCATCATCCCGACCGCGGGGCATGCCTCGAATCTCGACCAGCCGGATCGGTTCAACGAGGCGCTGTCGCGCTTCCTGGGCAAAGTCGCCGGTTAACACGGTTCGGCTGCCGCCAGCCGTACGGCGGTGGTCGAGACGGCTGGCCGGTATACTGGTCGGCGGGAGCGGCCCGGCGTCGTGGCGGCGACCGGGCGAGGGCGAATTGAAGATGGGCCTGTTGGCGCGTTCCGGCCCACCGAACAGCACGGTGGGCCGTTTCCTTCCCGTCGCGTGGACGGCGGCGCGCGTCTACCTGGGTTACAAATATCTGCAGCGCCGTCGCCGCCGGCTCGGTTTCGAGGCCACCGAGCCAGCCTTCCAGCGCCACCACCAGCGCAGCGCCCGCTGGTTCTACGAGACCGCCGTGCACCTGCGCGGCCTGCTCATCAAGACCGGGCAGTTCGTCGGCGCCCGAGCCGACGTGGTGCCCGAGCCGTACGTCGTCACGCTCTCGCACCTGCAGGACCGCGTCCCGCCTCGGTCCTTCGCCGAGATGCGCCACGTCGTCGAGCGGGAGCTGGGGCGCCCGCTGAAGCTGGTGTTCCGCGAGTTCGACGAGCGACCGGTGGCCTCGGCATCGCTGGCGCAGGTGCACCGCGCCGTGCTGCACGACGGACGCGAGGTGGCGGTGAAGGTCCAGTACCCCGAGATCGCCGAGGTCGTGCGCCGCGACCTGCGCAGCTTGAAGATCCTGGTCGACCTGCTGCAGCGGTTCGAGCCCGCGTTCGACTATCGCGTGCTCTACGACGAGCTGGCCTACCACGCGCCGATCGAGCTCGACTTCGTCCACGAAGGGCAGAACGCCGAGCGGGTGGCGCGCGAGCTCCGCGGGCGCGAAGACGTCTACGTGCCGCGGATCCACTGGGACTACACCACCCGTCGGGTCCTGGTGATGGAGTACGTCCACGGTCTGCGGCTCACGGACGTGGACGGGATGCGCGCCCGCGGGATCGACCCGCGCCGCGTCGCCCAGACGCTGATCGAGGCGTACTGCGACCAGATCTTGGTGAACGGCTTCTTTCACGCCGACCCGCACCCCGGCAACCTCTTCGTCCAGGAGGGGCCGCGGGTCGTCTTCGTAGACTTCGGGCTCGCGAAAGAGGTCCCGCGGAGCTTTCGGCGCGGGCTCGTTGATCTCACCCGCGCGATTCTCGAGCAGGACTTCGACGCGGCAGCCCGCGCCTTCCACGACCTGGGCTTTCGGACCCGGTCCGGCGATCCGCGGACCTTCGTCGCGGTGGGCAAGGCCTACCTGCACAGCCTCGAGGAGATGAGCAGGCGCGGGAACCAGCGCGAGATCGTGGTGGAGATCAACCAGCAGCTCGCCGAGATCGTTCGCGCAAACCCGGTGGTGCGCGTGCCAGGCGACATCGTGCTGGTCGGGCGCGTGATGGGACTGCTCAGCGGGCTGGGTAAGACGCTCGACTCGCGCGTCGACCTGGTGCGCACGTTGGTGCCGTACGTGGCCGAGCAGGCGGCGCGGGAGCATGGGTTCGACGCCGAGGTGGCGCGCACTCTGCGCGCAGCGACCGAGGCACGGCTGGTGCAGCTCGAGGGTGAAGGCGCCGCGCGTGGCCCGAAGTAGCAGCAGGGCGGTTGTGAGCCGGGTACGCATCGGTTACAGTACCGGCGACATGAGCGGTCCGCTCTGGCGCCGCGGCCACCTCTCCGGCCGCGGGTCGTCCGTCCTACGGGACGCCGTTGCTCGCGGTTGGCCGGTTGACAGAACGCTTGCCCGCACCGGGCGCCGCGGGTTAACAAAACACGCTCCTGCGCGTTGTTACCAGTGGAAGGCCGCCGCGGGAACGGGGCGGAGACTGGCCTGCCGTGGCGCCGACGGACCGCCGCCATGATCTCGGCCGAAGAGAGCATGGCACGGGACGAAGCGGTGCTCGTGGCCCGAGCGGTCGGGGGTGACGGCCCGGCGCTCGGCCAGCTCTACGACCAGTTCCACGAGCGCATCTTCCGCTACCTCTTGGCCCGCAGCGGGCGTATCGAGGAAGCGGAAGACCTCACCGGTGAAGTCTTCCTGCGTGTTGTGCGTAACATCCAGCGCTACCGGTCACAGGGAGTGCCGTTCTCAGCCTGGCTGTTCCGCATCGCGCACAACGTGGTGGCCAGCCACCACCGGGCCAATGGCCGCCGGCCGGACGTGATCCCGATCGACGAGGACCATGCCGCCGTCGCCGACCCGGCCGTGGAGGCCGCCGTCCGCGCCGACCTGCGGGCCGTGCGCGCGGCACTGGTGCACTTGCCCAAGCACCAGCGCGCCGTTGTCGAGCTGCGGTTCTTCGCCGACCTTTCGGTGAGCGAGACCGCGGCGGTCCTGGGCAAGAACGATGGCCTCGTGCGGGTGTTGCAGCACAAGGGGCTTCGGCGGCTGCAGCAACTGCTCGGGCAACCCGGACCGAAGGATGTGGTGGCGGATTCGTAGGAACGAGGAGCAGCGAGCGGCGGACGAGTTCGCCGTCCGGCTCGAGCACGGGAACGGCGATGACGCCGCGCTCGAGACCGCCGCACGCCTGCACGCGCTGCGCGAGGCGCTCCCTCCGCATCCGGCGCCGGCGCGGCAGCGGGCGCGCCTGCTGGCCGAGGCAGCGCGGCTGAGCGGCGGGCAGCACGGCCCGCGGCGACAGCGGACGTGGCGCCACATGGCGCTTGCCGGCGGCGCCTGCGTCGCCGCTCTGGCCGTGGCGTTCGCCGTACTGGTGAACACGTCCCAGGCGGCGCTGCCTGGTGACTGGAACTACGTGTTCAAGCGCGCCGGCGAGGACGTACGGCTGACGCTAACCGTCAGCCGGGCCGCTCGCGCCGAGTATCGTCTGCAGCTCGTCAACCGGCGGGCTGAGGAGGTCGCGCGCCTCGTCGAGCGCGGACGGGTCGACCCCGGCGCGTTCACCACGCTGATCAGCTACGGGACCGACGCCGTGTCCCGTTACCAGGCGGTGCCCGGTCAGCCGGCTTCCGCTCCCAGCGGCGCTGCTCGTCAGCAGCTCGAACGGCTCTCCACCACGCTGGACCGCCTGCTGGCGAATCCGGAGGTGACCAGCCAGCCGGCGGTCGTGACGCACCTGCGCGAGCTGCGGCGAGACACCTCGGATGCGCTCGGCAACGCCAAGCCGATCACCCCGACGCCCACGCCGTCGCCGACGGCCACCCCCACCCCCAGCCCGACCGCGACGCCGACCGCCTCGGCTACCGCGTCGGTCACGCCGACCGCGACGCCGTCGGCCACGCCCGAGCCCTCCAGCACGCCTTCCCCGACCGGAACGGCGACGTCGGATCCCGCGAAGCAGGGCTACGGATCGGCCACACCGACGCCGAGCGTGACGCCGACGACGACCGGCACGCCGGGCCCGGTCGCGTCTACCCCGTAGGCTTTCCTGGCCTCAACCTCGCCCCGGCCGACCGACAGTCAGCGGGCGGGCGCAGCGCGCGCCGCGCCTTCCCCTTCCGTGCGCTTCACGATCAGATCGCCCCACTGGGCGAGCTGATCGGGCGGTCCGAGCACGCTGGGCGACGTCGCGAAGACCTCGAACAGCACATTGGCCACGCGGAAGTTGAGATGGTACTCGAACACCTTGAGCGTCGCGCCCTGGAGCTGCTGCGTGCGCTCGACCGTGTACGCGAACGTGTCGCTGCCGACGCGCGGCGGCTGGGCGACGAACTGGACCTTGCCGGACTTGCGCAGCGTGTCCTCAGCTTCCTGCAGCGCCACGCGCGCGGTGGCGGTCGAGTCGAAGCGGATGGCGGTGTCGATCACGGTGCACCAGCCCTGCGTGCGGAAGCCGCCCTGGGTGCAGGCTGGCAGCTCAAAGCCGCTCTGGTAGCCGTCCTGGCGACCGGGCGGCGGGTTCGAGACGGTGTACGTGCGCGGGTACGGCGGCGTCGTCGCCCAGCCGAAGGGCAGGTCGTTCACCCGGAGCACGATCTGGTCGAGCGGCCGGGTGATGTTCGGGGCGGGTGTCGGCGTCGGGTGGGATGAGCCTGACGCGCCGCACGCGGCAGCGACGAGGGCGACGGCGAGGAGCGGCGCGAGGAGGAGCGCGGCGGGCCGCGTCATGGCGTGGCGGTGGCCCGCGGTCCGGGCGGCGTCGGCGTAGGGGTGGCCGCGGGCGAGATCTGTCCTGGCGCCGTGGGCGGCTGCTGGCCGAGGGCGCGCGCTTGCACGATCTTCGCCCAGACCAGCGGCTCCGGCAGCACGGGCTGGACCGCGGCCAACGCGCCGTACTCGCCCACGATCGCCAGGATGTTGTTGACGCGCATCACCACGATCACCTGGAGGAAATCGACCTGCTGCTTGGCCACGGTGCCTTTGCTGGCCACCTGGTATTGGTACGACTCGTCGCCCACCTGGCCGAGGTTGACGAAGCGGATCTGGCCGGCCTGCTCGCGCTGGCGGTCGGCATCACGCAGCATGGCCATGACGGCGCGTGCCGAGGAGGCCGAGTCGTAGCGCAGGACACGGTTGTAGAGCTCCACCCAGCCGTTGCGCAGGCCCAGGCCGGACAGCGCGAGGGGGTCGTCGTAGAGGACGTCGATGCCCTGCTGGAACCCCTTCCGGTAGGCGTCAGAAGGCAGGTCCTGGGCGGTAACCACCTTCGGATAGTCTTTGGCGACGTTCCAGGTCGTGGGGGTCATCTCGACGGGTATGGCGATCTGGTCGACGGCGTACGTGATCGGCGCCGCGTCCGCGGCAGCGGTAGCCGTCGGGGCCGCCGTGCCGGAAGTGGTGGCGCTCGGTGCGGGGATGGCCTTCGAATTGCCACAGGCGGCGAGGATGCCCAGCAGGGCGAGCGCCGCCGCGGCGCGCAGATAACGCAGTGGTCGAAGTCCTCCCTTGCGTGCCTGGCTACGGGAGCGGCGCGCCCGGGCTCCTCCCATGCTGCCGGAGCGCCCGACGAAGATCAACTGACCGCGGCGGGTCGCCGCCTCCCGGAGCGCGGCAGCGTCGGAGTCCGGGATCTCGCTCCCGCGTTCGAAAGTGGCGGTTCTTCCGCGGACGGACTGCTGTCCTGCCCTACCGACCGGCCGCCGGCGGGTCGGGGTCGCCGGGCGTGGCCGCGGGCGGCGGCCAACTCGCCTCGGGCAGGCCCGCGGTTGACGCGGCCGGCTCGTCGGCCGCGACCGTGCGCGGCGCCCAGGTGGGCTCGGGGACGCCTGGCGTCGGCTCCGCCGCTGGCGTCTCGGAGGGTCCTTCCGCGGAAGCACCCGTCGTGGTCGCCGCGCGTGCCGCGCCGAACTCGGTCCAGTCGGTGAGGCGCAGGACCCCGACGAGCAGCAGCAGCAAGAGCCCCACGAAGCTCAAGGCGAAGCGTAGGAAGCGCGATGCGAAGCCGGCCGGAGCAGGCGCTCCGGCGGCGACGAGCGTCAGGAGGTTGATTGAGCCCGTGGGCGCGTAGTCCGGCAGCGGGACGAGCGTGCGCCAGAGTCCGTAGCCGAGCACGAGCAGCGCGGCGGCCAGCATGCCCAGCCGCAAGTAGTTCAGCGCTCCCGGCAGGGTGAGCGCCAGCAGCGCGAGAATGAGAGCGATGCCCGCCATCGCCAGGAAGACGTTGCGCTGGAAGACGGGAACGGCCTTCCGGAAAGCCTGCAACTGCCCGAGGTAGGCGTCGATCTGCCCGCTGATGCGGTCGCCGGTGGCGGCATTGCCCCCCGCGCTGTTGATGTCTGTGAAATTGTAGGTTGGGGCCTGCGGCGGTTGTGGGCCGGCGGAGACGGTCTTGGCGCCGAGCACCGCGGTCGCCGCGAGGAAAACGGCCAGCAGCGCAGCGAACGCGAGCCGAACCGACGTGAGCCGCATGCAGGTGCCTCCCGGGCAGGATGCAACCAGTATAGAGGCCGCGCTGCCCGCCGTGGCCGGCCGCGATGGCGACGGCACGGAGAGCCGTGGCCGGGCGCCTTCGGACGGCCATCGTCGAGGCCGATGATCACCCCGGAGGAAGTGACGGTGCGCATCTGGCGGAGGAGGTCCGCGGGGAGCCAGGACCCCGCGTCCCTGGCGGTGCAGGAGCGGACGCGCGCGCTCAGTGAAATGAACGTGGGCCTGCTCTTCGCCACCCTCGAGTTCGTGCTCGAGGACCCCGAGCTGCGCACTCGTGCGTTCCTGACCGAGGTGAACCGCGCCACGCGCGCGGTGACCGACGCCGGCAGGGCCGCGCAGGTGCGGGACGCGTCCTCGCGGGTGCTCGCGGAGATCCGCGGCTACGCGCGTCGGCAGCACGCCTACATCGACGACCGAGAGCATGAGCTCAAGCGGGCCGCGAAGGCGCTCACTGACGCGCTGGCCGACCTGGGGACGGACGATGACCGGCATCTGCGGCTGCTGGTGTCGCACGGACAACGGCTGGAGCAGGCGAGCAGGCTCTCCGACCTGCGCGACATCCGCCGCGCTCTGGCGGACGAGGTGGACCGGCTGAAGGCAGTGGTGCGGGAGCGCCAGCACACCCAGGTCACGCGCGCCGCGGCCTTGAGCGCCCGACTCGGCGAGCTCCAGGTCCGGTTGCTACGCGCGGCCGGCCGCGCCGAGATGGACCCCGTGACGGGGTTGCCCAACCGCGCGGCGTTGGAACGCAAGCTCGACGAGGTCCGCCTGCTGCGGCGGTTCGGCGACCGGCCCTGCAGCTTCTTCCTCGTGGCGGTGGACGGCGGCGACGCGCTGCGCGAGCGGCTCGGTCGCTTGGCGGCGGACGCCTGGCTGAGCGGGCTGGCGCGGGCCGTGCGCGGCGCGTTTCGCGACGATGACTTCGTGGCGCGCGCGGCCGGCGACGATTTCCTGGCGGTGGTGTGGCTGCCGGTGCCCGCGGAGGCGCTCGACAAGGCGGAGGCGGTCCGCCGAGCGGTCGAGCGGACCGAAGTCGAGGTGGAGGGCGTGGGCACGGTGAAGGTTACGGCCAGCATCGGGATCGCGTGGCTGCATCCCGACGAGGGGCCCGACGCGGCAGTCCAGCGCGCCGAGCGTGCGCTGGGCGAGGCCCGCCGCCGCGGGGGCAACCGGGTGGCCGGCGAGATCGAGGTCGAGCCGGAGCCGGACGTCGAATCGGCCGGCTCCGGCTAGCCGCTCGCTGCTTGGCCGCTGTAGCTGATCAGGTAGAAGATGCTCCCCTCCGGGTCTTGGAAGCCGCGATACGCGTGGTCACCCGCGTGCACGCTGGGCTCGAGGAAGCGAAGGCCGCGCGGTGCGGGCTCGTCGCAGGCTGCTTCCGGCCGGCGCTCGCGCCCTTCATCATTCCCGCGGAGGTAGGAATCCAGCCTCGGACGGCCCGCGGCCGCCGCTCGATTGCGGCTGGCGCTCACCTGCGCTCGCTTGGGTGGAACGACGGGCGGTCGGCATGATGTGCGGGGCGGGCGGCTCAGACCTCGCGGAACTCGCCCTCCACGGTGCCTTCCGGCGTCGGCTCACCGGGGGTGCCGGCCGCACTGTCGGCGCTGGCGCCGGCGGCCTCGCCGCTCGCGCTGTAGACGCGCTCGCCCAACTTCTGCAGCGCGGCAGAGAGCGCGTCGGCGGCCGCGCGGATGCGGGCCGCATCCTGGCCCTCCAAAGCCTTGCGCACTTCCTGGACGCGGTTTTCCACCTCCAGCTTCAGATCGGAGGGCGCCTTCTCGCCGAGGTCCCGCAGCGTGCGCTCGGCGCTGTACGCCAAGGTGTCCGCCTGGTTGCGTTGCTCGATCTCCTCGCGGCGGCGGCGGTCCTCCTCGGCGTGCACCTCCGCCTCGCGGCGCAGCGACTCGACGTCGTCTTTGGAGAGCCCCGAGCCGGCCTGGATGGTGATGCGCTGCTCCTTGCCGGTGGCCTTATCGCGTGCCGAGACGTGCAGGATGCCGTTGGCGTCGATGTCGAACGTGACCTCGACCTGCGGCACGCCGCGCGGCGCCGGCAGGATGCCGTCCAGGATGAAGCGGCCGAGCGACTTGTTGTCTCCCGCCATGGCGCGCTCGCCCTGGAGCACGTGGATCTCCACGCTGGTCTGGTTGTCAGCGGCGGTGGTGAACACCTGGGCCTTTGAGGTGGGGATGGTGGTGTTGCGCGGGATGATGGACGTCATCACGCCGCCCAACGTCTCGATGCCCAGTGTCAGCGGCGTCACGTCCAGCAGGAGGACGTCCTTCACCTCGCCCTTGAGCACGCCGGCCTGGATGGCGGCGCCGATGCCCACGACCTCGTCCGGGTTGACGCCCTTGTGTGGCTCCTTGTTGAAGAACTTGCGCACCGTCTCCTGGACGAGCGGCATGCGCGTCTGCCCGCCGACGAGCACCACCTCGTCGATGTCGGCCGGGGTCACACCGGCGTCCTGCAGCGCCTGGCGGCAGGGTCCGAGCGTCCTCTCCACCAGGTCCATCACGAGCTGCTCGAGCTTGGCGCGGGTGATCGTGATCTGCATGTGCTTGGGGCCGGAGGCGTCCGCCGTGATGAACGGCAGGTTGACCTCGGTCTGTTGTACCGTGCTGAGCTCGATCTTCGCCTTCTCCGCGGCCTCCTTGAGGCGCTGCAGGGCGGCGCGGTCGTTGCGCAGGTCGATGCCCTGGTCTTTGCGGAACTCGTCGATCAGGTGTTCGATGACCCGCTGGTCGAAGTCGTCGCCGCCGAGGTGCGTGTCGCCGTTGGTGGCTTTCACCTGGAAGGTGCCGTCGCCGATCTCGAGGATGGAGATGTCGAACGTGCCACCGCCCAGGTCGTAGACGGCGATCTGCTCGTCGTTCTTCTTGTCGAGGCCGTAGGCGAGCGCGGCGGCGGTGGGCTCGTTGATGATGCGCAGGACCTCGAGCCCGGCGATGCGTCCAGCGTCCTTGGTCGCTTGCCGCTGGCTGTCGTTGAAGTAGGCCGGCACGGTGATGATGGCCTCGGTGACCGTCTCGCCAAGGTAAGCCTCGGCGTCCGTCTTCAGCTTCTGCAGCACCATGGCCGAGATCTCGGGCGGCGAGTAGCTGCGCCCGCCCATCGTCACGTGGGCGTCGCCGTTGGACGCCCGGACGATCTTGTACGACACCATGCGGGCGCTGCGCTGCGCCTCATCATCGTCGAACTTGCGGCCCATGAGCCGTTTGATGCTGGAGACCGTGTTGTCCGCGTTCGTGATCGCCTGACGCTTGGCGATCTGTCCCACCAGGCGCTCGCCGGTCTTGCTGATGGCCACGACCGACGGCGTGAGTCTGCTGCCTTCGGCGTTGGGGATGACGATCGGCTCGCCGCCCTCCATCACCGCGACGACCGAGTTGGTCGTGCCGAGGTCGATTCCGATAACCTTGCCCATGAGTTGCAATCCTTCCTTGCTGCCGACCGCGCGTTCAGGACTCGGCCGGAGCGCCGTCGCCGACGATGACCATTGACGGGCGGATCACGCGGCCATCAATGGTGAAGCCGCGCTGCACGACGGCGACGATCTTCCCTTCCTCGCCCGGCGCGCGGCTGACCGCCTCGTGCAGGTTGGGGTCGAAGGTCTCACCCTCCGCCTCGATCTCACGCACGCCAAGCTGCTCCATCATGTAGCTCAGCTTCTGATAGATCTGGACGATCCCCTGCGCCCAGGTGAGCCCGGCGAGACGGGCGTCCAGGCTGCGCACCGCCCGGTCGAGGTCGTCGAGCACGGGCAGCACCACCAGCACGACGCGCGCGGTCGCCAGCTTGCTGATCTCGCCCCGCTCGTCCTCGGTGCGGCGCTTGAGGTTCTGGTAGTCGGCGGCCGCCCGTGCCCAGCGGTTATGCAGCTCGTCGGTGCGCTGGCGCTCCCGCTCGAGCTGCGCCGCGAGCGACTCAACGGTGGGCTCTTCCACCGGGGTGGGCGGCGCGGTCTCCTGCTGCTCGGTCTCCTGGATCTGCTCATGTTCGGACGGGCGCATCCACATCTCCAGACGTTCAGTCGTTCACGACGCGTACAGCCGTTCCATCAGGCCGGTGACGATCTCGGACAGGTAGCGCACGGTGGCGATCGCCCGGCCGTATTGCATTCGGGTCGGTCCGAGGATGGCCACGCAGCCACCGGGGCCATCGGCGGCGCCGTAGCGGGCGAGTACCAGGCTGAACTCGCGCATTCGCTCCTGGCTGTGCTCCCGCCCGATCACCACTGCCACGCCGTGTTCCGGTAGCTCGCGGATCGGCAGGGCCTGGGGCAAGCGGCGCTCGTCGAGCACATCCATGAGCGAGAGCATCTTCTCGCTGGGGTGGAACTCCGGCTGCGCGAGCAGCTCACGCACGCCTTCCATGTGGGCGTGCACGTGCTGGCCGGCGTCCTCCTCCTCGACGATGCGAAGCAGCGTCTCGGTCACCTGCCCCTCCAGGCCCTCGAGCCGGTGCGCGGCGTGGACCAGCGCGGGGGCGTCGGCCCCACGCAGGGCGTCGTTCAGGCGGCTGGCAACCTGGGTGAGCGTCTCCTGGTCAACGGGCTCGGTCAGCGTCATCACCCGCTCGCGGACCTTGACGTCTTGCAGCACCGCCACCAACAGCGCACTGGTCTCCGTGAGAAAGACGATCTGAACGTGCTTGACGCGCGCCCCCGGCTCGGACGGCTCGGTGACGAGCGCGATGTTGCGCACGGAGCGGGCCAGCACGCTGGCGGCCAGTCCGAGCCACTCGTGGAACTCGGAGGTGGCCTGGTAGAACTGGTGCAGGATACGCCGCTTCTCCTGGAGCGCCAGGTCCTCGTCCGGCATCAAGTACTCGACGAAGTAGCGATAGCCGCGGTCAGACGGTACCCGGCCGGCCGAGGTATGCGGCTGAAGGATGAATCCCTCTTCCTCGAGGCGGGCCATCTCGTTGCGGATGGTGGCCGAGGACACTTCGAGCTGGTGCCTGCGCACGATGTTCTCGGAGCCCACCGGCTGGGCCGACTCGACGTAATCGCTGACGATAAGCCGGAGAATCGCCGCGCGGCGCTCCGACAGCATGGGATCAACCTCGCGCTCCGCCACGACCTCACGAGGCGCGGCCGCAGTTGGCGGTTAGCACTCTCAGGGCGAGAGTGCTAACCAACACCCGCAATCTAGCACCCGCCCCCAGCACTGTCAAGGCGAGCGCTGTTCCCCGAATCGGCCTCCTCCGCTACACTGTGACAACGTCGTCGCTGTGAACGAGAACCTCACCGGCTACTCCGCCCTCTCGGATGAAGACCTGGTCCGCCGCGCGCGTGAGGACCGGGCCGCCTTCGGCGCCCTCTACCAGCGCTACTACGACCGCATCTACCGTTACCTGCTGTACCGGACTCACAACCAGCACGACGCCGAGGACCTGGCGGGCCGGGTCTTCGAGCGTGCGCTGCAGCACCTCGGTCGCTATCAGGAGCGGGGCTATCCCTTCGGCGCCTGGCTGTTCACGATCGCCCACAACCTGGTCGCCAACTACCTGCGCGAGCGGCAGCGCCGTCCCACCACACGCCTCGAGTTCGCGCCCGAGCCGACCGGCGACGACGTCGTGGAGGCGCTCGAACAGGAGGACCTCGCGGCGCTGCTGGAGCGCGCCGTTTCACGGCTCAGCCCGGAGCGCCAGCACCTGATCTGGCTGCGGTACGTGGAGGAGCTGCCCCACGCGGAGATCGCCCGCCGGCTCGGGAAGTCTGAGGAAGCGGTCCGCGCGCAGCTCTCGCGCGCCCTGCGCACGCTGCGCCAGGACCTGGCTCGGCACCCGGCCGTGCACGACCCCGGCTCGGCGCGTTGACCGGGCGACCCGGCGGCCCGTACCGTATGCCCGATGACCGGCCGCCTGGGGGAGGACGCTTGTGGAGATCGTCTGGCTCGGGTACTCGTGCTTCCGCCTGCGCGCTGGCGGGACGACGGTGATCACGGACCCCTGCCCCAAGAGCACTGGCTACAACATCGGCCGCGTCAACGCCGATATTGTCACCGTCAGCCACGAGCACGAGAACCACAGCCACCTGGCCGCCGTGCAGGGCCACCGCCAGGTCCTGCGCGGCCCGGGCGAGTACGAGGTCGCCGGTGTCTACGTCGTGGGGGTCCGGACCTACCACGACGCCACGCGCGGCGCGGAGCACGGCAGCAATACCTGCTTCGTCCTCGAGATGGACGAGGTGCGCGTCTGCCACCTGGGCGACCTGGGCCACGCGCTGACGGCCGAGCAGCTCGAGCCGCTGGCGACGGCTGATGTCCTGCTGGTCCCGGTCGGCGGCGGCTGCACGATCGACGCGGTGCAGGCGGCCGAGGTCGTGTCGCTGATCGAGCCGCGGATCATCGTGCCGATGCACTACGGCACGGAAGCCGGCAAGGATGGGTTCGCCCCGGTGGACAAGTTCCTGCGCGAGATGGGCGTCACCTCGGTGCAGTCGCAGCCGAAGCTCACAGCGACGCGTGGCACGCTGCCCGACGCGCCCCAGGTGGTGGTGCTGGACTACCGCGGCTGAGGCGCCTGGCTGCAGTGGGCAGGCGCAGCCTGGCGCGAGCGACGGGGGCGCCCGCCCCCGCGAAGGCGGGGGGCCCTGCGGAGGTCAGCGCCCCGGCAGGTAGCCGAGCGGGTTCACCGGGTGCCAGGCGCCGCGATGCACCTCGAAGTGCAGGTGCGGCCCGAAGCACCAGCCCGTGCAGCCGACGCGGCCGATCACCTGCCCTTGCGCCACGACCTGCCCCTCGTGCACGGCGATCTGTGACAAGTGGGCGTAGAGGCTGTAGATGCCACCGCCGTGGTCGATGCGCACGAAGTTGCCCCAGCTCGAGTCGTATCCCGCGCTCACGATGCGGCCGTAGGCGACCGCGCGGACCGGGTCGCCGTAGCCGGCGTGGATGTCGATGCCGTGATGCCCGCGCGGGTGGTAACTATCCACCACGCCGAAGCCGACGCCGAACACCGAGCCGGGCACCGGCCAGATCCAGGCCGTGCCGGGCGCCGGTGGACGGGGCGGCGCGGGCGGCTGGCTGGGAGAGGGCGCGACGGCGCCGCCGCCGGGCGGTGCGGGTGACTGGCCGGGAGAGGGCGCGGAGGGCGGTGGCAGCGGCAGCTTGCCGTCCGGAATCAGGAGCGTCTGGCCCACGAACAGCAGGTTGCGCTCCTGCAGGCCGTTGGGCTTGAAGTTGAAGATCTTGTCGGCCTCGGACTGGAACGTCTGCGCGATGCCGATCAGCGTGTCGTTCTGACGGACGTCATAGATGATGCCGTCGACGGGCGGCACGCGGATCTGCTGGCCCACGGTGATCAGGTCGCCCGACCCCAGGCCGGGGTTGTTGGCGAGCAGCGTCGCGACATTGAGGCCGTGGGCCGCTGCCACGCCGGAGAGCGTGTCTCCCGGCTGCACGATGTGGACGGTGAAGAGCGGCTGTGGCGGCTCGTCGGAGGCGATCTCGACCGGCTGCCCGTCGCCGCTCAGCGCCCCGGCAGCCTGCGTGATCCGACCGGCCGTCGTCGTTCCCTGCTGCGGAGGGGCCGCCTGCCCCGTGGGTGCGGTGTCGCGCGCCGCCGCCTCGGCGATGCGCTGGGATCCGCCCGGGATAGCCGCGCGCAGCGACTCGCCGCCGAAGACGGCCGGCGATACGAGGCCGACCTGCACGCCCGGGCGCGGTTCGCTGCGCCCGATCGTGACGCCGCTGGCCAGGCCGACCAGCGCGGCGCCGAGCGCAGCCGCCAGCACCGCCGCGTGGAGGCGTCGCCGCCGTCCGGAGATGCCGTGATGCGTCGCCCGTGATACGCGCGGCAAGGGCACGGCGAGCCTAGGGCAGGAACGCCAGCGGGTTCATCACCCGCCCGTAGTAGCGGATCTCGAAGTGCACGTGCGGCCCGGTGCTGTAGCCGGTGTTGCCGCTGTAGCCGATGACCTGTCCCTGGGAGACCCGTTGGCCGATGTGGACGGGCGGCGGCTTCATCATGTGCCCGTAGCGGGTCACCCAGCCGTTGCCGTGGCTGATCTCGACGTAGTAGCCCAAGCCGCAACATGGGTCGCCGCCGGCGAAGGCGACGACACCCGCCGAGGCCGCGACGATCGGCGCGCCGGGCGTGTGGTACTGGTCGATGTCGATGCCGTGCGGGTGGCTTGGGCCGCAGTAGGAGGTGATGATCCCGTGCGCCGGCCAGATGAAGCTCGGCGCGCCCGCGATGCGGCCGCCGCAAAGGCCGCCCGAGCTGGGGATGTCGGGCGTGGGCCGCGGCGCCGGCTGGGAGCTCGGCTGGCTGGTCGGAGCGGCGGGTGACGGGGCCGGGGGCGGGGTAACCGGGGCCTGCGGCTTTCCGCCCGGTACCAGGATGAGCTGCCCGTTGTGGATGTCGTTCGCGTTGCTGATGCCATTGGGCGCGAAATCGATGATCGCCTGCACGGTCACGCCGAAGCTCTGCGCGATGGTGCTCAGCGAGTCACCAAGGCGCACGTGGTACAGGATGCCGTCCGCTCCCGGAACGCGGATGACCTGGCCGACGATGAGTGTGTCCTTGTCGGTCACGTCGGGGTTGGAGCTAAGGATGCTCTGTACCGAGACCCCGTACCGTTGCGCCAGCCCGGAGAGCGTGTCGCCGGACTCGACGCGGTGGTCGTGGTAGAGCTGCAGCAGCACCGGCGTCGGGGGCGCGCTGCCGAGCGCGGCGATCGGCGCCGGGGTGGGCGTGGGAATGACGATCGTACGGAAGTCACCGAGTGACTGCTCGGCCGCCTGGGTGGCGCTGAGACCGGGGAGCGCGCGGAGCGCGGCGTGGCCGCTGGCGCGGCTCTCGGCGACCCCGCCGGGCAGGGTCAGGTCGGTCAGCAGGAGGCGAGGGGTTGGCTGTGAAAGAGTGGTGCCCCGAACAGAGATAACAACGCCCGCCACGGCCGCGAGCATGGCCAGCACCAGGAAGTGAGTAACCGGCCGGCGGCCGAGCCGGCGCTGGCTGCCTCGCCCCGTGTCATTCGACGCATCCCTGCGAGTGACATGCGCGGCGCCGCTGCCGTGGCGCCGGCGCAGGCTGAGTGGGCCGTAAATGACTCACGCCTCCTTGGCCGGAAGCGGACTCGCGCGCCCGCGGGTTCCCCGACATTATACCTGTGCGTCAAGTCACAAACAGCGACGGCGGTCCAGATTCGCCGAGCCGCCGCCCCGATTCGCGAGGTCGTACCGAAGGAGCAGCCGCGGAGCGGCGGCCCCGCTAGACCTCTTGTTTGATCGTGTCCAGGAACTCCTGGTTGCTCCCGGTGCGTGACAGCCGCTCCAGGAGCCGTTCCGTGCTCTCCGTGGGATTCGGCGAGTTCGACTGGATGGCCGCGATCATGCGCCGCAGCAGGTAGACCTGCCGCAGCGTGCGGTCGTCGAGCAGCAGCTCCTCGCGGCGGGTGCTGGAGCCGAGGACGTCGATCGACGGGAAGATGCGCCGTTCGGCCAGCCGCCGGTCGAGGCGTACCTCCATGTTCCCGGTGCCCTTGAACTCCTCGAAGATGACGTCGTCCATGCGCGAGCCGGTGTCGACCAGGCAGGTGGCGATGATCGTCAGGCTGCCGCCCTCCTCGCACTTGCGGGCCGCGCCGAAGAAGCGCTTGGGAGGGTAGAGGGCGATCGGGTCGATGCCGCCGGAGAGCGTGCGCCCGCTGGGGGGCATCGCCAGGTTGTAGGCGCGCGTGAGGCGGGTGAGCGAGTCCATCAGGATGACGACGTCCTTGCCCATCTCCACCAGGCGCTTGGCGCGCTCCAGCGCCATCTCCGCCACGCGCGTGTGGTCCTCGACGGGCTCGTCGAAGGTCGAGGAGATCACCTCGCCGTCCACCGACCGCTTCATGTCGGTGACCTCTTCCGGCCGCTCGCCTACCAGGACGACCATCAGGTGGATGTCGTCGTAGTTGTAGGTGACGCCGTGGGCGATGTTCTTGAGCAGGATGGTCTTGCCGGCCTTCGGTGGCGAGACGATGAGCCCGCGCTGGCCGCGGCCGATGGGAGCGATCAGGTCGATGAGGCGGCCGGAGAGGTTGTCGCCCGTGGTCTCGAGCCGCATGTGCTCCCTTGGGAAGATGGCGGTGAGCTGGTCGAAGTAGGGCCGGCCACGCGCCGTCTCCGGGTCGACGCCGTTGACGGTGTCGACCCGCAGCAGGCCGTAGTACTTCTCGGAGTCCTTGGGTGGCCGGATCTGGCCCGTGATGAAGTCGCCGGTGCGCAGGGCGAAGCGGCGGATCTGCGACTGCGAGACGTAGACGTCGTTCGGGCCGGGCAGCAGGCTCTCACCGCGAATGAACCCGTAGCCGTCGTCAACGATCTCGAGGATGCCGCCGGCGTAGAGCTGGCCTTGAGCCTCGGCGGTCGACCGAAGGATGCGATAGATGAGCTCCTGTCGCCGCAGGCGGGCCGGATCGGTCAAACCGAGGCCCTCGGCGACCTCGACCAGTTCGTCGCGCGACTTCGTCTCGAGTTCCGCGATATTCACGCGCTGCTCCGGGTGGAAGTTGGGTAGTCCGTAGCGAACCGCTCCTGCATGATCCAGGCTCGCGGAGCGTGCGGTTCCGGCCAGGGGGACCGTGTGGTCACTCTGAGCGTAACGCCGCCGATTTCGGGTGGCAAGCGTTATACGGGCTCGCTCACCCCCCGATATAGGACATCTCTACCTTGGGCAGGCCCACCGTCTCCGACGACCGGACCTCCGAGTAGCGGTCGTCGCGAACGGACCAGACGCGCCGGATCGCCGCCGCGATCTCCTCGTCCGTGGCGCCGGCGCGCATCAGGTCCCGCAGGTCGCGCCCTTGCGTGGCGAACAGGCAGCCAAAGAGCCGCCCGTCCGCCGACAGCCGCGCTCGCGTGCAGTCGCCGCAGAACGGTTGCGTGACCGAGGCGATGACGCCGATCTCGCCGGCGCCGTCGCGGTAGCGGTAGCGCCGCGCCACCTCGCCGCGGTAGTTCGGCTGCGCCGGCTCCAGCGGGAAGACCGAGCTGATCGCGCGCACGATCTCCACCGCGGGGACCACGTCGTCCATCCGCCAGCCGTTGGTGTGGCCGACGTCCATGAACTCGACGAAGCGCAGGATGTGACCGGTGCCGCGAAAGAAGCGCGCCATCTCCAGGATGCTGCCCTCGTTCATGCCGCGCTTGACGACCATGTTCAGCTTGATCGGCGTCAGCCCGGCCCGCTCGGCCGCCTCGATTCCAGCGAGGACGCCGGCCACTGGGAAGTCGGCGTCGTTCATTGCCTTGAATATCGCGTCATCGAGCGAGTCCAGGCTGACCGTGATGCGACGCAACCCGGCGTCCTTCAGCGCCTGTGCCTTCTGGGCCAGCAGCGCACCGTTGGTCGTAAGGGTGAGGTCGCTCAGCCCCTCGATCCGCGACAGCATGGCGACGAGCTGCTCCACGTCGCGGCGCACCAGCGGCTCGCCGCCCGTGAGCCGGATCTTCTCCGCGCCGAGGGCGACGAAGACGCGGGCGAGGCGGGCGATCTCCTCGAAGCTGAGCAGCCGGTCGCGGGCGAGAAACGCGTAATCCTGGCCGAAGACCTCCTTCGGCATGCAGTAGACGCAGCGGAAGTTGCAGCGGTCAGTCACCGAGACGCGCAGGTCACGCATCGGCCGGCCCAGCGTATCCGTCACGCTCATGCCTGAATTGTAGCGCCGGCGCGGCCGCGTCCGGCGTGACCAGCGACACGCGCCGGGTGCTCGGCGCGCCCACTGCCCGACGAAGGGAAGAGCCCCCGGTCGCGTGCGTCCTCGCACGCGACCGGGGGCTCTCCTGCATGGGAGACCGCGCCGCGCGTGCTAGCCGGCGGCCGCCAGCACGCTGTCCAGGAATCGCTCCTCCGGGACCGCGCCCATCACCTCGACCGTGTCGTTGATGACGGTCTTGGGCACGCCCATCACGCGGTACTTCTGGGCCAGATGGGGGAACTCGGTCGCCTCGATCACGTCGGCCGTGACGCGGGAGCTTGCCTTCGCCATGAGGTGGGCCAACCTGGCCGCACTGGGGCAGTACGGTCAGGTGGGGGTGACGAAGACCTTGATGTTGACGTCGCCGGTGAGCTCGGCCAGCTTGGTGACCGTTTCCGGCTGCAGGTCCGCTTCGGCGCGCGAGGCGTCGACCAGGTCCGAGACGATCACGGCGAACTCATAGCCCGAGGGCACGCCCCAGTAGCGCATGCCGCCGGCGACGTGCGGGCTGCGGACGATGGTGACCGGGACGGCATCGACGCCGTGCTCCTTCGCCTTGTCGGCGTCGGCCACCAGGTCGTAGACGGTGAGGTCGATCTTGTCGGTGAAGGTGGCGACTTCTTCCAGGAGCTCACGTGTCTCGGTGCAATACTGGCAGTCGTGCCGCCCGGGGACCAGCAGCGGCGAAGCCGCCTGCGTGAAGTGGATGACCTCGACGGGGTCCGTGAGGTTCTTCTCGAAGTGCTGGCGGATCTCCTCCGCCTGCTCAGGGGTGAACAGCGACATTCGCACCTCCGGGAGCGTTTGATCTCGCGTCAATCGCTGCTCTCATGATACTCCCCTCGGGTATCCGCTCGCCTAGCCCGCGAGCCGAGCGGGGCCGCGGCCGCGCTGCCGAGGGCGGGAATCCGCGGATGAACGCCGATAACGCAGATGGCGGGGGTGTCCACCCGGGGCGGATGGCCCTACGCTTGCGGCGACCCGACGAGCTCGGCGCGCAGCCGGGGCAGGCTACTCGGGTAGCGCCGCTGCAGGAACTCGATCAGCTTCTCCCGCACCTCGCAGCGCAGGTCCCACGCCGTCGAGGAGTCGCGGGCGCTCACCAGCGCCCGCAGCTCAACGCCGCGCTCGCTCGCGTTCGTCACCTGCAGGACCATGACCCGGCCGTCCCATCGCGGCGACTCCTGGACGATCCGCTCGAGCTCCGCCCGCAGCTCCGTCATCGGCACCGTGTAGTCGACGTAGAGGTGCACGGACCCCAGGAGCTGGGACACGGACCGGGTCCAGTTCTCGAACGGGTTGCGAGTGAAGTAGCCGATGGGCAGGACCAGGCGGCGCTCGTCCCAGATCTTCACCACGACGTAGGTAAACGTGATCTCCTCGATCCGCCCCCACTCACCCTGGACCACCACCACGTCGTCGATGCGGATCGGCTCGGTGAACGCGATCTGGATGCCGGCCATGAGATTGGAGAGGGTCGACTGGGCCGCGATGCCCAGGACCAGGCCGGCAATGCCGGCTGACGCCAGGATGCTGGCGCCCAGCGCCCGCGCCTGCGGAAAGGTGGTCAGCATGATCGCCGCGGTCACGATGCTCACCACCACCACGGTCACACGGCGGATGACCGCGACCTGGGTCCGGATCCTGCGGGCCTTCAGGTTGTCGCTGACCTGGATGTCGAAGCGGCGGATCGCCAGGTCCTCGAGCGCGGCGAGCAGCGCCACCAGCAGCCAGGCCACCGAGCCGATCAGGATCAAGGAGAGCGCGTGTCGGGCTGGGTCCTCGATTGCCGCCCGCAGTCGCACGCCGGGCAGCGTCAGGTCGACGGCGGTCACCAGCACGAGCGCTCGCGAGGGCCACCAGAACCGGGCAGCCAGGAGTCGCCCGAGGTCGGCGACGCCGGCCAGGGGCAGCGTGCGAAGGACTCGGAACACCGCCAGATGAGCGGCAAGCGCGATGGCCACCGCGAGGACGACCGCCGCGGCGCCGACGACGGTGGCGTCGTGCAGGACATCGGTCATGAAGGTCCCTCCTGGTCGTCGGCTTCGCCGGGACGGCGCCCGCGGGGCGGCGGGCCGTCGGGTGCATGCCGGGGAGGAGGACGCGGTCGGTCCACCGTCGGAAGGCCGTGGCATCTGCGGCGAAGCTGCCGGTCCGCCGGACGCGGATGGCGCGACCATGATCACTGTAGCCGAGGAGGAGGGCGGCACGGGCAGCGGCCCATCGTTCATCTCGCCGAGCAGCCCGCGGCGCAGAAGCGGGCTGCTCGCACCGGCAGAACTTCCACCTGGGAGGGCGGCGGAGCTCCACCGGCAGAATCCGCGCCACGGTCGCGACCCGGCCCGGGAGCGGACGCAGGCGGTGGGGTCTGACAGGCCTACAGCCGATCGCAGACGTGTTGGGCAAGTCGCAGGGCGCTTTGCGCGTCATGCGGCCGGAAAAGGTCCTGCAATCCGTAATCTGCTTGCGCACGCTGGACCCTGAGACTATCCAGTTGATCGCCGAGCGACCCCCCTTGTTCTCTCAGCGCCTGAATCACTCGTCCGTGATCCCTGCCCGTACCAGTCGAACGCAGTAGCGCCTGAGCGATGAGCGCTTCGCGCGCCCGGAGGTGGGCCGCGTAGTACGCCCGACTGATCGCTGTGCGCAGTGCCGCCTGCGTCAGAGCGTGGGTCGGACCCTGGGTCGTCATGAGCGCGGCAGCGACCTGTAGGAAGTCTCGGGGATCAAACGGTCCCTGTGTCGTCATCTTCCCAGGCCAAGTGCACCCCGAGGTGCCTGTCAAGCAGTACCCGGTCGTCGTGGTCAAGCCCCACCTTGGCTCCGTCGATTGCCGATGCCAGCGAGTCCCAGAGGCGAAGAGCAGTCTCGCCGTCGGTGCGAAGTCGGACTACCAGCACGGCCTCGGTCCATCCCGGGCTTTCGGGGTCCGTCACCGCCACCGCCCGGACAGCGACCACAGGCGCTTGCTGCATCCACGCGCGGATCTCAGCCAGGACGGCGGCGAGCGCGTGCCAGGGCAACCGCGAGAGGGGCCTTCTGGCAAACGGTTCAACGGTCAATGGAACGCGGCCAAGGTCGAGATGGATGGGGGACGCGGTCACCGGGATCATCGCTTGACCGGTCGGTCCGTCGCTGATCATCCAAGCGGCGCTCTCAGGCTGATCTGACGAATACTGACTGGCGACCGAGGTCGCTCTCTCGATCCGCAGTTGGTACAGCGCAGGGACGTTCACACAACCGAATCCCGTCTGGGCGGGCGCGTTGAGCCCCGCATTAGCCTGCGATATCTCGGGAGGCGCGGCAACGGTCGAGTGCATGGCAGTGCCGTCTCCTAGGCGAGCAGCCGTTCCAAGAGCCCCGTGAAGATCTGCCACTTGCCCAAGAAGTCCGACTTCAAAGTGTCCTCCAGGGCCACAGCACTGGCTGTCAGATCGTAGTGATAGTTGATGGAAGCGAAGAATCGAGGTGACGTGGTTGCCAAGAGCTGTCCTTCAATTCGAGGCTCGAGCAGAAGGGTGGACAGGGCCTTTCCTTCTTCGAAGTACAAGCGAAGACCAGCCCCCAGCGGCGAAATGTTCGCTTGCCTGATAGCCTTCGCGTCTGTGAATCGCTCCAGGATAGCCACTGCTGCAGACGAGTCGCCGGGCGCGTCGAATGCCATCGCGAAGTTATAGCCATAGGCCTTGAACTGCACGCCCTTGCTGCGAAATAGCTCCACGAAAGCTTGCACGATGTCGGGAAGACGTGCTGATGGGCTCGTATCTCCGCTGTGATCGTGGAACACAAGCTGATTGCCTGAGATCTGGACTACGACTTGCTCCCTCATGCTCATGATCTGCAACTGCGATGCCAGTGCGGCCACCTGACCCTGTATTGGCGCGATCGGAGGCTGCATCATCTGGACCTGGGCGTCGCGCAGGATCGTCGCAATGTCCTGTGACGACAGCGCAATCGTTGCATCCTCGGCCGGAAGCATGACGACGTTGGCGGAAAGCTTCTCGAGCTGACGAAGCGTCATGGCTCCCATAGCCTACTCTGGCAGCCCGAGAGCGGCAATGCGTCGTAACGGTCCCGCGGGGGCGGCTCGTCCCCTCGGTGGCCTTCGAGCGCCCCGTCGCGCTTCTCTCCAGCGCGTCGTTCGGGTCGAACCTGAATCGGTGGTGCTGGTGACCGTCGCCCGGCCGCTGCGCCGGCGTCAGCTCGCCGGTGTGCGCTGACCGAAGACCCGCTCGTAGTCCGCCAGGAAGCGCTCGATGCCGCTGTCGGTGAGGGGATGCTTCAGCATCTGCAGCAGGACGTTGAACGGCAGCGTGGCGACATGCGCGCCGGCCTTGGCCGCCTCGGTCACGTGGCGCGGATGGCGCAGGCTTGCGGCCAGCACCTGGCACGGTAGGTGATAGCGGTCGAACACCTCGGCGATCTCGCGCACCAGGCCGATACCGTCCTCGCCGATGTCGTCCAGCCGCCCCACGAAGGGAGAGACGTAGCTCGCGCCCGCCTCGGCGGCGAGCAGCGCCTGGTTCACCGAGAAGATCAGCGTCGTGTTGATGCGCACGTCCTGGGCGGACAGCCGGTGGATGGCGGCCAGGCCCGCCTCATCCAGCGGCACCTTGACGACGACGTTGGGATGCCACGAGGCAAGCCCCAGCCCTTCCTCGACGATCTCGTCGGTCGTGCGCGTGATGCACTCGGCCGAGATCGGGCCGTCCACCACCTCGGCGATCTCGAGAACGCGCTGCCGGTAGCTGACGCCGCCCTCCTTCGCGATGAGCGTCGGATTGGTGGTCACACCGCTCACCACGCCCATGCGCGCAGCGCGCCGGATCTCGTCGATGTTGGCCGTGTCGAGGAAGAGGCGCATCGTTGCCTCCCTGGTCGATCTCTCCTTGCAGGGTACCGGACGCCCCGCGGCGGCGCACCGGTGACCGGGAGCCTGAATGGTACGATGGGCGGAGCCAGCCGCGCCGGAGTCAGCCGATGGGCATCCAGATCCGCCCGGCCACGCCGGACGAGTTCGAGCTCTTGCACGCCACCGTGGCGACCGCGTTCGGCGAAGCGCCGAGCGAGCGCTTCGTGGAGCAACTGCGACGTCTCGTGCCGCCCGAGCGAACGCTGTGCGCGTTCGACGGGCCCGCGCTGGTCGCGGGCATGAACGTCCTGCCGCTCCGCGTGCGCTGGGGCGACGGCTGGCTGCCGATGGGCGGCGTCAGTGGCGTGGGCACGTTGCCGACGCACCGGCGACAGGGGCTGCTGCGCAGCTTGATGGAGCGCGCGCTGGCCGAGATGCACGAGCGCGGCGAGATGGCCGCCATCCTCTACGCGTCGCTGGCGGCGATCTACCACCGCTACGGCTACGGCGTCGCGACCGCGCAGCAGCGGATGGACGCGCGCCGCGACGCGTTCCGCTGGCTGGACGACGACCGTCCCGGCGGCCGCGTGCGGCTGGTGCAGGCGGCCGCGGCGGCATCGCAACTCGGGCCGGTCTACGAGCGCTGGGCCGAGCTGCGCACGCTCGCCCTGGCGCGGACGCCGGAGTGGTGGCGGCTGGGCGTGCTGAACCCGCCCGAGCTCGAGCAGCAGGCGTTGCTCACCGCGCTGCACGAGGGACGCGACGGGCCGGACGGCTATGTGCTCTACCGCATGGCGCAAGGAGCGGAGGGCGGCGACCTGGCGGACGGCTGGCCGCCTCACCAGCGGCTGGTGGTGCGCGAGCTGGTGGCGACCCGCCCGGCGGCGTATCGCGCGCTCTGGGACTATCTGCTGCGATACGATCTGGTGGACACGTACCGCGTCACGCACGCGCCGGCCGACGACCCGCTGTTCCACATGGTGCAGGATCCACGTCACCTGAACGGCGTCGTTCACGATGGCCTCTATATGCGGCCGCTGAACTGTCGCGCGCTGGTCGAAGGCCGCCGCTACGGCGGCGATGGACGGCTCGTGCTGGAGCTGCGCGACCCGCTTTGCCGGTGGAACGACGGGCGCTGGCTGATCGAGGCCGACAGCGGCGGCGCGCGATTCGAGCGGACGGAGCTCGAGCCGGAGCTCTGGCTCGAGGTCGGCGCGTTCGCCACGCTGGTCAGCGGCTGCGCCGGGGCGGGCCGGCTCGCGGCCGCGGGCCGCGTGCGGGCCAGCGACGACGCGATCGAGCTGGCCGAGCGGCTGTTCCGGGTGGCGCGGGCGCCCTTCTGCGCGGACGGGTTCTGACGGCGCGCGTCAGA
>JAJYLG010000131.1 GCA_021787985.1 Chloroflexota bacterium
CAAGGCGGCGCTGCCGCGCTCCCCCACGCCCTGCTGTACGAGGCGGTCCGCATGGCGGCGTTTCAGCTCGGGCGGCTGGAGCGGTTCTGTCCGCGGGCCGTGGCGCGCCGGCTGGGCGAGGCGCCGCGAAAGTGAAGACGGGGGTGCCGGCGTTCCCGCGCAGCGGCGACGGGGCGCGGGCGAGCAGGGCAGCGGCTCAGGTGGACCGTGACGGGCAGAGGCCCGCGTACACCCGGAGGTGCTCGGCAACCACCTCCTCCCAGGTAGGGATGTCGGCTGGCTCGCAGCGCGTGCCGAGGTGCGCCACGAGCGCTTGGCGCATCTCCGCCACGTCACCGGGCGCCGCGTAATACACGTTCTCTCGCGGGACGTACCCTCGCACGCTCCGAGACGTCGTCAGCACGAACGTGCCCTGGTGCCGAGATGCCTTGACGGACGAGTTCCCGGTCTCGGTCCCCCGCTCGTACGGCAGCACGACGGCGTCCGCACACGCGAGGATCTCGGCCGCGTCCGCTTCCGGCAGGAAGCCGGTCACCACGCAGGCGCCGCGCCAATCGGTTTCGCCCGCGCGCGCGGTCACTTCGTCGAAATAGCCGGCGGCGTCGCGAAACCTCCCTCCCACGATCACGAGACAATGCGCCGACGGGTCGGCGATCCGGAACAGCTGGTGGACGCCACGGCTCGGGTGGAGGTAGCCGAAGTAGGCGACCAGCGCCCGGCCGCCCGCACGGAACCGCTCGCGGACGGCGCGGACACGCTCCGGGCTGCGTGTGGCGCGCGGGAGGGTCGGGGCCGTCGGCATGAATCGCAGGCGCCGCCCTGCGAGCATCCACCGGAGCATCGGATGCATCAGACCACGCAGGTTCGGCCGCACGACGATCAGTTCGCTGGCGCTGCCATACAGGGCCGCTACGGTGGGCACCTGCAGATCCAGGGGGACGGCTTCGTGCAGCGTGAGTACCAACGGTATCCCGTGGAGCCACCGGGCTGCGGTACCCATGAGAAACACCAGCGGTCCGTCGTACCCGCGGCCCGGGTACTGGATGTGAAGCACGTCCGGCATCCACGCGCGCACGGCTGCCAGGGCCCGGTGGAGCTGGCGCACGCTCCACCGCGTGATCGGCTCGAGCACGTCGACGCCGTCCGCTGGGCGCGGCTGGTCCGCGTTCCCGTGGCGCGCCGTGAGAATGGCGACGCGGACGTCGCTCCGTGCCGCCAGGGCTCGCGCCAGCAGCGCCGTGTAGTCGCCCACGCCGCAGCGCTCTGGGGGCAACGAGCCCGACACCAGCAGGACCCGCAGCGGGTCGGCCGTCAGGAGCGACGTTCCTCCTTCCGCAGCGCCAGCCAGGCGAAGGTGTAGTGCCGGCCTTCGTAGTGGATGGCCGGCGCGCCCGCGCGGTAGTCCAGCTCGCCCACCGGAGAGAGCCCGTGGCCGCGCGCCACGTCCATCAGGTCGGCCAGTTCCGCAGCGGAGAAGATGGTCCAGTCCATCCTGAGGATCGGATGGCCGGTGGTATCAACCTTGTCGGGCCAGTAGTCCGTCGAGGCAATCAGGTAGCCTCCTGGCCTGAGCAGGCGGCTGACCTCGGTGAACAGCCTGTCCACCGAGTGCCCATGCTCGATCGCGGAGATGGCGGTGACGGCGTCGAACGTGCCGGGGGCGAAGCCGGTGACGTGGAAGTCTCCGACGACGTAGTGGACGCCGGGCGCTCTGAATCCCCGGGCCATCTTGGGATTGAGGTCCAGTGCGAAGACGTGCGCGTAGCCCAGGCGGCTCAGCACCCCGACGATCTCGGACCGGTAGGCACCGAAGTCCACGATCCGCGCGTCCCTCGGGAGCCTGCCCTCCACGAACGTGGCGGTCGCGAGCACGTCCCAATTCTTGTTGGGATCCCCCAGCGACCGGCGCTCGACTCCCAGCCAGCGCCCCAGCCTAACGCTCAGGCCGGCAGGCAGGAAGGACAGGCCACGCCGCTCCAACTCCGCGCGAGCGGCGAGATTCTCCTCGGCCGACCTCATTACTCTGAGAATAGCGCCCACCTCCACGCGAGTACGGGTCGGACGCGGGATGAGGCGAGCGCCGTGCTCGCCGCCAGCGCCAGCCACGCGCCGCCGATCAGTGCGTAGCGCGCCACGACGGGGGTCTCGAGGATGGAGTCTCGCACGGTCAGCAGGCCGACGAACGCTGCGCAGCACAGGGCGATCCCGGGCATCAGGTCGCGAAATACGACCTCGCGGAGCGCTCCCCGCAGCAGTCGCCGGTGCGTCAGGGGCATGCCGGTGAGCAGGTAGGTGCCCTGCATCAGGGCATAGTTCGCCGCCGCACCCGCGATCCCCCACCGGCTGGTGAGCACGAACAGCAGGGGTCCGAAGACCGCGATCAGCGCTACGTTGAGCACCACCCCGAGTGCGGTCCAGGCGTGGGCCAGCTGGATCATGTACGCCGGGACCATGAGCGTATTCAAGGCGACGCCGGCGGCCAGAAGGGGCAGCACGGCGGCCGCCGCCGCGACCGCCGCCGCGTCGCCGATCCACAGGTGGAGCAGCGGGTGCGCGAAGACGCACAGGATTACCGCGACCGGCCAGACGAGCGTGACGAGGGCCTGGAGCGCGGTGTGGTACAGACGTCGCTCGCCCGCCGCGTCGGCGCGTTCGACGAGATCGCATGCGCGCGGGAAGAGTGCATTGAACAGCGGCGCCACCAGTAGGGTGCTCAGCAGCGAGGCGCCGTAGAAGGCAAGCGTGTAGTAGCCAAAGCCGTCGAGCCGCAGCCACTTGCCGAGCAGCATCTTGTCCATGTTCGTGATGATCGTGCCCGTGACCGAGATACCCGCCATGCCCACGGCGAACGCCCACACCGTCCGCACGTGGGAAAGCGCGAAGTGTCCCGCGCCGCGCCCGGCGGGCAGTGCCCGGGTCGCGGCACGGGCGTAGGCGACCAGCGCCGCGGCAGTGACGGCCAACTGCCAGCCGAACAGCACCTCCACCCGCGCCGCCCACGCGCTCAGCAGCAGTGCGGCCCCGAACTGGCTGGCCAGTACCTCGGCCACCCTGATGCGGTTGAGCTGCACCTGGCGCTCCAACCCGATCAAGGTGCCGTGATAGAACGTCGCCATGAACAGGAGTGCCGCTTGCACGCAGATCGCAGCCACGGCGAATACGAGCTGCCCGTGGGACAGGTGTTGCCCGCGCAACCAATGCGTCGCCACCAGCGGTGCCAGTCCGAGGGTGACGATCCCGATGGCGGCTGCCGCTGCGGCGAACAGGCGCTCGAACGTCAGGAAGAACTCCGCCAGCTCGTCCGCGCGCGCCGGGCGACCCGCCAGCCTGGCCATGTGGCGGACGACGGCCGAGGACATTCCCAGGTCAAGCACCCGAACCAGGGCCTGGAATCCGAGGGCGAACCCGATCAGCCCAATCGCCTCGGCACCGAGCAGGTGCAGGTAGATCGGGACGCAGATGAAGCTGGCGAGCGCCGAAGCTGCCTGGCCGACGGCGTTGGCCGATGCGTTGGTAACCACCCGGGTGGGCGTGCGCGCCGCGACCGCCGAGCGTGGATCAGACATTCGCCATCTCGGGGGGAGCGTCGGACGTCTGTGGTGCCCCGCTGTCCCGGCACCGACCAGTACGCTGTGGCATCGGCGCCAGTATATCGGCCCCCTACGGTCCCGGCCAGGGGCGTGTTGCACCGCGCCCGCCACTGGGCCAAGTTCCTACGCCGTGCCGCGCCCGAGCCCCGTTCCCTCCGCGACCAACGAGCCCGACCTGCGTCCCATGGCCGCGCTTGGCGCGGGCGGCGACCGGTCTGCGCCGCGTGGCCATGCCGTCCAGGGCGGATCCAGCTGTGCGCGTAGCCATTGACGTCTCTGCGATCTCGTTCGGGCTTCGGACGGGGACCGCGGTCTATGCCTATCGTCTCGCCGAGGCTCTCTCGTCGGTTCCCGGCGTCGAGCTGCGGATCCTCTACAATGGGCACCCCGGCGTCGGCGTCGAGCTCGCGGAGTCGCTCGAGCGACCCAACGCCCGGCTCCTGTGCTCCTGCCTGCGCTGGCATGGCTTCCCGTGGCCGCTCGCACAACCGCCCTATCCCCGGCCCTTGCTGCGGGAACTGAGAGCCGCAGATCTGTTCCATCTGGGAGATCTCCTGTTCCCCGAGCCACGGCGGGGCCAAGCGGTGGTCGCGACGGTCCACGATGTCACGACGGAGCTCTTCCCGCAGTGGCATTTCTGGGGCAATCGGCTGCTGCACCGCCGGCGCCTGGCCTGGGTCCGGCGGCACGCCACGCGCGTCATCATCCCCGCCGAAGCCACGCGGGCCGACACGGCGTCGGTCCTCGCTCTCCCCGAGAACCGTCTCGACGTGGTGCCGGAGGCGCGTGGCACGGTGGCGCCCGGGCGCGTTGGCGTGGAGGACATCCGCCGGCACGCGGGGTTGGGCCACGAGCCGTACGTGCTCTTCGTGGGCAAGCTGGAGCCGCGCAAGAACCTGGTCCGGTTGGTGGAGGCCTTCCGCCGCCTCCCGGCGGACCTGGGTCCCCTGGGCCTGGTCCTCGCCGGGTCGTGGGGCTGGCGCGCCAGGGCGCTACGCATGGCGCTCCGCCAGCCGCAGCGCCCAGGGCGCTCGGTGGTGGTGACGGGCCCGCTGGACGGCGACTCGCTCGCCGCGCTCTATGCGGGCGCCACGCTCTTCGCCTACCCCTCGCTGTACGAGGGCTTCGGCCTGCCGGTACTGGAGGCGATGGGGGCCGGCGTGCCGGTCCTGACCAGCGCAAGCGGCGCCTGCGCCGAAGTCGCTGGCGATGCCGCGCTGCTGGTGGACCCGGGCGATGCGGGAGCGATCGCGGCGGGACTCGAGCGCCTGCTGCGATCCGAGAGCCAGCGCCGAGCGCTCGCCGAGCGGGGCGCGCGGCGCGAGCGGGAGTTCACGTGGGAGCGCACGGCCTTGGCCACCGCGGCGGTGTACCGCTGGGCGCTGGCGGAGGCCTCGTGAGGGTGGCGGTGGTGCACAACCTGCCCTCGGGCGGCGCCCGGCGCACGCTCGTGGAGCAATGCCGCGGCCTCCGGGCCCGCGGCCACGTAGTGGAAGCCTTCCACCCCGACACGTCTGACGAGGCCTTCCTGGCCCTCCAGCCTGTGGTGGACGCGGTGCACGTGTGGCGGGTGCCGCCGCCGCCGAACCGGGAGGCGAGTCTCTTCGGACAGGTG
>JAJYLG010000003.1 GCA_021787985.1 Chloroflexota bacterium
ATGGGCTGCTTCCAGAACATGGACAGCGCCGAGCGGGTGATGTACGCCATCGCCACCCGGCTCAACGCAAAATGGGAGGGCCGCCCGCTCCCTCACTTCAAAAGTCCACACTCATCTTGACGTTACCCGCTCGCGGCCCATCCGCTTCGCTCGACGGGATCGACCTCGAAGCAGTCTGCTCCCGCGTCAGCGACTGGTTCCAGGAAGCCGCTGGGGACGACATGGCGCTCGTGGGCGACGCCCTGGGCCTCGAGGTCCGCGCGCTGCCGGAAAGTGCATCGCCAGTCGGGTATCGAGCGGTTTGGACTTGCCAGTGGAAGAACATCGGCATGACCGTTGACTTGTACGGGAAACGGGGAGGGCTGCCCTTCCGGCTGACCGTGGAGCTGCTCGGGCCCCGGCGCCGACGGCGTAACGACCTGCCCCCTGTCCCTTCGACCCCCGACACTTCGCACGAGTCTGGCAGGTTGACTTCTCAAGGCCGACGGCCGAACGTGTGATTATTACAGCCCGCAGACGGTAAGCGCTCGACCCATCGAGCGAATCCCGGCTGCAATCAATGCCCCAGGGGCCGCCAGAATGTGGCCCCTGTATTCTATCCGGGCTGAGCGGGCAAAGGCTGCTTGATGGACCCTGATCCCAATGGCGCCGGCCGTCCCGGAACCGAACGCGTCCGCATCTTCGTGGACTTCTGGAACCTTCAACTCACGATGAACCAGCGCGAACGCACGGTGGCTGGTTCCCCGAACTTCCTGTTCGACAGGTCGAAGCTGCCCCCGTGGCTCGCCAAGAAGGCGGCCGACAAGTGCGGTGTCCCGAGTCTTGCGTACGAGGGCATGCATGTATACGCGTCGTACGACCCGCGGGCCAACGACGAGAAGCTCAAGCGGTGGCTCTTGACTTGGGTAAACCGACAGCCGGGCGTTCAGGTCGTTCTGAAGGAGCGTAGACCCAAAGATGCGCCCCACTGCCCAGCTTGTCGATCGGAGGTGCCGACGTGCCCCGCCTGTGGCGGCTCGTTGAGGCGCACCCAGGAGAAAGGCGTGGATACCGCAATCGTCACGGACATGATTCGGCTCGCGTGGGAATCAGCCTACGACGTCGCGGTACTGGTATCGTCCGACAGCGACCTCGTGCCAGCCGTTGAGGTCTTGGACCTCCGAGGTCGGAAGATCATCCAAGCCGGGTTCCCGCCAATCGGTAGCCATCTCGCGACTGCCTGTTGGGCTTCGTTCGACATGTTCGCCGAGCGAGACAGCTACCGTCGGTAGCTCGGCGCGGCACGGATGCCGGCCGCTTCCCGGTAGGGCGCGGTCGCGGCGACCGTGGCGATACGCGCATCGAGCGCGCGCAGGCGCTCGTCGGCGAGCTGTACCGCCTGCAGGTCCTCGCGCGCGCGGCAGAGGTCGCGCACCGCTTCTTGCTCCGGCGTTGGGGGATGCACCGCGGTGAGCAGGCCCACGCGCAGCAGCCGCGCCAGCGAGTGCGCGTCGCGCCGGTCCGCCTTGACGCGGTCCCCGCTGCGCTGCGGGATCAGGGCCGGGGCGATCACCTGGCACGACACGCCCGCCGTCTCCAGCCGGCGCAGCAGCGAGAACCCCGCCGGCCCCGCCTCGTAGCACGCGAGCAACTCGCCACCGCTGCGCTTGACCAACGTGTCCGCTCGGCTCGCCGAGCTCTGTGCCGAGCGCGGAGTCCCCGAGCACGTCGGCTCAGACAACGTGCGCCGGCATCCTTGTCACGGACCCGGTCGACGGACCGAGCGACGAGCAGTTCGAGCCAACCGTGGCGTTCGTCCGGGAGCAACAGCAGGCCGCCGGGATCGAGTAGCCACGGCGGCTATGCGGAAGGCGTTCCACGACGCCCCACTCCGAATGCCATCACATCAGACACGAGACCCGCGCCGTTCGAAGGTGAGGTCGAAGTCCTTCCTCCACGTCTGGCCGGCGTCCTCCGATGCTTCCCATCGACCGGCGATACGGTCGCGCTCCACAGTCGCGACGAAGCGCTGGTGGAAGTCGGGGTCCTCGCGCAGCATCGTCCAGTCACCGTCACCGAAGGTCATGCGGAACACGCGGCACACGCCGCGTACATCGTGGTAGAGGACCGCGAACTGCTCGTCCGGATCGCTGCGCCCGAACACCATGTCCCAGGTGGAGTAGTCCTCGCCCAGCGCCGATCGCAGGACGATGAACGCATCGGCGAGCCACTCGATCGTTGCCGTACCGTGGACCTCGACGTCGGGGCTCTCGAGGAACCATGCGCCGGTCATCGTCAGCGCCCATTCGCCGACGAGGCCCTCCAGTTCCGCCACCGCCTCGTTCCTCATCGCCCGCTCCTCCATGTGACGCGCATCGATTCCTCGTAGGGTGGCTGCTCGCAGTCAGTTCTTGGCCGGGACATAGCTGAGGTTCAGCACGCCGCTCTTGAAGGTCTGCGCGCCGGCCAGCTCGAGCGGGGTGCGGGGCTCGTCCGGCGGAAAGAGCCGTGCCATGCCGCCGCCGACCACGATCGGGTGGACGAGCAGGTTGAGTTCGTCGAGGAGCCCCTCATGCAGCAGCCAGCGGACGGTCGTTGCGCTGCCGGAGAGGACGATGTCGCCGCCGTCCTGAGCCTTGATGTCAGCGAGCTTCCGGGCCGCGTCGCCGCTGATGAGCTCGGAGTTCTGCCACTCGGCCACCGTCAGGCTGTTGGAGACCACGTACTTTTTCATCGCGTTGATGACGTCGCCGAACGGCTCGTCGGCGTGTTCCGGCCAGTACGCAGCCCACTCGTTGTAGAGCACGCGCCCCATCAGCATGGCGCCGGCGGTCGCAAAGCCGGCGCTCACGACCGCCCCCGTCTCGTCATCGAAGTACGGGAAGTGCCACTGGTCAGGCGCCTCGGCGACACCGTCGAGGGAGATGAAGAAGTAGGACTTGATCTTGCGCACTGCCGAGACCTCCTGTGCTCGTCTGTTTGTCGCGAGTCCGGACTAGTGACCGGTCATCGGCCGCTTGCTGTCCTCGGCGAGGATCGCGTCGATCTGCCCGACCGCCTGGGCCATGCCCTCTTCCATGCCCATCGCCAGGACCTGCTCCATCGCCGCAGTGTCGGGGAACACGGTCTCGATCGACATCCGCGTCCGTGCACCGTCGGCGGCGATCGTTACCCGCATCTCCATGAGCGGCAGGTCGGGGTTCGGCGTGCCGTCGGCGTTCGCGAAGCCGTCACGGAGCACGATGCGATGTGGCGCCTCGACCTCGAGCACCTCCCAGTACCCGCGCGGCTGGTCGCCCTCCGGGCCGGTCATGTGGTACTCGACGCGACCACCAGGCCGGAGGTCGTGTGCGGTGACGGTGGCCGGATAGGTCGGCGGTCCCCACCAGCGCTCGAGCTGACGCGGGTCGGCCCAGAGCTGCCACACCCGGTCGGGCGAGGCGTCGAACTCGGCGTCGAGCTTCATGGTCAGCGTCTCGGGGTCCTTGCGTACGGCGGTCATGGTCATCGAGGTGGCTCCTTCGTCTCGTCGCTGATCAGTGCTGACATGCGAACGACCCGGCCGCGCCACAACTCCTCGTACTGGTCGAGCAACCGGCGAGCGATACGCAGCCCTTCGAGGTTGGTGCACACGACCTTGCGACGCCCGACTCGTTCCTTCGTGACGAGGCCGGCGCGCTCAAGGACGGCGATGTGCTTCTGCACAGCGGCGAAGCTCATCGAGTAGTACCCGGCGAGCTCGGCGACGCCCTCTTCCGCGTCGATCGCGCGACGCACGATGTCGCGACGGGTGGCGTCGGCGAGGGCGCCGAACATGCGGTCGAAGTCGGGCGGGGCGACTTGCATCGATACAACTATATAGTTGTATCGATGCCACGTCAATTCGCGACCGAACGCAGGTCCGAGCGATTGGCGCCGACGGTGATACGCTCGCGCTCGTGCACAGCTTCACGTCCGGGCAGGTCCGGATTCGGCACACACGGACGAATGGAGACGACACCGATGGGACAGATCTACGCCAACATGTCGATGTCGCTCGATGGGTTCATCGCCGGGCCGACAAGGACGTCCGCGTCGAAGGTGGCGCCGCCACCGTCCGGCAGTAGCTGCACGCCGGCGCCGACGGCGGGCTGTGGCGCCATCAGGGGTGCTATCATGGTGACATGCGACGCACCACCATCTCGATCGACGCCCCGCTCCTCCGGGACCTCCACCGCATGGCAGAGGAACGGCGAACCTCGATCGCGGCGATCATCCGCGAAGCGGTGGAAGAGAAGCTGGCGACCTTCCGGCCCCGGCCTCGGAGCCTGGGCATCGGTGCGTCGGGCCACCGCGACACCGCCCACCGCGCCGGGGACGAACGACCGGAACCTCGGCCGTGGCGCTGATCCTGGACACCGGGCCACTGTACGCGTCGCTCGACCGAAGCGACGCCGAGCACGTGGCGTGCAGGCGGCTCATCGAAGAGGCTGAAGAGCCGCTGGTCATTCCGGCTCCGGTGCTCGTCGAAGTGGATTACTGGATTCACACGCGCCTTCATCCGGGTGTCCTTGTGGCCCTGCTCGACGACATCGAGTCCGGTGCTTACCGCGTCGAAAACCTTATCGCCGCGGACTACGCCCGTGTTCGCTCGCTCTGCGACCGCTATGACGATGCGGACATCGGCTTCGTCGACGCCGCGGTCCTGGCCATCGTGGAACGCCTCGGCGAACCCAAGCTCGCAACCCTCGACCATCGGCACTTCGGGACACTCAGGCCGCGTCATGTTGACGCGCTGGTTCTCCTTCCGTAAGCGCCTCGCGGCGCGGAGTCAGCCGTGAGAATTGCTCACGACTCCGATGTGGACGCGCTGACACTTGCGCTCGACGAATCCTCCGTGGCCGACGGTTACGAAACCCGACTCGGCGTGATCGTCGACCTCCCCAGGTCGGTCACCTCGCCGTGGGCGTGCTGGTCGGAGGCGTGGGAGGCGTGGCGCGGCGTGCTGCGGTGCAAGTCCATCGAGCGTACCTCCGGTGAGACCGGCAATCCGGCTGCTGTCTGTGCCGGTACAGCGCCGTTCATGGCCCGCTGACGGCGCTCCGGGAGACTGATAGTCACGCGGAAGGCGATTCCCGAGCTGGTCTTCCTCACCACTGCACGAACATCGGCATGACCACGTGCACGTAGTCGTCGTGGCCGAGCGGCCGCAGCACGCCCGGGTTGCTCGGCCCGGACGTCTCCAGCGCCAGCTCGCCCGGCTCCAGCACGCTGAGCACGTCGATCAAATAGCGACTGTTGAACGCGATCTTCGATGGCTCGCCGTCCACCGCCGCGTCGATCTCGCCGCGGTTGTCGCCCACCTCGTCCGCGCGGGCCGACACCTGCAGGCTGCCCGGCCCTCCGCCCTCGCCCGGCGTGACGTGCAGTCGCACGATGCCGCTGCCATCACGGGCGAAGATGGCCGCGATCTTCGTCTCGTGCAGGAACTCCTCCACGCTCACCCGCGCGCGGGTCGCGTACGTCGTGGGGATGAGCTGCTGGTAGTTGGGGAAGGTGCCGGGGATGAGCTGCGTCACCAGCTCGATGTCGTCGAGCCGGAAGAGCGCGCGCGTGCGCTCGCCGTTGACGGCCATCTGCACGTCGCCCGACTCGCTCAGCAGCCGGCCGAGGTGGTCGAGGGTGCTCCAGGGGATGTTGACGCTGAACGGCTCGGGCGATCCTTCCGCGGAAGGGGCAGGCAAGCGCAGGCGGTGCACCGCCAGGCGGAAGCCGTCGGCTCCGGCGAGCTCGGCCACGCCGTCGGCCACCTGGACATGGACGCCGGTGAGCACGGGGCGCGAGTCGTCACGCGCGGCGGCGAAGACCACCTCCTCGATGGCGCGGCGCAGGCCGCGGGCCGGCAGCACGAGCCGCTGGCCGTCCGTCACCTCGGGCACGACCGGGAAATCGTCGGCCGGCATCCCGCCGATGTTGGCCTCGTCGCGGCCACAATGCACGTTGAGCTGGCGGGAGCGCGGCGGGAGGGTAATCTGCACCGGCTGGTCGCCCTTGAGCTGGCTGACGAACTCGGAGAAGAGTCGGGCCGGGACGGTGATGGTCCCCTCTTCCGAGACCTGGGCGCCGATCCAGACGGTCAGCGCGATCTCCAGGTTGGTGGCGACCAGCTTGAGCCGGTGGTCGTCGGTGGTGAGCAGGACGTTGCTTACGACCGGCAGGGGCGAGCGGCTGGGCACGGCGCGGGACACGATGCCGAGGGCGCGCGCAAGGCTATCCTGAGGGATGGCGACCTTCATGGCTCACCTGCGTAGGCATTTAGCCTGATGGCGTTGAATCGCCCTGATGATACGCTGCGGCGCCCGGCGACACAACGTGATGAGCCCTCCCGCCAAGCCCGCGCCCGCGCAGGCGGGGGCAGGCTCGGCAGGTCAGCCGAGAATGGCGAGGGTATCGAGCGCCGGCTTCGCCGCTTGCAGGAAGCTGTCGAGGGTGCCGGCCGGCGCGGTGACGCTGACGACCCAGGCGCGCTCGGCCTTGACCAGGTACCACTGTCGGCCATCGATCTCCTGACCGCTCGTGGTGTGTCCGTGGAAGCTGACGGCGCGTGCGTCCATGCCGGCCAGGGTGGCCGGCTCTGGGCCGTGCAGGTCCGTCGCGCCGGACTGGCGCAACTCCTGGACCAGCTTGCCGGCGAACGCGTCGAGCAGGTCGTCGGGACCGGCGGGCAGGGCGAAGATGGTGATCCTGCCCGAGCCGTCCGGCGGGGTGAAGACGTTGCCGGGCAGGGCGATCTGCTTGTCGCCGTACTGAGCCGCGACGGGCTGGACCTCCGACTTCCAGGCGTCCGGGACGTCCAGGGTGAAGGGATAGTACTGCGAGAGGTAGCGTTGAAAGCCGGGCGTCAGCGGCCGGGTGTTGAAGCTCACCGGGGTGGAGCCGGCCCCCACACCGGGTCGCTGCACGCGCGCGCCCTTACCGCACGCGGCGGCGAGCACGAGGAGGCAGGCGGCGAGGGCCGCGCTCGCAGCGCGCAGCGTGGAGTGCACGGGTGCTACCGGCAAAGAGGCACGGGCGACCGGCTTCGCTCCGGTCGCCCGATGGTGGACGGGCTCACGCGGGCGAGTGTAGCAGAGGCGCCGCGGCCGGGCACGTGCCCTCAGTCCACCGGCGGCATGTGCACCGGGCGCCCGTCGTTCAGCCGCTCCAGCTCACGCTCGTCGCCGATGGCGATCATCTGGTCGCCCGGGTTGACGACGGTGGTGCGCGCCGGCCCGAGCAGGAGCTGCCCGGACGCCGCGCGGATGGCGAGCACCGTGACGTTGTGTGACCCCGCGAGCGCCTCCTCCACGGGTTTGCCGGCGAGGGCCGAGTCGGCGGTGACCAGCAGCTCGGCCAGCATCAGGTTGCCGCGCCGGCCGCCGATGAGCGTGTCCATCACTTCGATGAAGTCAACGAACAGCGGCTGCAGGGCGGCGAGCGCCATGTGCCGGCCGCCGATCGAGTACGGGGAGATGACGCGGTCGGCCCCGGCCTGCCGCAGCTTGCGCTCGGCGCCGGCGTGGTCGATGCGGGCGACCACGAAGACGCGGGGGTTGATCGCCTTGGCGCTCAGCGTGATGTAGGTGTTGTCGGCGTCGGAGCCGACGGCGGCGATGAGGCAGCGGGCCTGCTCTACCCGCGCCTGACGGAGCAGCTCGTCGTCGGTCGCGTCGCCCTCGATGACCAGGTGGCGGCGGCGGGCCAGCGTGGCCAGCTCGCGCGACTGCTCGATGATGACGAAGGGCGCGCCGCGGTTGGCCAGGTCGGCGGCGACCTCCTGCCCCACCCGGCCGAAGCCGCAGATGATGTAGTGGTCTTCCAGCTCGCGGATCCGGCCCAGCATGCGACGACCTCCCCAGAGACGCCCGAGCTCGCCTTCGACGGCGAAGCCGACGACGCCCGTAAGCGTGTACAGGACCCCGCCCACGCCGCCCACGATCAGCAGCATCGTGAAGAGCTGGCCGAGGCGCGAGAGCGGGTGCACCTCGCGATAGCCGACGGTGCTCAGGGTTACCACGGTCATGAAGAGCGCGTCGACGAGCCCCCACCCCTCGATGACCATGTATCCGCCGGTGCCCGCGGCGACGAGGGCGATGAGCAGCACGAGCGACAGCAGCAGGCGACGATACGGCTCGTCGAGGTCCAGGAATCCGCCGACCAGGCGCCGCGCGCGGCTCACGGGCCGCTCCCGCCACCGGCGAGCCGTTCGAGCGCTTCGTATTGGCGGCGGACGGGCGACGTGTCGAACAGCTCCTCGTGGCGCCAGATGAGGCCGCGGCGCTCCTCGAAACGCATGGCGGTCGGCGGGAAGACGACGGGCAGATTGGCGAGCGCGCGGAAGCGGAGGCGGTAGCCCCGCACCCAGGCCACCGCCGTGCGGCCGCGCGTGAAGACCTCCACCGAGTCCCAGTCGGCCGACTGCACGTCGGCGAAGGCGGCGTAGTACTCGGCGATCGCGTCGCGGCCGCGCAGCGGCGCGTCGAGCGTGGGGTCGCGCAGCTCGGCGTCGAGCGCGTACCAGAAGACGATGGCGGCGGGGTCGAGCGAGCGCACGGCCTCGAGGTAGGCGTCGACCAGGGCACGGACGCGGGTGGTGGCCACGACCCGAGTATCGTCGGGGAGCGGAGAAGGGAAAAGGGCGGAGGAGAGGAGGGAGGAGGCGGCCTGCCCGCCCTGTCTGCCGGCCAGACAGGCCGCCGGGCTGGCGGTAAACAGGCGGTATGCTGGCGCGGGGACTCGTCGTGGAGGCGGCGCCATGGTTGCCCGGCCGCGGATCGAGGTCTTCGAGCAGCGGGCCGCGGATTACGATGCCTGGTTTCGCGGCCCCGCCGGCCGCGTGCTCTTCCCGATCGAGGCGGATACCGTGCGGCTGGTGCTGCAGGGCGCGCCGCGGCCCTGGCTGGAGGTCGGCGTCGGCACGGGCGCGTTCGCGGCGGAGCTGGGCGTCGAGCTGGGGCTGGACCCGGCAGGCGAGCCGATGCTCTACGCTCGGCGGCGCGGCGTCACGTGCATCCAGGGCGTGGCGGAGGCGCTGCCGTTCCGTGATGGCAGCATCGGAGCGCTGCTGCTGGTGGTGACGGTCTGCTTCCTCGAGGACCCGACCGTCGCGCTGCGTGAGGCGGCGCGCGCGCTGGCTCCGGGCGGGCGGGTCATCATCGGTGAGGTAACGGCGGACTCGGCCTGGGGCCGGGCGTACCGCAAGCTGGGCGAAGCAGGCCACCCGTTCTACGCGCCGGCGCGCTTCTTCACCATGCGCCAGACGGAGGAGCTGCTCGCCGCCGTTGGGCTGCGGGCGACACGCTACGCGAGCACGCTTGTGCAGCCGTACGCGCGCCTGCCGCAGCCGGAGCCGGCCCGCGCGGGCGTCGCGGAGGGCGCGTCGTTCGTGGCGATCGCGGCCGCGCGGGCGTAGCGGCCGCCCGCCACGGTTGGTGCTCGGAGGGGAGCGCGCGGCGGTACGATAGAGCCACGGAGCAGAGGGAGGGAACGAATGGCCGCACTATCGCCAAGTCTGGTGGACTTGCTCAAGGGGCCGAACTTCGCCCACCTGGCGACCCTCAACCGCGACGGGTCACCGCAGGTGACGCCGGTTTGGGTCGACACGGACGGGACGCACGTCCTCGTCAACACCAGCTTCGGGCGGCTGAAGGAGCGCAACGCGCGACGCGACCCGCGGGTGATGCTGAGCGTGCTGCGCCACGACAACCCGTACGCCCGCGCGTTCATCAAGGGTCGCGTGCTGGAGCTGCGCGAGGAGGGCGCCGGTGCGCACATCGACGCGCTGGCGCGGCGTTACATCGGCGCCGAGCGCTACGCGCTGCCGCTCGGCGAGCGCCGGGTGGTGATGGTCATCGAACCGGAGCGGATAACCGACCAGGGGCTCTGAGCGTCGACGCGACCGATTGAAGGCCGACGAGGGCCGCGCGCGCCTGCTCGGGCGAGGTCGTCGGCCGATGGTCGAGCGAGTCGACCCTGAAGCGGCGACCGGAACGGCGCGCCGGGTGACGCAGATGCGGGGGGCGCGGTGCTCCTCCCTCAGACGCCCCGCAGTTGCTTGCGCTTGCTGGCGACGTAGTCGACCAGGATGTACTCGCCCAGCTTGTCCGGGGTGGTGTAGAAGACGCGCCCCTTGTTGATGCGGGCCACCTGGTTGACGAACTCCTTGAGGTAGTAGTTCCGGTCAAGCATGAATGTGTTAATGACGATGTCCTTCTGGGTGCAGCGCCGGACTTCCTTCAAGGTCTCGCGGATGGTGATCGGGCTGGGCGGGTAAGCGAAATACGAGCGGCCGCGCTCGAGGTGGGCGGTGGGCTCGCCGTCGCTGATCATGATGATCTGCCGTGTACCGACCTTGTGCTTGGATAGCAGGTTCTGCGCCAACATCAGCGCGTGGTGCATGTTCGTGCCGAGCACGGACTCGTCCCAGCGCACGTACGGAAGCTGGTCCGCCTGCAGCTCGCGGGCGTAGGCAGAGAAGCCGATGGTGTACAGGCTGTCCCGCGGGAACATGCTGCGGATCAGGTTGTTGAGCGCCATGGCGACCTTCTTGGCTGCCTGGAACGAGCCGCGCAGCGCCATCGACCAGGAGAGGTCGAGCATGATGACGGTCGCCGTCTGCGTCAACGTTTCCGTGCGATAGACTTCGAAGTCGTCGCCCTGCAGCTTCACCGGCACGCCCGGGCCGTTGCGGTAGACCGCGTTGCGGATCGTGCGCTCCATGTGCAGCAGGAACGGGTCGCCGTACTCGTAGATCTTCGTGTCCTCGTCGCGGTCGCCGCCAGAGCCGCGCTCACGAGTCGCGTGCCTGCCGAAGGAGTCCTTCTTGAGCTGGGCATAGATCTCAGCGAGGGCGCGCTGGCCGATCTTGCGCGTGCCGCGCGGCGTCAACTCCCAGGTGTTGCCGCGCTTGCGGATGTAGCCGGCCTCCTCGAGCACCTCCAGCAGTTTGCGAAGCTGTTCGAGCGCTTCCGCGGCCTCGTCGCCGAGCACCTCGCGCAGCTTCTCCAGGTCGACGTCCTCGACGTCGCCGCCATACTGGGTTCGCTCGAGCTGCCGTTCCAGCTCGTCGATCGACTGCATGCGGTCCATGAGATGCATCGCCTCGCGCAGGTCCAGCTCCTCGTCGCCGCGGAAGGGGTACTGATTGCGCAGGTCGCGTGACGGCAGCAGGTACTCGAGGTTGGCCGCGAGCTGCGCCAGTTCGCTCTGGAGCTGTGGGTCCCCGATCTTGTCCATCAGCAGGTCCTGGAGCTGCTGCCGCATGTCGGCCGGCAGGCTGTCCAGCAGGCTCTGCATCTGCGCCATCTGCGCTTGCATCTGAGCCAGCAGCTCGTCCAGGCTCTGCGGCGGGTTCGGCCCGAACATGTCGCCGTACTGGCGCATGAACTGCTCGAAGTCCGGCTCCTCGCCGCGGGCGCGCTGCTCCAGCATCTGGTTGAGGTCGTGGGCCATGTCCTTGATGCGCTGGAGCTGCTCCGGCGTCATGTCCTGGATGGTGCTGGAGAGGTCCTTGAAGAAGGTGTCCATCATCGCCTTCTTCAGCGTCTCCATCAGCTCCTGGAACTTGGCCTGGGCCTCCGGGTCCATGAACTCGTAGTTCTGGAGCTCCTTCACCGCACCGCCGACGTCCGCCGGGAGCTGGTCGAGGAAGCTCTGCTTGCGCTCGACGACCTTGCGCAGCATCTCTGCGAACTCGTCGGGCGCGCCCTCGCCCGCCTGCTGGCCCGACCGGCCGCTCTGCCCCTCGCCGGGCGCGCCCTCCCGCGGCCCGCCGGACGGCGGCTGGCCCGCCTTCCCGGTTGGCGAGTCACCTTCACCTTGCCCACCCTGTTGCTGACCGGGTTGCTGGGCCTGGCGCAGCGCCTGCTCGGCCTGCTCGAGGACGCTCGGCGTCCCCTGCTGGGATCCCTCCGGGGCGCCCTGCTGGGGCTGGGCCTCCTGGGTGCGGCGGGTGAGCGTCTCCTTCTCCATCTGGACGATCTCGTTGAGCTGCTTCTTGATGTCGTCGAAGGCGCTGGAGAGGTTGTAGCGGTCGAGCGCCTGGCGTCGCTGCTGGCGGAGCTGCTGCAGGAGGTCGCGCAGCCCCGGGAGCCGCTGGCCGGACGGGTCACGCATGCCGCGCTGCAGCATGTTGCGCAAGGCGTGCTGCAGGTCGCCGAAGTTCATCAGGTCGTCGGTGAGGTTGTCGAGGATGTGGTCCGGGTCGAGGTCCGGGATCTCCTGTGAGCCGTCCCACTCGGAGTAGCGGTAACGCAGCACCATGAACAGCCCCGCTCCCACCCGCCCGCGGCGGGCCGCGACGATTCTGTCGCCGCGATATGGTCATCCTACCACCGGCGCCAGCGGGCCCGAGCGCAACGGGGGAATGGAACCACAGATGGACGCAGATGAACTTGGATGGGTGATTCATGGGTGAAGGACCACCCGCTTCACCTGGACTCCGGGTGCGCCAAAGTTGAGGAGCAGGCATATCGTGAGGCCGGTGGCGCGCAGCGAGAGACGCAGCCCGTTGCCACCGAGTGACCCGCGTTCATCTGCGTTCATCTGCGGTTTCTCACGCGCGGCGGATGGTGCGTGGGCGGCGAGTGGGAGCGAGGGCGAGGGCGTCGAGCGCGGTGAGCGCGGCGGCGACGTCCGGCAGGGGCCGGACGAGGGCGAGGTGCTCCGGGCGAATGAAGCCGAGCTCGCTGGCGGCGCGCAGGTGGTCGAGCAGCCGGTCGAAGAAGCCGTCCAGGTTCACCCAGAGGACCGGCTTGCCGTGGAGGTCGAGCTGCTTCCAGGTGGTGATCTCGAACGCCTCCTCGAGCGTACCGAGCCCGCCCGGGAGGACGACGAACGCGTCCGACTCCGTCGCCATGACGCGCTTGCGCTCGTGCATGGAGGAGACGACGCGGGTGTCACTCACTCCGCGATGGGGGCGCTCGTCGTCCATCAGCGCGCGGGTCATGACGCCGGTGACGGGTCCCCGGCCGGCGAGCGCGCCGTCGGCGCAGGCGCCCATCATGCCGAACGCGCCGCCGCCGAAGACGAGCCGCCAGCCGCGGGCGGCGAGCCCCGCGCCGAGCGCGCGCGCGGCCGCCAGGTGGCGCTCTGGCACGCGGCGCGAGGAGCCGCAGAACACGCAGACGGACACCAGCGAACCGTCGCGGGAGGTCATCTCGCTACTCTCCAGTCGAGGGCGTGGGTCCGACCCAGGCGCCACGGGCCGCCGGCCGCTGTTCGCCCGCGGTGCGCCGGATATTACCCCCGATACTGCGAGCGGCCTGGCACCTTGTCCTTGTTCAGCCGCTTGTTGAGGTGCAGCCCCTCGAGAACGAGCTCGATCGCCGAGGCGATGACCGCGTCGTTCCCCGTCTCGCCCACCAGCTTGTGCACCGGCTGGACGAAGGCCGGAACCTGCTGCAGCGCGGTCACATAGTGGGCCGAGGGCATCTGCTCGCCCGCCTCCACCGAGAAGCCGCCCTTGAAGCGGGCGACGATCTCCTCCAGCTCTCCGACGCTGAAGTAGCGGTTGAAGACCGCCACGAGCGCGCCCTGCACGAGCTTCTCGATGATCTGCTCCTCGCGCCCGTCGTCCAGCGTCTCGAACTCCACCTTGCCGCTGAGCGTGGGCATGATGAACGCCAGGTCGGAGACCCTTGGCACCACGTATCGCTCGTCGAGCCGGATCGCGCGGCGCTGCGCGTTCGCCAGGAGCGCCTCGTAGTCCGCGATCGAGGCCCGCACGGAGACGCCGGAGCGCTGGTTGACGTCCGGGCTGCGTCGCGCCAGCCGGGTGATCTCGGCCACGATCTCCTTCACGAACTGCGGGACGATGACCTCGTAGCCCTCGTCGTCGAAGTGGGCGCGCTCGCGCTCCATGATGTCGATCTCGTGCTCGACGGCGCGCGGGTAGTGGGTGCGGATCTGGGCACCGTAGCGGTCTTTCAGCGGCGTGATGATGCGACCGCGGTTGGTGTAGTCTTCCGGGTTGGCCGACGCGACCACCATCACGTCGAGCGGGAGCCGCACGCGATAGCCACGGATCTGGACGTCGCGCTCCTCCATGATGTTCAGCAGGCCGACCTGGATGCGCTCGGCCAGGTCGGGAAGCTCGTTGATGCAGAAGATCCCCCGGTTCGTCCGCGGGATCAGCCCGTAGTGGATGGTGAGCTCGTCGCTCAAGTAGCGGCCCTCGGCGACCTTGATCGGGTCCACCTCGCCGATCAGGTCGGCGATGGTGATGTCGGGCGTCGCCAGCTTCTCGCCGTAGCGGTCCTCGCGGCGGAGCCAGGCGATCGGGGCGTTGTCGCCCCCGCGCTCCTGGAGGTCCCGGCCTTCCCTGGTAATCGGCGCGTACGGATTCTCCGGGATCTCCGTGCCGGCGAGGACGGGGATCTCCTCGTCCAGCAGGTTGGTGAGCGCACGGATGATGCGGCTCTTGGCCTGGCCGCGCTCGCCCAGGAAGATGATGTCCTGGCCAGCAAGCAGCGCGTTCTGCAACGCGGGTAGGACGGTGTCCTCGTAGCCGACGATCCCCTCGAACAGCGGCTCACCCGAGCGGATGCGCTGGACCAGGTTCTTGCGGATCTCCTGCTTGACCGAAAGGACCTTGTAGCCGGACGCCCGCAGCTCGCCGACGGTCCGGGGTTTCTCGAGAACCGACACGACCAGTGCTACCTCCTCACCGTCCGCGTGCCCGGCGCCGGGTCGGGGCGGGCACGCGCCGGTGGCCGTATTCTACACCCGGTGAAGGGGGCCACCGGCGGAGGGCCGCCTGGTCTCAGCATCGGCACGGGGCGAGGAGGGCGTCAATAGACGTAACACAAGCGTCACATGGCCGCGGCGCCTCGAGTGGGCGGGCGGCCGCACGCCGGCGGGTCGGGGCGCCGCCGGAACGGGTGTTTGGTCTGCTGGCGGCGCTCGGGCAGCGTCACCAGTGGTTCCCTCCGGAGCTTGGAGGCCTGCGCATGCTCGATGGCCCGGCGGCCGGGCTCGGCGCCCGCGCCCAGTACCACGCGCTGCTGTTCCGGCGCCGCCTGTCCGTGACCGTCGAGGTATACGAGCACGATCCGCCGGTGCGCCTGACAGAGCGTGGCAACTGGGGCGAGCGCCCCTATCAGCAGTGTTGGGTGGTCGTCGCGGATGGCTCCGGCTGCACGGTGACGTGCGAGCTGGAGTACGAGCGTCCGCCCGGGCCGATGGCCGCGGTCGCCGACCGCCTGCTGGTGCGGCGGGCGTTTCAGCGCCTGCTGGAAGCGGAGCTGGCCGGGCTCGCCGCGGCCGGCGAGGCAGGATAGGCGCGGCGGCCCGGTCGCATTACCGACGGGGCCGCGCTCTCGCCGCGTGGCGGCTAGTCGAGCCGCTCGATGATCGTGGCGGTGCCGATGCCGCCGCCCACGCACATCGTCACCAGGCCGTAGCGGCCGTTGCGCCGCTCCAGCTCGTGCAGCAGGGTGACGAACAGCCGTGCGCCGGTAGCGCCCAGCGGGTGGCCCAGCGCGATCGCGCCGCCGTTCACGTTCACCTTCGACATGTCCGGGTCGAGCTCCTTCTGCCAGGCGAGCACCACGGCCGCGAACGCCTCGTTGATCTCGACCAGGTCCATCTGGTTGAGCGTCATGCCGGTGCGCTTCATGATCTTGCGGGTCGCGAAGATCGGGCCGCTGAGCATCAGCTCTGGGTCCGTGCCGACGACGACCTGGTCAACGATGCGCGCCCGCGGCTTGAGGCCGAGCTCCCGCGCCTTCTCCGGCGTGGTGAGGAGCACGGCGGCCGATCCGTCGGTGATCTGGCTGGAGTTGCCGGCGGTGTGGGTTCCATCCTCCTGGAAGCTGGGCTTGAGCGTGCCGAGCACCTCGATGGTGGTGTTGGGGCGGATGCCCTCGTCGTAATCGATGACGGTCTCAACGCCCTCGAGGGCGACCTTCACCGGCGTGATCTCGGGCAGGAACTTGCCTTCGGCCCGGGCCCGCGAGGCGCGCATCTGGCTCTCGAGGGCAAAGCGGTCGGCGTCCTGGCGGGTGATGCCCCACTTCTTGGCGATCTTCTCGGCGCTGATGCCCTGACTGGTGAGGACGTATCGGTCGGTCATCGAGCTGGTGAAGGGGAAGCCGGGCCCCTGGGTCATGTTGATGCCCATGGGCACGCGGGTCATCGCTTCCACGCCGGCGGCGACGACGACGTCCATCGCGCCGGAGCCGACCAGGCCGGCGGCGAGGTGCACGGCCTGCTGGCTGCTGGAGCATTGCTGGTCCACCGAGGAGGCGGGGATCTCCATCGGCCAGCCGGCCGCGAGCACCGCGTTCCGGCCGATGTTGGCGGATTGCTCGCCGACCTGCCCGACGCAGCCCATGATGAGGTACTCGACCTGGGCGACGTCGAGCCGAGTGCGATCGGCGAGTGACCGGAGGGTGTGGGCGGCGAGGTCTACCGGGTGGACGCCGGAGAGCACGCCGTTGCGCCTGCCAAGAGGCGTGCGGACCGCCCCGGCGATGACGACTTCGTGCATGATGGGTGAACCTCTCTTCTCTGCTGGCGCTCGCGCAGGATGCGCCGCTTGCGCCCTCAGGATACCACCGGGGGGTGTTCCGAGCCCCCGATGGCCAGCGCCGTTGTGGATCACACGGTGATGCCGATGCCTCGCACCAGCTTCTGGAGCTGGCGGAAGTTGTGGCGCGCCTCCACCCAGCGGATCGTCCCGGAGAAGGAACGCATGACGATGGACTGGGTCGTCGCGCCACCGCCGAAGTAGTGCACGCCTTGCAGGAGCTCGCCGTCGGTGATGCCGGTGATGGCGAAGAATACGTTTTCGCCACCCACCAGGTCGTTGGTGGACCAGACGCGGTCCAGGGCCAGGCCGGCCGCCCGGCATGCCTCGCGCTCGGCGTCGTCGCGGGGCCAGAGCAGGCACTGCATCTCGCCGCCCATGCACTTGAGCGCGGCGGCCGCGAGGACCGCCTCGGGCGCGCCGCCGATCCCGATCAACGCGTCTGCGCCGGTCCCTTCCATCGCGGTGCTGATCGCGCCGGCCACATCGCCGTCGGTGATGGACTTGATGCGGGCGCCGGCCTCGCGGATCTCGCGCACCAGGTCGGCGTGGCGGGGGCGGTCGAGCACCACGACGAGCAGGTCGCGCACGTCCTTCTTCTTGGCGCGGGCGATGTTCTTCAAGTTGTCGGCGACGGAGGCGCGGATGTCGATCGCGCCGGCCGCCTCCGGGCCGACGGCGATCTTGTTCATGTAGACGACCTCCCACGGGCAGTGCATGGTGCCGCGCTCGCAGAGCGCCACCACGGACACCGCGCCGGGCAGGCCCAGTGAGAGCAGGCGCGTACCGTCGATCGGGTCGACGGCGACATCGACCTCGGGCGGATTGCCGTTGCCGATGCGCTCGCCGTTGTAGAGCATCGGCGCCTCGTCTTTGACCCCTTCGCCGATGACGACGAGGCCGTCCATGTCGACCGAGGCGAGCGTGACCCGCATCGCCTCGACGGCGGCAGCGTCGGCCGCGTTCTTGTCGCCGCGCCCCATGAAACGGCCCGCGGCCATCGCGGCGACCTCGGTGACGCGGGCCAACTCCAGTGCCAGGTTCCGCTCGATCGTCGCGTGGTGGACGGTGGTCATGGTTGCTCCTCCCTCGGGTGACCATCGGGGTGGATGCGGCCGCGATCGTGCTCGCGGATCATCTGGGTGCTGGTGCCACGGGCCACCAGCCGACCGTGGGCGTCGAAGAGGCTCGCCTCGACATAGGCAACCGTGCGGCCAAGCCGCACGACCTGCGCCTCGGCCAGCATCGGCCCGGCGCGGACCGGCCGCAGGTAGGTGATGTGCAACTCGATGGTGGGACTGCCCATCTCCGGCCGCGGCAGCAGCGACCGCACGGCGAACGCCATGGTGGTATCGATCCAGGTGGCGACGATGCCGCCCTGAACCGTGCCGTTCGAGATATAGAACTGGTCGCGCGCGGGGAAGCGGATGCGCGCCCGCCCCGCGGCGCACTCGAGCACCTCGAGCTGCAGCAGGTGGTGGATGGGCGCGCTCGGCGCCCCGCGGACCGGCGATGTCGGCTGTGGCTCCGTGGACATGTCGTTAACGATCTGAACACCCGCGACGGGGACGGCGCAAGACGCCGGGCGCCGAAACGCGCCCGATCATGGCGCGCAGGCGCGCGGTGTGCTTCCGCCCGCCGGAGGATACGCCCGCTCTTCCCCCTCCGCGAGATTCCACACTCTTCGGTACACCACCAAATCGTTGCCGCGCGTTTACAGCATCCGGCGGGCGACGTAGGATCGCAGCGCAGCGCGCCCGCGAGGGCGTCCCTCACCGTGGGAGGTGCACGATGGCGACGGAAACCCCGGCCGTGCGCGTGGCGCGACCGAGGCTCGAAGACATGGGGCTCAGCCTCGGCAAGCTCACGCGGCTGCGCCAGCTCTTCTACCAGCGCGGCCCGAAGAACGGCACGCTGATGCTGCTCCCGCTCGACCAGGGGCTCGAGCACGGTCCGCGGGACTTCTTCGACAACCCCGACAGCCTCGACCCGGCATACGTGCTGCGTCTCGCGCGCGACGGGAACTACAGTGGGGTGGCGCTCCAGGTTGGCCTGGCGAAGAAGTACATGCCTGAGGTCGCCGGCGAGGTGCCGCTCATCCTGAAGCTGAATGGGAAGACGGAGATCCCGCCCGACGATGCGCCGATTTCGCCGCCCAACGCGCAGGTGGAGGACGCGGTGGCGCTGGGCGCCGTGGCGGTCGGCTACACGCTGTATGTCGGCTCCGCGCGCCAGGACGAGGACTTCGTGCAGCTCATGAGCGTGCGGCGCGAGGCGGAGCGACTGGGCATGCCCGTGGTGGTGTGGAGCTACCCACGCGGCAAGGCGGTGGAGGCGAAGGGCGGTCGCGACAGCACCTGGGCGGTGGAGTACGCGGCTCGCGTCGCCTGCGAGCTCGGCGCGGACATCGTGAAGGTCAACATGCCGGTGCACGACCCCGAGAAGGCGCAGCTCATGCCGAAGCCGTACAACGCGATGGCGTACGACATGCGCGAGGCCTTCACGCGGGTCGTCAAGTCGGCGGGCCGCACGCCGGTCCTGCTCAGCGGCGGCACGAAGACGGGTGACGACGAGTTGCTCACCCGGGCGCGCGCCGCGCTCGAGGCGGGCGCCACTGGCTTCATCTTCGGGCGGAACGTCTGGCAGCGGCCGCATGCCGATGCGGTGGCGCTCATCGAGCGACTCTGGGCGCTGCTCGGCCAGTTCTGAGCCGGCAGGCGGCCGCGGAGATGACCGGGTCTCGGGGCGCGTCACAATCGCGCCCCGTCTGGCGTTTGCAATGAGTGGCAGGGAGTCCGAGCCGGTGGAATCTGGGCTGGGGATCGATGCGGTCCGGTGCTCAGCCGCCGAGGGGCGCGTCGCGCTCTTCGAGCGGATCGTGGAAGAGAACGAGGCGGTGATCTATCGTTTTCTCTGCGTCACGATGGGCGAGCCGGAAACGGCGCGGGACATCCTGCAGGAGACGTTCATGAAGGCGTACCTGGCGCTGCCCCGGGCGCGCCCGGACACCAACTACCGCAACTGGCTGTACACCATCGCTCGCAACACCGCGCGCGACGAGTTTCGCCGCCGTAAGCGTCGCGTGCGGCTGGTCCATCGTGACGATCTGGAGGCGGAGAACGGCCCGGTGCGAGCCGACGAGGACGGGGTGCTGGCGCGCGAGACGCTGCGCACGGCCCTGGCCTCGCTCGAGCCGGTTACCGCGCAGTGCGTCGTGATGGTGGCGCAAGGCTTGACGTATGACGAGATCGCCCGCATTACTCGTATCTCGGCCGGCGCGGTGCGGGCACGGGTGCACCGGGCGCGAGAGTCGCTGCGCGAGTCCATGAAGGAGGAGCGGTGGTGACGGGCGGGCACGTCGAGCCGGTTGTCCTCAGCGCCTACGTCGACGGCGAGCTGGACGAGGCAGAGCGGGCGCGGGTGGGCGAGCATCTCGTCCGCTGTGCCGACTGCGCGGCCACGGCGGCCGGGTATCGCTCCGTGACCGTGACGTTGGCGGAGTACCTGGAACGACTACCCGTGCCCACGGTCGGCGAGGTCATCGAGGCGGCGACCGCGGGTGCCCGGCGGCACGAGGTCAGCTTGGCCTGGCGACGGGTGCGATGGGTCGGCAGCGTGGCCGCGGTAGCGGCGGTGGTGGCCGCGCTGGCGCTGCTGACGCCCATGGGTGAGGCCGCCGCGGGCGTCCTTTCGTGGCCGCCCGGCCGTGGCGCGGGCCATAGCGAGCTGGCGCGTGGCGTGCAGATGCCGACCGGCACGGTGGGCGCGGGCAGCCCGACCGTCGCGTTCACCACCACACGCCCGGCAGGGCCAACCGCGACGGTTACCGCTCCGGCATCCGCCGCGGCCAGTCCGGCGGCAACGACCGGCGGCTCGCCGACGGCGGCGGCCAGCGCGACGCCGACCTCGGGCGGGACCTACGCCGACCGCGGACCGACCTTCCCCGCGATGCTGCCTCCGCTCGATCCGGGCTTGAGCGCGGACCTGGTCTACGGGCCGGTGGCGGTCGACGGGCAATGGCTCGACCCGAAGCTCGCCGACACGCTCTCGTTGGTGGCAAAGATCAACGGCACGGACTGCACCTTGCGCCGTGGGCTGCCGCAGCTCTTCGAGAGCTACTACGCCGTCGAGGTCCGCGGAGGCACCGACTGCGGACAGGATGGCGCCGTCATCACGTTCTGGCTCGGCGACCGCAAGGCGAACGAGCAGGTATCGTACCGCTCGGACAAGCCGCTGCGCTACATCGTGCTGACGTTCGGCAGCAAGCCCGCGCCGTCGACCGCGCCGCCGCGCGCGCCGTATCCGTTCGTCAGCGACAACGGGCTGCCCGCCACGCCTACCCCCACGCCCACGCCGGCTCCGCCCGGCGGCTGAACCCACCGGGTGCTGGCGCTGCCGGCCTCGCGCCCTATCATGGGCGGGGGAGGTGGCCATGACCCGTCCGGTCCGTTCCGTCGCCGCGCGCACCGGCGTCTTCACCGAGTCCGTTATTCGCGAGCAGACGCGCCTCGCGATGGAGTACGGCGCCATCAACCTGGCCCAGGGCTTCCCTGATTTCCCCGCGCCGCCCGCGCTCAAGCAGGCAGCGGTCGACGCAATCCTGGCCGACCACAACCAGTACGCCATCACCTGGGGCGCGAAGAGCCTGCGCGACGCCGTCGCCCGCAAGGCCGCCTGGTTCAACGGGCTCAACTGGGTCGACCCGGAACGGCACGTAACCGTGACCTGTGGTGCGACCGAGGCGATGATGGCGACCATGCTCGCGCTGGTCGACCCCGGCGACGAGGTGATCGTCTTCGAGCCGTTCTACGAGAACTACGGCCCTGACGCCGCGCTGTGCGGCGCGAGCCTGGTGTACGTGGCGCTGGCCGATCCCGACTTCCACCTGGATGTCGCCGCCCTCGAGCGGGCGTTCACGCCGCGCACACGGGCGATCATCATCAATACGCCCAACAACCCGAGCGGGCACGTCTTTTCCCGCGACGAGCTGGAGGCGGTCGCCCACCTTTGCCGTCGCTATGACGTGGTGGCGGTGACCGACGAGATCTACGAGCACATCCTCTACGACGGCGCCGAGCACGTGAGCATCGCCACGCTGCCCGGCATGACCGAGCGGACGGTGACGATCAGCGGCCTCTCGAAGACGTTCAGCGTGACGGGCTGGCGGCTCGGCTACGTGATCGCGCCGGATCACCTGTCGGACGCCGTCCGCAAGGTGCACGACTTCCTCACGGTAGGCGCACCCGCGCCGCTGCAGGAGGCCGGCGCGGCGGCGCTCGCCATGCCGATGTCGTACTACGAAGAGCTGCGCGACATGTACGCTCACAAGCGCGCCATGCTCTACGAGAGCCTGGAACGCGCGGGCTTCCGCTGCGTGCTGCCGAGCGGAGCGTACTACATCATGGCCGACGTCCGGTCCCTGACTGACGAGGACGACATCTCGTTCTGCGGGCGGCTGGTGCGGGAGGTCGGGGTCGCGGCGGTGCCCGGCTCGTCGTTCTACCACACGGCCGAGCTCGGGCGGCACTGGGTGCGGTTCACCTTCTCGAAACGGGAGGAGACGCTCGAGGAGGCGGTGCGACGGCTGCAGCGCCTGCGCGGCTAGCTCGTGCGTTTCCCCTGCGGCGCGAGCCGGCGCGGATGTGATGCGAGTCGTCGGGCTGCGTCCGAAGGCGGCCGGCCGGAACCCCCGCCTCGGCTCCGGGGCTCCGATTCACGCTTCGACGCGGAAGTTGGTACCCAGCTCGGGGCCCGTGCCGAAGTAATGGCGGAAGACGTAGAGGAGTGGGCTCCAGCGGCTCGTGTCGATATGGTTCGAGCCGGGGATGACGATGCGCTCGTGCGCATGAACGCGCTCCACGCGCGTCTCGATAGCCGCCGTCGGGGTCGGGCCGTCGCCTTCAACGGGCGTCGCGCGATGGATGGCCAGGACGCGGGCTTCGAGCTGGATGGGGCATTCGGCCACGCGGGGTGGCGCGACCACCTCTGAGGCGAGCGCCGTGAGCCCCGCGCATTCGAACTTCTTCGGTTCGAAGCGGTACCCCATGGCGACCTTGAAGCCGGGTACCGGGTCGACGCCGGTGGTGTCGGCAATGCGCTCGACCGCCTTCCATAGTTCCGGCGAGGGCATGTTGATGACGCATTCCATGGTGCGCTCGATGTTCAAGAACCCCTGGCCGCTGGTCGCCATGCCGAGGACGACGCGGTTGCCGAGCGCCCACGACGAGGAAATCGGCGAGAGATTGGGCGTGCCGTCGGGACTTAGCGTGCTGATGAGCGAGACCGGCGTGCCGTAATAGAGTATCGACGGCTTGATGGTCCGATGTACGATTGCGTTGAGCATGACTCGAATGTACCGGCCGCCTTGGCGCCATCGTTTCGGCCACGGACGAAACGATCCCGGATCTCGCCGCGGTATGGTACACGCATGATCGGGACGGATACCTCCCCGGACACCCGCGACATCGCGCTCGCCTCCGCCGCCAGCCTCATCGGCGACGCTTCGCGCGCCGCCATGCTCTCGGCGCTGCTCGACGGGCGGGCGCTGACGGCCGGTGAGCTCGCCCGCGTCGCGTGGATCGCACCGCAGACCGCCAGCGGCCACCTTGCGCGGCTCGTAGATGGCGGGTTGTTGGCGCTCGAGGCCCGAGGCCGGCACCGCTACTACCGCATCGCCAACGCCGACGTGGCCCACGCGATCGAGGCGCTGTCCGCGGTCACGCCCCGACCGGGGCCACGGCTCACGCCCAACTCTCCGCCTGCCGCCATCCGGGCCGCGCGTACGTGCTACGACCACCTGGCGGGGCAACTGGGGGTGGGCCTCGCCGACGCGCTCGTGGGGCGGCAGATCCTGGCGCGCGGCGACCGGGAGTTTGTCGTGACCGCGGCCGGTGCCGGATGGTTCGCTGAGCTTGGGGTCGACCTGCAGGTGCTTCGGCAATCGAAGCGGAAGTTTGCCACGACGTGTCTTGATTGGACGGAGCGGCGGCACCACATCGCCGGAGCGCTGGGGGCGGCCGTCGCTGCCCGGTTTTTCGAGCTGGGCTGGGTTGCGCGCCTCGAGGGCAGCCGCGCGCTCCGCGTCACGGTCGCCGGCCGGGTCGAGCTGGACCGCGAGCTACGCCTCTCGGTCCACGTGCCTGCCTGAACCGGCTATGCGTCAGGTCAGGCCGTCGCTCGCGCCGGCGGCCGCCACGATGGCCGCGTGAGCGACCCGGCAATCGCGCCGGTACGGCAGATCAGTCCGCCCGGGAGAACTGGGTCACGGCAGTCACCAGCATCAGAACGCCGAGCACCGCCACGATGGCGACCTCCAGCAGGACCGGCAGCCGCCAGCCGCCCCAAGTGATGCCGGGGTCCAGCACGAGCTGGATCGAGGCAGGCGGCGAGACGTACGCGAACACGGCCCGGCGCATCGGATCGACGGCGTAGGTCAGCGGGTCGAGGCGTGTCAGCACCTGAAGCCAGCCGGGCAGCCGGCTCAGCGGGAAGACAGCGCCGGAGAGGAAGAACATGGGCAGCACGAAGAACTGCATCACCACCTGGAACGACTCGACCTGCTGCATGCGGCTGGCGAGCAGCACGCCGAAGGCCGTCAGCGCAAAGGCGGTGAGCGCCATCTCGGCAACCAGCGTCAGCAGCAGGAGCGGCGCGTAGGGCACATGCACCAGCCCGGCCAGGGCCAGCATGATCACGCCCTGCAGGGTCGCCACCGTGGCCCCGCCGAGGCACTTGCCCAGCACGAGCGCGCCGCGCCGCACCGGCGCCACCAGCATCTCGCGCAGGAAGCCGAACTCGCGGTCCCACACGATCGAGACGGCGGAGAAGATCGCCGTGAACAGCACGGTCATGGCGATCACCCCCGGGAACATGAACGTCCGGAAGTCGAAGTTGCTGCCTTCCCCGCCCTGCACGAGCGGCGAAAGGCCCGTGCCGAGGATGAAGAGGAAAAGCACGGGCTGGGCCAGCGAGGTCACGATGCGGATCCGGGAGCGGAAGAAGCGCAACAGCTCGCGCTTCCAGACGACGCGCACGCCGCGCAGGTCCTCGCGCCAGGTGCCCGCGGCGATGTGTACTCCGGCGACCGGGGCGACGCTGGCGGTCACGTTCAGCGTCCCCGATGCGCGCGAACGAAGGGCAGGCTGCGCATCTGGTCGCCCGTCGACGCCTCGGCATCGCGGATGGTGCGGCCGGTGTACGTCATGAAGACGTCGTCCAGGGTGGGGCGGGCGACGGAGACCGAGCGGATCGGCACGCCCAGGCCGGCGAAGAGCTGAGGGACGAACTGCTCGCCGCCGGGTACGTGGAACGTGACCATCTCCTCGCTGACCGTGGCCTCGATCTCGAACCGTTCGCGCAGCGCCAGGATGGCGGCCTCGGCGTCGTCCGTGCGGATCTGCACGCGGTCGCGGCCCACGCTCGCCTTCAGCTCCTCGGGCGTGCCCATGGCCACGACCCGCCCGTGGTCGATGATGGCGATGCGGTCGCAGAATTCCGCCTCGTCCATGTAGTGCGTGGTCATGAAGATGGTGATCTCCTCGCGCCGCTTCAGCTCGCGGATGTAGGCCCAGATGTGACTGCGGGTCTGCGGATCGAGGCCGATGGTCGGCTCGTCCAGGAAGAGCACGCGCGGTGAGTGCAGCAGCCCGCGGGCGATCTCGAGCCGGCGTTTCATGCCGCCCGAGAACGTGCGCACGATGTGGTCGCGCCGGTCCCACAGCTCGACCATGGTCAAGACCTGGCGGATGCGATCCTCCACGATCGACCCGGGGACGCCGTACAGCTCGGCGTGGAAGCGCAGATTCTCCTTCGCGGTGAGGTAATCGTCCAGCGTGGTGTCCTGGAAGACGAGTCCGATGCGGCGCCGGACCTCTGCCGGAGCGGCCACGGCGTCGAAGCCGGCCACGCGGGCGGACCCGCTACTCGGTCGGACGAGCGTGCAGAGCATGGAGATGGTGGTGGACTTGCCGGCGCCGTTCGGCCCGAGGAATCCGAACGTCTCACGCGGCGCCACGCTGAAGCTGATGCCGGCGACGGCCTCCAGCTCGCCATAGCGCTTGTGGAGATCGCGGACCTCGATGGCGGGGACCGGGCCGCCATCCGGAGGCGCCGCGACCTCGGGCCGCGCGACGCCGACAGGAACGCTCATACTCGCAGTCTAGCACAATGACGTTGACGTGAAGGTCTGATTCCTCGGGCGGTGGCCGGTTCCGCGCCCAGGCGGTAGCGTGGACTACGAGCGGGGGAGCCGCGAGGCGGAGGTGGGGCATGGCAATAGAGGTCCGCGAGGCGTTCCCGGATGAGCACGCACGGCTCGGCGATCTGGTGGTCCAGGCGTATCACGGGCTGCTGCTGGACGAGGCGTACGCGCGGGAGCTGCGGGACGTCGCCCGCCGGGCGGAGCAAGCGGTCGTCCTCGCCGCGGTGGACGAGCACTTCCAGCTCCTCGGTTGCGTCACGTACGTTCCCGGCCCGGGGCCGTACGCCGAGTTCGAGGCGGAGGACGAGGCGGGCATCCGGATGCTGGCCGTAACGCCGGCGGCCCAGCGACGCGGCGTGGGTGAGCTGCTGGTGCGCGGCTGCGTGGTGCGCGCGCAGGAGGAAGGAAAGGCGCGGCTCTCTCTCTTCACCACGCCGCGGATGCAGGCCGCGCAGCGGCTGTACGAGCGGCTGGGCTTCCGTCGCGCGCCGGAGCGGGACCGCCAGCCGACGCCAGAGGTGCGGTTGATCGGCTACGTGTTGGAGCTTCGAGCGGAGTCGTAGCCTGCTGCCACCGGGCGGCCCGGCCTGCCGTCATCGCGCGGCGGTGGTCGAGGAACGATCACGAGGATGAAGGCAGCCCGCGCCAGAGACTCGAACGGCGGCACGGCGCGCGTTACCCTCGTGAGGGGGAGGGTGCGCGGTGCGACCGCTGGAGGGGCTACGCGTCGTTGAGGCGCCCGGCCGGCACGGCCACTACGCCGGGCGGCTGCTGGCCCAGCTCGGCGCCGAGGTGCTGCTGGTTGAACCGCCGTGGGGCGCCGCGGTGCGGCGCGAGCCGCCGCTCCTGGCGACGGCGTCGGCGCGTGACCGCTCGCTACAGCATCTGCACCTGAATGATGGCAAGCGCGGGGTCACGCTGGACCCGGCCACCGCGGATGGCCGCGCGCTCCTCTGGCGTCTCCTGCGCACCGCCGACGCGTGCCTGCTCGCCTCGTCGGACGGCGGGATGCCGCCGGGCTGGCCCGGGCCGGACGAGCTGACCGAGATGCAACGGCTACTGGTGGTCGGCGCGCTGACGCCGTTCGGGCGCACCGGGCCCAAGGCCCGCTGGCGGGCGACCGACCTGGTGGCGCAGGCCGCCGGCGGCATCGCCGCGCTGACGGGCTTTCCGGACGACCCCCCGGCCCGGGTCGGCGGCGAGCAGGGGCTGCACATGGGCTCGATCCACCTGGCCGGCGCCGTGCTCGCCGGGCTCGCCACGCGGGAGCGCACGGGCCGCGGCATCGTCTGCGAGGTCTCGCTGCAGGAGTCCGTGGCCGCGTCGGTGCAGCCGGACATCATGTTCTGGGATCTGCGGGGCGAGGTGCGCGGACGCTACGGCGAGGAAAGTGCGGCGCTGGGCGTCACCGTCTCACGATGCCTGGATGGCTGGGTAGCCACCTACCTGGTCCCCTGGCACTGGGACGGGTTCGTCGCCTGGGCGGCCGAGGATGGCCTGGCCGAGCCGTTTCTCGACCCCCGCTGGCAGGACCCGGCATTCCGGCAAGAGAACAAGGGGCAGGTCGATGACGCGCTGCGGGCCATCTGCGCGCGGCGGACGGCCGAACAGGCCGCTCGCGACGGACAGGCGCGCCGGCTGTTCGTCTTTCCCGTGCACGGACCGGAGCAGCTCCTGCGCGACCCACAGCTCGTGACGCGCGGTTACTTCCGCGCCGTGCGTGCCCCGGACGGCCGCCAGGCGACGCTGCCCGGCTCGCCCTGGCGCATGAACGGCGAGCCGCCACGGCCCGAGCGAGGCGCGCCGCGGCTTGGGCAGGACAACGTCGGCGTCTGGTGTGAGGAGCTGGGGCTGGCACGTGAGACGCTGGCCGCCCTGGCCGGGGCGGGGGTGGTGTGAGATGGGCGGCGACATGGGCGGCGCCCTGCCGTTCACGGGGCTGCGCGTGCTCGATCTGAGCTGGTTCGCCGCGGGGCCGGTCTGCGCCAAGGTGCTGGCCGATTACGGCGCGACGGTGGTGCGGGTCGAGTCGCTGGCCAGGCTGGATTCGCTGCGGGTGAACAACCCCATCCCCGAGGGCTACGAGGGCTACAACGGCAGCGGCTACTTCAACAACTTCAACAGCAACAAGCTGTCGCTGCAGGTCGACCTCGGCCACCCCGCGGGCCTCGATCTTGCCCGCCGGCTGGGTCGCTGGGCCGAGGTGCTGGTGGAGAACTTCGCGCCCGGTGTGCTCCACCGCTGGGGGCTCGACTACGAGACGCTCAGCCGCGAGAATCCGGGCATCATCGTTGTCTCCGCGCCCGCGTGCGGGTCGGAAGGGCCGCGAAGGGAGTATCGCGGCTTCGGCTTCGGCATCAAGGCGATCGCCGGGCTGAGCTGGCTGACCGGCAACCCAAGCCGCAAGCCGGTCGGCCCGCCCGGCGCCTTCCCGGACTTCGTGATCAACGCTGGTCAGGCGCTCGTCGGCGTCATTACCGCGCTGCGTGCGCGCGAGCGGACCGGGCGCGGCTGCCTCATCGAGCTGGCGCAGTACGAGTCGACCGTCTGTGTTACCGGGCCGGCGATCGCGGCCGCGTCGCTGGGCGTGCCGCGCCGCGGACGGATGATGAACGGCAGCCCTTGGGCGTGCCCGCACGGCATCTACCCGGTGAGGGGCGCCGACCGCTGGCTTGCGTTGACGGTGACGACCGATACCGAGTGGGCGGCCTTGGGCCGTGTCGCGTTCGGCGAGCCGTGGGCAGCGGACCCGAGCTTCGCTACGCTCCTGGGGCGCAAGCGCCACGAGGACGATCTCGAGCGGGCGATAGCGGCCTGGACGGGCCGGCACGAGGGCGAGGCGCTCGCCGCCGCCCTGCAGGAGGCGGGCGTGCCGGCGCATGTCGCGAACACGAACCGCGATTTGCTGGACGACGACCCCCACCTGCAGGCTCGGGGCTACTACCGCACGCTGGTGCATGAGGAGCTCGGCCCCTGCCGCTACGACGGCGCGCCCTTCCGGCTGGAGGGCGTCGCGCACGGCCCGTTCCGCGCCGCACCGCTGCTGGGCGGGGACACCGACACGGTACTGCGCGACCTGCTGGGCATCGGCGAGGACGAGATCGAGGCGCTGCACGCGAGCGGCGCGCTCCAGTGAGGTACCGGGAATGGCGGACCGCGGCGTCAGCGAGCTGATCGCGAAGGCGAGGGCCTGAGCCGCATCCCTCGCAGGTGCTCGCTTGGCCTGCTTGCACCAGGCAGGCCGGAATGACGGACGGTCGTTGCGCCCGCCTCATTTCATGCGGCCCTCCCGCCGGGCGCGGGCACGCGGACGAAACGTGCCCCGGATATTGTTGACTGAGTCGCGTCAGATACATGACAATATCCGCCAGGGAGGCACCCTGATGCTCACGCCCGCATCCGACGCCCCTGGGCGGGCCTGCCCTTTCGCCCCTGACGAGCTCGACCGCCTCGCCGCTGAGCTGGAACACGGCGGGGCCGAGGCGACCGTCCGCTGGGCGATGGAGTCCTTCCACCCGCACCTGCGCCTGGCCTGCTCCTTCGGCGGTGCCGGCGGCATGGTGCTGCTGCAACTCGCCTTGCAGGTCCGCCCGGACGTGCACGTGTTCGTGCTCGACACCGGGCTGCTCTTCCCCGAGACGTACGCGCTGATCGATGAGGTCGAGCGGCGGTACGAGGTACGAGTGGAGCGGGCGCGACCGCCGCTCACCCTCGAAGAGCAGGCCGCGCGTCACGGCGACGCGCTCTGGGAGCGCGACCCTGACCGGTGCTGCGCCCTGCGCAAGGTCGGGCCGAACGCCGAAGCCCTGGGCGGCGATGTGCGCGCCTGGCTCACCGCGATCCGCCGAGAACAGACCGAGAACCGCGGCGGCACTCGCGCCGTCGAGTGGAACGAGAAGCTCGGGCTGGTGAAGGTGAGCCCGCTGGTCGGCTGGAGCGAGAGAGACGCCTGGCGCTACCTGGCCGAGCACGACGTCCCCCACAACCCGTTGCTCGACCGTGGCTACGCCAGCCTCGGCTGCTGGCCGTGCACGCGGCCGGTCGCTCCCGGCGAGGACTCCCGCGCCGGGCGCTGGGCCGGCTTCGGCAAGACGGAGTGCGGTCTGCACACCTGACCGCTCGTTACCCCCAACCTGCTACTTCGGAGGACAGCGATGCGGAACGACGTCGCACAGGGCGCGGTGGTGTGGTTCACTGGCCTTTCCGGGGCGGGCAAGTCCACACTCGCCGGGTTGCTCGCCGCCGAGGTGGGCCGTCGCGGCACCCGCGTCGAGGTGCTCGACGGCGACGAGGTGCGTACCAACCTCTCCAAGGGCCTGGGCTTCTCCCGCGAGGACCGCGACGCCAACATCCGCCGTATCGGCTACGTCGCACGGCTGCTGGCGCGCAACGGCGTGCACGTCATCACCGCGGCCATCTCGCCTTACCGCGACGTCCGTGACGAGGTGCGACGCCTGGTCGAGGCGGACGGCGCCGCGTTCGTCGAGGTGTTCGCTCGCTGTCCGATCGAGGTGCTGGCGGCGCGCGACGTCAAGGGGCTGTACGCCCGCGCGCTGCGCGGCGAGATCCCCAACTTCACCGGCATCTCCGACCCGTACGAGGAGCCGCCGCGACCGGACGTGACCGTCCACAGCGACCGCGAGCGTCCCGAGGAGAGCCTGGCGCGGATCCTCGCCGTGCTCGAGTCGCGCGGGCTTGTGGCGTCGCCCGATCCGGCGTGGTAAACGGTCCCGACGCTGGGCGGTCCGCGCTCGGCCGACGCGGCCGGACGGTCGGCGCGGCGGCGGCCGCTGGTCGTCATGCGCGCCGCTCCGCCCGCGGTGGTCGGCTTGCCGCACGGCGCTGGTCGCTCGGCCTGGCGGGACTGGTGGCCCTGCTGCTCGGGCTCCAGTACCTGCGCATCGGCGCCGCGGGCGTCGGCCGCCTGGTCGCGGTCGTCGGCGGGCACACGTTCGCCGGTGCGGTCGGCGGTGGCTGGCTGCTGGCGTACGTCGTCGGCAGCGGCTCTCCGGTGGCGGCGGTCGCGCTCGGGCTACACGCGGGAGGCGCGCTGGGCGGCACGGCGCTCTATGGCATGCTGGCGGGCGGGCGGCTGGGTGCGGCCTCCGGAGTGCTGATGGTCGGCGCGGTGGCGTGGCTGCGCGGCCGGCGCGTGCCCGACGCGCTCTACCCGGGAGTTATCGCTCTCGTCACGACGGCGCTGCTCTACCTGCCGGCATTCCCGCTCGGCTACCTGTTGGCGCGGACGGGCTGGTTCGACGCGGCGCGCGTGGCCGCACCCCCGCCCGTCCGAGGCGTGGCGACGCTATTCCTGCCATCCGCCGACTGGCTCGGCGCGCATCTCGGCGGCCTGCCCGTGTTCGCCCTCGGTCTGGTCGCGGTGGCGCTCGCGCTGCGCTGGTTCGAGGCGGCGCTGCCCGACGTGGGCGCGCGCGGCGGGGCGCTGCCCGGCTCGCCGTGGGGGCTCTTCGCGGTCGGATTCGCGCTCACCGTGGTGATGGTCTCGGCCGTCGCCGCGGTGGGCCTGCTGCTGCCGCTGACGATGAACGGCCGCATCCACCGCCGCCAGCTCGTCCCGTACATCATCGGGGCCGACGTCGGCACGTTCGTGGACAAGCTGTTCGTCGCGTCGCTCGTGGGCGGCGGAGGCGGCCAGCCGGCCGTGCTGGCGCTGCTGGCGGCCGTGCTGGCCACGGCCGTGGTCGTGCTCGCCGTGGCCGAGCGGCCCTTCAGCGGGTTGGCCTTGCGGCTGGCGGGACGGGCCACGCGCGATGGCCGTTCGCTGCTTGGCTTCGCGGTCGCCGTCCTCTCCGCGCCGCTGCTGCTGGTGCTGGCAGGCCGGCTCGCGGGCTGATGCGCGTGGTCAGGTGCCGGCGAACGCCTGTCCGAGGACGGCGGCGACCTCGGGCCGGCTGAACTCGGGCGGAAGTGGCTCGCCCGTTCGCAGAAGCTCGCGCACGCGCGTGCCGGAGAGGGTGAGACGCGCCGCGTCGTCGTGCGGGCAGGTGCGGGCGGTGGCCATGGCGGCGCAGCGGCGGCAGTAGAAGGCGTTCTCGTAGAACAGCGGGGTGATGCCGAGGGCGGCCGGGTCGAACTCGGCGAAGATGCGTTGCGCGTCGTAGGTCCCGTAGTAGCTCCCGACGCCAGCATGATCGCGTCCCACGATGAAATGCGTGCAGCCGTAGTTCTTGCGGAGGATGGCGTGGAAGACCGCCTCGCGCGGCCCGGCGTAGCGCATCGCGGCCGGCAGCGTGCCGAGCAGCACGCGATCCGCCGGGTAGTAGCCGCGCAGCAGCACCTCGTAGCAGCGCATGCGCACATCGGCGGGGATGTCGTCGTCCTTGGTGGCGCCGATGAGCGGTTGCAGGAAGAGGCCGTCGACGTGCTCCAGCGCGACCTTCTGCAGGTGCTCGTGCGCGCGGTGCACGGGATTCCGCGTCTGGAAGCCCACGACGGTACGCCAGCCGCGCGCGGCGAAGGCGGCGCGGGCCTCGGTCGGGTCGAGATGGTAGCGGGGGAAGCGCGGCAGAGGCCGCCGCAGGACGGTGACCGGCCCGCCGGCGAGCAGCGTCCCCTCGCGGTACAGCGCGGCCACGCCGGGGTGGCCGTCGTCCTCCGTCCGATAGACGAGGCGCGCCTCCTGGCGCGGGTCGCGCTCGTAGAGGGACTCGACGTCCACCACGGCCACGGTGGCGCCGTCCTGGGAACGCAGCGCCAGCGAGTCGCCCTCGCGCAGGCGGTCGCGGAGCTCATCCGGCAGTGCCAGGGCGATGGGGATGGTCCAGGGTAGGCCGTCCGTCAGGTGCATCGTGTGCACGACCGAGCGGTAGTCGTCGCCGCGGAGGAAGCCGTCGAGCGGGCTGAGCGCGCCGCAGGCGAACTGATCCACGTCGGCGAGCGTGCGCTGATCCACGGTTAGGGACGCGAGGCCGGCGGCGCGCTGGTCGAGCGCCGGCAGGGCAGCGGGCGGCGCGAGGCGGAGCACCAGGCTGCCGCCGTGTGGAGGCGGCCCGGGCAGGGGGTCGGGTGCCATCAGGGTTGGCTCCTCTCGTGCGGCAGCGGTCGAAGGCGGCGCCGCATATGTCGAGTATGTCGGTCGAGTTACATCATATCCCCATCGGCCCTGACGTGAGAAGGCCGCTCGAGGCTGGGTTCCCGCCTCCGCCGGAGCATGCGAGGCTCAGGATCCTCGGTTGCTCAGCCGCCGGTCTCCGGGGCGACCGGCTGGAACGCGACCGTCTGCAGGGCGGGTAGGGTGATGCTGAAGGTGCTGCCCTCGCCCACGCGGCTCTCGACAGAGAGGGTGCCTCCGTGCGCCACGACGATCGAGCGGGCGATGGCGAGCCCGAGGCCGGAGCCTCCCCGCGCCCGGGTGCGCGACGGGTCGACGCGGTAGAGCCGGTCGAAGATGTGCGGCAGGTGTTCGGCAGGGATGCCGCGGCCCGTGTCGCGGACCCGTAGGACCGCGTCCGTGCCTTCGGCCTCGACGCTCACGCCCACGCTGCCACCCGGGTCGGTGAACGCGGCCGCGTTCTCGAGTAGGTTCCGCACCACGCGGCGAAGTGCGTCCGGGTCGCCCTCCACGGTGACGTTCGAGTCGAGCCGCAGCGAGACCTGGACGTGCGCCAACAGGTCGCCGACCTCCTCCAGCGCCTCGTGCGCGGTGCCCGCGAGCCGCAGCGGTTGAGACGGCCGCGGGCGCCGGCTCTCGCTGCTGGTGAGCGCGAGCATGTCGTCTACCAGGTGCGACATGCGCAGCGTTTCGCGGCGCAGCGCACCGAGCATCCGCATGCGCTCCTGCGGCGTGCGCTCCATCTGCAGGAGGAGGACCTCGAGCGTGCTGCGGAACGAGGTCAGCGGGGTGCGCAGCTCGTGCGATGCGTCGGCGACGAAGCGCTGCTGGGCCACGAACAGCTCCTCCAGCTTGGCGACCATCCGGCGGAGCGCGTCGCCGAGCTGCCCGACCTCGTCCGCGCCGCATGGGAGGTCCGCCCGTCGCTGCCATTCACCCGAGCCGATGGCGTCGGCCGCCCGCAATATGCGGCGGAGCGGCCGCAGGCTGAGCCCCGCCAGCCACGGCGCCGCGAGCAGCACCAGGACGATCCCGGCGGCGAGGCCGCCGAGGTCCACGATCAGCAGCCGCTGGAGGGTCGAGTTCGCCGCGGCCAGCGGCGCGGCCACTCGCAGCAGCCCGAGGGCCGCGCCGCCTCGGTCGCCGGCGGATATCAGCGGCAGCACGAAGACGGCGAAGCCGGCGCGGCCGTCGTTGGCGCGGTACGCGACGCCGCCGGAGCCGGTCAGCGCGGCGAGGTCGCGCGATGGGGCGGGCGGTGGCATGGAGGAGGGAGTCCCGCCGCCCGCCCCGGTGGTCTGTGCGACGAGGGCGCCGGACGGGGCGAGGACCTGGCCGGCAAGCCCGGTGGTCTCGAGATCGCGCAGGATCGCGGGGGCAAGCCGCGCCAGCGCGTCCTCCGGTTGTCCCTCCGCCGGGCGGCCCGGGGGCGGCGGCGGATGGCGCTGGGCCACCAGGCGCGCCTCATCGCGCGCGAGCGCTTCGGTGCGCACGTACAGGAAGTCGCGCAACAGCACGTACTGGACCCCGATCAGGAGGGCGAGCAGCACGCCCATGACCGTCGCCAGCAGCGCGGTCAGACGCCAGCGGATGGTCCGCGGCCACAGCCGCCGTGCGGTCAGCATCGCAGGGTGTAGCCCACGCCGCGCACGGTCTGGATCGGTTGAACGGGGTCGCGGCCCAGCTTCTCCCGCAAGTGGCTGACGAACACTTCGACGACGTTGGTGTCGCCCGAGAAGTCGTAGCCCCATACGCGGTTCAGCAGCGCCTCCTTGCTCAGCACTTGGCGCGGGTGGGCCATCAGCGCGGCCAGCAGGTCGAACTCACGCGCCGTGAGGTCGAGGGGGCGACCGGCGCGGAAGGCTTCGCGCGTGGCGGGATTCAGCTCGATGTCGCCGACACGCAGCGCCTCTTCGCGCAGGGCGCCCGTGCGGCGCAGGACGGCGCGCGCCCGCGCCAGCAGCTCGATGAAGTCGAACGGCTTGGTGAGGTAGTCGTCGGCCCCGGTCTCCAGCCCCCGGACGCGGTCCTCGAGCGCGCCACGGGCGGTGACCATGATGATGCCGCATGCGGCGAGGCCGCGAAGGCGCTTGCACACCTCGATGCCGTCCACGCCGGGGAGCATCAGGTCGAGGATCACGAGCTGCGGCTGGCGTCCACGCGCCAGGCGCAGCCCCTCCTCGCCGGTGGAGGCGACGTCGACCTCGAAACCCTCGTAGCGCAGCCCGAGCGCGATCAGGTCGGCGATCGTCTGCTCGTCCTCGATCACCAGCACCCGCGGCGAGGGCGCGTCTCCGGCGGCGGGTGAGACCCGGCCCTGGGGCGACATGCGCGTTTCACCTCACCCAGTCCAGTCTAGTGGGCCCAGCCCGCAGACCCCTTCGAACCGCCTGAGGGTGAACGGCAGAGGGCGGTCCGCGGATGTTGCGGGCGCGAGCCAGACGGGTTGCTCGCGCCCGCATTGCGGCGCCTCGGCAGCGGCGGCCGCCTCCGGCCGGCCTAGCAGGGTGTTGCAGAATCTGTCTCGACCATCCCCCCACCCCCTTCCTGGCCAGGAAGGGGGCACGTTTCGTATCTGGGGGGACACCCCCAGGCCCCCGGCAGAGGGGTCAGACCCCTCTGGACTCCCCTTTTCAGCGACCTGCTAGAACGGCGGCGCCTGGACGGTCGGCGTCGTCCCGGGAGCCGGAGGCTTTGGCGGGCCGCTCGGTCCGACGGTAAGGCCGGAGGCGCGCAGCAGGTGCAGCGCGGCCTCGGCAAGGTGGTGCGCGTCGTGCGCCTTCTCGACTGCCGTGGTGTAGCTGCCGGACTGGTACGCGCTGTAGGCGGTTCGGTAGAGCGCCTCGGCGCTGTCGTTCAAGCTGCTCGCAAGCGCGTTGCTCGTGCCGGCGAGCGCGGTATGGCCGGCGACGATGTCCTGGTAGGCGTGCGCGAGCTCGTTGGCGGCGCGGTCGGACGCGGATGGCGCGGGGCGGCCGGCCGGCGGGGCCTTGGGCTGCGGCCGCGACGCGGAGGACGGGGCCGAGCTGCCGAGCACGTCGTCGGCCTGATCGAGCACGCCGTTCGCGGCCTCACGGGCCGCCGCGGCCAGCTCGGACGCCTTGCGGTACTCCTTCGCGCTGCTCGCGGCCTGTGCCTGGCTGATCAGCGAGTCAGCGGAATCGAGGATGGCGGACAGCGCCGTGCCGTCCACTTTGCCGCCCGCGGCGGCCAGGTCTTGCTTGGCGGAGCCGAGCGCGTCTTGGGCCCTGGAGATCGCCGCGCTGGCGCCTGTAGCCGTGTCCGGTGCCGGAGGCGGAGCCGGGCAGCCAGCGGTCGGCGTCGTGGTTGACGATCCGGTGCTGGCGGTCGTGGTTGCCTCCGCCTTCGGTCCTCGCCCGGGATGGGGTGGGCAGGGACGCGAAGCTCGAGGGCCGGGCCCGGTGACGCCCGACGCGGCCGGCGTGGGCGTCGGCGTGGGCGTCTGTGCGAAGACGACCGCCGCGCCAACAGCGGCCGCGAGCACAGCCGCACCCACGAGCGGAGCGGCCAGGAGCAGCCTGAGCCTGATGTGCACTGCAACCTCCTGTGCGGATATGGGCCGCCGCCAGGGCGGCCTTCTTCAACATAGGAGGCGGGTCTGACGCCAGGCTGGCGCCGGGCTGAAGAGATCCTGAATCGGTGGCGGGACGTGAGCCGGAATCCAGCGGTGGGCGCAGCCCGCTCGAGGCTGGGTTCCCGCCTTCGCGGGGCAGGGCTCTTCGCGGGAAGGACGGTGGGTGCGTGGGAAGGGCGAGCCGGGCCGAGGCCCGGCAGGGCTGACTACCAGATCCCGAGCATCATCTTGACCTCGTCCGAGGCCATGGTGCGCGGATCCCACGGCGGGTTGAAGGTGATCTGGACGTCGACGTCCTTCACTCCGGGGAGGTCGCGCAGCGCTTGCCAGACCTGGCCTTGGATGATCCCGCCCAGCGGGCAACCCGGGCTGGTCAGCGTCATGGTGATCGTTACCAGCCCATCCGTCGCGACCTCGATGTCGTAGATCAGCCCCAAAGACATGATGTCGAGGCGGATCTCCGGGTCTTCGACGAGCTTGAGCCGCTCGCGGATGTCGTCGATGCTCGGCAGGGTCGTGTCGGTCGTCATCGGGAACGCTCCACCTGGCGCGGCTGGCGGGACGAGTGCCCAGCGCGGGCGGCGAGCGCCTGGGCGAGCACCTTCCACGCCAGCAGCGCGCACTTGATGCGCACGGGGAATTTGTTGACGCCCTGGAGCACCTCCAGGTCGCCCAGCTCGGAGTCGGGCTCGGCGCCGCTGCTCATCATCGCCTCGAAGGCTGCCCGCAGCGCCTCGGCCTCCGCGGCCGTCCTGCCGAGCACCGCCTCCGACATCATCGAGGCCGCGGCCTGGCTGATCGAGCAGCCGCGCCCACCCCAACCGATCGCGGCGATGCGATCGTCGTTGAAGGCGAGCTGCAAGGCGATCTCGTCGCCGCAGAGCGGGTTGAGGCCCTCTTCTGAGACGTCGGCATGCGCCAGCGGCGCGTGGTTCCGCGGGCTGCGGTAGTGGTCGAGGATGATCTCGCGGTACAGCTCATCCAGCTCGGGTTCGAGCGGCATAGCCAAACACCTTCGCGGTCTCTGTCAGCGCGTCCGTCAGCGCGTCCACGTCGTCGCGGCCGTTGTAGACGTAAAACGACGCGCGGACCGTGGCCGGCACGTCGAGCAGTTGCATCAGCGGCTGCGCGCAGTGGTGACCGGCGCGCACTGCCACCCCAGCGTAGTCCAGCACGGTGCCCACGTCGTGAGGATGGATGTCACCGTAGTAGAACGAGATCACGCCGCCGCGCCGGGTCGCGTCCGGCGGCCCGAAGATGCGCATGCCATCCACCTCCGCCAGCCGCCCCAGCGCGTACGCGGTGAGCTGGACCTCGTGCTCGCGCACCGCGTCCATGCCCAGCGCCTCGAGGTAATCGAGTGCGGCGTCGAACGCGATCGCGTCGGCGTAGTTGGGCGTGCCGGCTTCGAAGCGCCACGGGACCTCGTTGTAGCGTGAGCGCTCCCACTCGACCTTCAGGATCATCGACCCACCGGCGAGGAACGGCCCCATCCGGTCGAGCAGCTCATAGCGGCCGTAGAGCACGCCGACGCCGGTCGGCCCGAGCATCTTGTGGGCGGAGAAGGCCAGGAAGTCGCAGTGGAGCGCCTGGACGTCGGTGGCGATGTGCGGCACGGACTGCGCGCCGTCGACGAGCACGACGGCGCCGAACTCGTGCGCCAGGTCGATGAGCGGCCGCAGGTCGTTGATGGTCCCGAGCACGTTCGACATGGCGGTCACGGCCACGATGCGCGTGGCTGGGCCGATCAGACGCCGGGCCGCGTCCATGTCGAGCGTGCCATCCGGCAGCAGGGGGATGAAGCGCAGCACGGCGCCCGTCTCGGCGGCCGTGATCTGCCAGGGGACGAGGTTCGCGTGGTGCTCCATGTGCGTGAGGACAACCTCGTCGCGCGGCTTGAGGGTGGCCCGGCCCCAGGAGTGTGCCACCAGGTTGATCGCGGCGGTGGCGTTCTCGGTGAACACCACCTCCTCGGCGCGGCGCGCGTTGATGAAACGCGCCACGTGGGCGCGCGCGGCCTCGTACAGGTCCGTGGTCTCGGTGGCGAGGGTGTGGACGCCCCGGTGCGGGTTGGCGTTGTGCTGCTCGTAGACGCGGACCAGCGCCTCGATCACCTGTCGCGGCTTCTGGGTGGTGGCGGCGTTGTCCAGGTAGACGAGCCGTCGGCCGCGCACCTGCCGCGCCAGGATGGGGAAGTCACGTCGGATGGCGGCGACGTCCAGCACGTCGATTCACCTCACACTTCGATTGCAATCGCGCCGTCCTCCACCACCACGCGGTAGACCTTCACCGCCCGCACTGCCGGCAGTCGGGTGACACGGCCGGTGGTCACGTCGAACCGCGCACCGTGGCGCGGACATTCGATCTCGCAGCCGTCGAGCGCGCCCTGGTCGAGCGGACCGCCGTCGTGCGTGCAGACGTCGTCTATAGCGTAGACTGCGCCGTCGCAACGGCAGAGGGCGATCCGTTTCTCGCCGATGTCCAGGACACGCACGGTTCCCGGAGCAAGCTCGTCTAGCCGGCCGGCCGGATGGAGGGCCATGCCCTAGCCTTGCTCCTGCACCTTGCGGGTGACCGCCGCGCCCACGTGCTCGCGCAGCGGCTCATACGGGACCCGCCCGAAGACCTGCATGAGGAAGCCTTCCACCAGCAGGCGCGTCGCCTGACGTTGTGGCAGGCCGCGCGACTGCAGGTAGAAGAGCTGCTCCGGGTCCACCGGGCCGGCCGAGGCGCCGTGGCCGCAGCGCTCGACCTCGCTGGTTAGGATCTCGAGCACCGGGTCGGCCTCGGCGCGGGCGCTGTCGCTCAGCAGCAGGTTGCGGTCCTCCTGGTTGGCGTTCGCCATGCGGGCCGAGGGGTTGATCCGGACGAGGCCGTAGTAGGCGGCCAGCGCCTGGTCGGCGACGGCCGACTTGTAGAACAGGTCACTGAAGCTGCGCTCGCCGAAGTGGTCCTGCAGGGTGATCACGTCCATCTGCTGGCGGCCGGAACCGAAGAAGCTGCCCAGCATCTCGCTGTGCGAGAAGGCGCCGTCGAGCCGGGCGTCGAGCCAGAGCTTGGCGAGGCGGCCGCCGATGCCCACCTGCAGGTCGCGGTAGCGCGCGTGGCCGCCCAGCACCACGCGATTGTGGGCGATCCAGGCCGCGTCTCCGCCGAGCTCCTGCACGGTGTAGAGGTCGAGCTGAGCGCCGTCGTCAACGAAGACCTCTCCCAGCGCGGGCAGCAGGCTCTCGCCCGTCGCGCCGGACGTTAGGTAAAGCACGACGGTAGCGCGCGCGCCCTGCTCGACGTGGATCAGGTGGCGGAAGCCGGCCAGCTCGCCCGCGAGCCTGGGCCGGTAGCGGATCACCACCGGTTCTTGCAGGTCACGGTCGCGCGGGATGCGGACGTAGACGCCGTCGCTCCAGGCGGCCTCGGCCAGCGCCTCGAACTTGCCGTCGGAGTGGCCGACGAGCAGGCCGAGCCGCTGGCGCGCCTCCGTCTCGCCGAGCGCCTGATGCAGCGGCCGAGCGAGCGGCGCGCCCGATTCCACCGTGATCGCCCGACCAGGCGGCGTGCGCAGAAAGCGCAAGGCGAGCGCGCCGGGGTCGAGCCGACCCAGGTCGGCGTAGCGCCATGCGCGCTCACGCGGGGTGGGGAGCGGCAGATCGTTCGCGGCCGCCGCGGCCTGCTGCCGCCGCTCCGTCAGCCAGGCAGGCTCGCCCAGCGCCTGGGAGCGCGCGACCAAGGCATCGGTCTGCAGGGGGGTCAGCTCGGTCGTCGTCCCCGCGATTGCGTTCGTCATCAGCGCCGTATCCTCCCTCGGCTCAGCCGACCGATCCTTCCATCTGCAGCTCGATGAGCCGGTTGAGCTCGACCGCGTACTCCATCGGCAGCTCCTTGACGATCGGCTCGACGAAGCCGTTGACGATCATCTTGGCGGCCTCTTGCTCCGGGAGCCCGCGGCTCATCAGGTAGAAGAGCTGCTCCTCGCCGAGCTTGCCGACGGTGGCCTCGTGGGCGATGGTCACGCGGTCGGCGTCGATCTCCATCGTCGGGTAGGTGTCCGAGCGTGAGTCCTCGTCGATCATCAGCGCGTCGCAGCGGACGCTCGAGGTGGCGTCGCCGCACTCGGGATACACCTTGACGAGCCCGCGGTAGGAGGTGCGCCCGCCACCCTTGGAGACCGACTTGCTGACGATCATGCTCGTCGTGTTCGACGCGGCGTGCACGACCTTGCCGCCGGCGTCCTGGTGCTGCCCGGGACCGGCGAAGGCGAGCGATAGGATCTCGCCGTGCGCGCCCGGCTCCATCAGGTAGACGGACGGGTACTTCATGGTCAGCTTGGAGCCCAGGTTCCCGTCGACCCACTCCATCACGGCGTCGGCGTAGGCGACGGCGCGCTTCGTGACCAGGTTGTAGACGTTGTTGCTCCAGTTCTGGATGGTCGTGTAGCGGACGCGGGCGCCGCGCTTGACGATGATCTCGACCACGGCGCTGTGCAGCGAGTCCTCGCTGTAGATGGGCGCCGTGCAGCCCTCGACGTAGTGCACGTACGAGCCCTCGTCGGCGATGATGAGCGTCCGCTCGAACTGGCCCATGGCCTCGGAGTTGATGCGGAAGTAGGCCTGGAGCGGGATGTCGACCTTGACGCCCGGCGGGACGTAGATGAACGACCCGCCGCTCCACACTGCGCTGTTGAGCGCCGCGAACTTGTTGTCCGCGGGCGGCACGACCGTCCCGAAGTACTGACGGAAGATCTCGGGGTGCTCTTTGAGCCCCTGGTCGGTGCCGAGGAAGACGACGCCCTGCTTCTCCAGGTCTTCGCGAATGTTGTGGTAGACGACCTCGCTGTCGTACTGGGCGCCCACGCCGGCGAGAAACTTCTTCTCCGCCTCCGGGATGCCGATGCGGTCGAACGTGCGCTTGACGTACTCGGGCACGTCCTCCCAGGAGCGGGCGTCGCGGTCGGTGGCGCGGACGTAGTAGAAGTACTCGTCGAAGCGGATCTCGCTCAGGTCGCCACCCCAGCTCGGCATCGACTTGGTGTAGAAGATGTCGAGCGCACGGTGACGGAGCTCACGCATCCAGTCGGGCTCGCCCTTGATGCGCGAGATCTGGTCGACGATTTCGTGCGACAGACCGCGGCGCGAGCGGAATACGGGCTCCTCGGCGTCGTGGAACCCCCACTTGTACTCGGAAACGATGTCACGGGCTTCCGTGGTCATCCGGTTTACTCCTCTCCCCTGCGCATCAGGCCGGCGCGCCCACCGGGATGAACGGGTCGTAGCCCTTCGCCTCGACCTCGTCGGCCAGCTCGCGGCCGCCACTGGTGACGATCCTGCCGGCGTAGAGGATATGGACGCGATTGGGCGTGATGTAGTTGAGGATGCGGTTGTAGTGCGTGATGAGCACGACACCCAGATCCGGTCCCAACAGTCGGTTGACGCCCTCTGCGACGATCCGCAGCGCGTCCACGTCGAGGCCCGAGTCCGTCTCGTCGAGGATGGCGATCTCGGGCTTGAGCACGGCCATCTGCAGGATCTCGGCACGCTTCTTCTCGCCGCCGCTGAAGCCGTCGTTCACGTAGCGGCGCGCGAACTCGCGGTCGACCTTGAGCTTGGCCATGGCGTCGTTCAGGAGCTGGGTATACTCGCGGACCGGCACGTCCTGGCCGCGGCGCTGGTTGAGGGCGTGGCGCAGGAAGTTGACCAACGTCACGCCGGGTACGGCCGCCGGGTACTGGAACGAGAGGAAGAGGCCGGCCCGCGCCCGCGCGTCGGGTGTCCAGTCGGCGATGTTCTCACCCCGGTAGCGGATCTCACCCTGCGTCACTCGGTAACGCGGATGGCCCAGGAGCGCCGAGGCGAGCGTGGTCTTGCCGGAGCCGTTGGGCCCCATGATGGCGTGGACCTCACCCTTGCTCACGACCAGGTCGATCCCCTTGAGGATCTCCTTGTCGTTGACCTCGACGTGCAGGTCGTGCACCTCGAGCGTGGGCGTTGCCGATTCGGTCATTGCGTGCTCCAACCGTCCTTCAGACTTCGTCTTGCTCACCTCGCCTGCTCGGTCGCGACGCCGGCGGGCACCGGCTCGGCACGTTGCGGCAGGCGGATGACGTATTCGCACAGCGCGGCGCCGCGCACCGCGGTGCCGACCTGGTCGACCTCGGCGCCCAGGAGCAGGCGGATAGTCCGCTCCTCGCTGGCGCAGACGGCGGGTGTCGCCATCGCCGCCCGCCGGTGTGGGCAGGAGACGTTGAACAGGTGATACCCGTCTGGCCGGCGCTCCCAGCCGCTGAGCAGGCCCTCCTGCTGGAGCGCCGTCACCAGCGACTCGATCCGCTCCTCCAGCGAGCGGCCGCCCACCTGGTGACGGTACTCGTCGACCATACGGTCGCTCAGGCGGCTCAGCACGGTGTCTACCAGGCTCTGGCCCTCGTCGCCCGGCGCGAGCGCGCACAGCTCACCGAAGAGCCGCTCGACCAGGCGCGGGTAACCGGTGCTGGCCAGCTCCATCGCCTGTTCCGTTGGGAAGTAGACGAAGTGCGGCCGGCCGAGGCCCGACTTCTCGGGCTGATAGGCAACCAACCCCTGGGCGGCTAGGATGTCCAGGTGACGCCGCAGCGCCGGCTGCGCGATGTCCAGCTCATCGGCCAGCTCGGAGACGGTCGCCTGGCTTCGCGCGCGCAGGATCTCGAGGATATGTTCGCGAGTCGACTTCATCGCTGGTCACCACCGGGAGCCCTTCGTTCCCAGTCTGGCACGGGTTCGGCCGGCTTTCAAGCCTTTCGTGCATTTTTTGTTGAAAAACTCGCCGGACCGTCGCGGGTGGCCTCCGCGGTTGTGGCCGGACCCGGCCGCCACCGATACTCCGCATGATGAGGACGGTTGACCTGTATGCCGTGCTCGGGGTGCGCCGGACGGCGACGGATGCCGAGGTCAAGATCGCATATCGCCGCCTCGTCCAGGAGTGGCACCCCGACCATAACCCGCACCGCCAGCAGGCGGCCGAGCGCTTCACGCGGGAGCTGAACCGCGCGTTCCAGGTGCTATGCGACGCCCGGCGGCGGCACGACTACGATCGCGCGGATCCCACGGCGGGTCTGGCGAGCGGGGTGCGCGGCGATGGTCGGCCGTGGAGCGCCAATGGCTCCGCCTCCGGCGACGGTCGCGCGTTCGGTTCGGCTCAAGGTGCGGGCACGGGAGCTGCCGACTCGGCGGGTGCGCCGGGCAGCCGAGCGCCTGGGCCAGGGGGGCGGGGCGAGCCCTCGCGTCCGCGGCTGCTCGTGGCCCCGGCGCATGTCGACCTCGGCGCGGTGCGCCCGGACGAGCGCGTCACCGTGTACCTCGCCGTCGGCAACCTCGGCGGCGGCACGCTGCGCGGTTGGGCCGAGGCGGACGTGCCCTGGCTGCACGTGGAGCCGCGCGACTTCTACGGGAACCAGGCGCACGTGGCGCTCCGTCTGCTGTGGGGCGAGGCGTCCGGCCTCGAGGCCGGGCGACGGCACGGCGCGCTCGTGCGCGTCCATGCCGAGGGCTGCGAGACGGCGCTGGTGACGCTCGTCGTCGAGACCGTGGCGGCGGTGCAGCGGGCGAGGAGCGCGAGCGAGCGGGACGACCGTCCGCCGTCCGAGTTCTCGCCGAACCCGCGGCGCCCGCGTGTGCGTCCGCTCACGCTTCTGCCGGAGCGAATCGAAATCACGGGAATCCGCGCGGGCGAGTCACGCTCGGTGTCGGTGACCGCGTTCGCCACCGTTCCCAAGCTGTTCGATGGCACGGTGGAGTCGCGCTGTGCCTGGGTCATCACCGACGGCCACCTGCGCTCGCTGGAGCCGGGGGTGGCAAAGCTGGTCTTTCGCGTCGAGGTCCCGGACGTCTGGGACGGCGCGGTGGACCTCGAGACCAGCGTGCGTGTGGAGTCGCGCTTGGGCGTCGCCGACCTGCCGATCCGCGTCCGTGGCGGGGAGCCGTCCCGCGCAGGCTCTCGGTAGGCGGAGCCTGATGGCCGCCCGGCCCGTTGCCGCTTTGCGACCGCCATCCGTAGTGTGGCCGGCATGAACGAGCGGACGCCACTCCACCTCCAGGGGCGGCCGGGCGATGTGGCGCCAGTGGTGCTGCTGCCTGGCGACCCGGGGCGCGCCGAGCGGATCGCGGCGCGGCTGGAGCAGCGGCGGCAGTACACGGCCGTCCGCGGGCTGCCGGGCTTCACGGGGGAGTACGGCGGCCGGCCGGTCAGCGTCCAGGCGACCGGGATGGGCGCTCCCAGCGCGGCAATCGTCGCCGAGGAGTTGCTGATACTCCGTGCGCGCGCGCTGGTGCGCGTGGGCACATGCGGCGGCACGAGCGACGCCACTCCGCCCGGCTCGCTGGTAATCGTCACGGCGGCGGTGCCGCTCGACGGGACAACGCGGCAGTACCTGGGCGGCGACCCGTTCGCGCCCACCGCGTCTCTCGATGTGGTCGAGGCGCTGCGGAGGGCGGCTGCGGCGCACCGCGCGCCGTACCGGGCCGGCCTCGTCTGCACGGAGGACGCGCTCTACGCGGAGGAGCACGAGCATGCGGCGCGCTGGGCCGCCCGCGGTGTGCTGGCGCTCGAGATGGAGTGCTCGGCGATCTTCACGGTGGCGGCGCTGCGTGGTGCCCGCGCCGGCGCGGTGCTGCTGGTGACGAACCGGGCGGCGGAGCACGCCCGGCTCGAGGGCGAGGCGATGGAGCGGGGCACCGACCTGCTGCTCAGCGTGGCGCTGACGGCCGCGCGGGCGCTGGCCGGAGGGGAGCGATGACCGCTGGGGCGTGATGCCCTGGTCTGCTCGCCACCACGGAGACGAGCCGGGGCGCGTGGCATGGCTGGGGGCTTGACAGTGGCCGGACGATTCGGAAAAATGCGAACATGAAGCGTTTACCTGCCGAGCTCGTCCCCGAGACGGAGCTGCGACTCCTGCGGGCGCTGGGCAACCCGGTGCGGCTGGCCGTGGTAGCGGCGCTGGCCCGCAGGGGCGAGTGCGTGTGTGGGGAGCTGCTGCCGGACCTGCCGATCGCCGCGTCGACGCTCTCGGAGCACCTGTCCGCCTTGAAGGAGGCCGGGCTGGTTCGCGGTGAGGTGCAGGGGCCCTACCGCTGTTACTGCCTCGAGCCGGCGGCTTTGGACACCCTTGCTCGGTACCTGGGGCAGCTCGCCGCCCGTGCCCGCGGGAGCGCGCCCGTGGCAGCAGCTCCGTACCGCGTCGTCGCGGACGACTGCTGCCCGCGGCTGCACTGACCGTGGCTCATGTGGCGGATCTTCTGTGCGGGTGCGCTTCGGAATTTCTCGAAGGAGGGAAGCAATGGCGGACGAAACTTTCGGTTGCTGCGGAAGCGGCGCCGGGCCCAAGGCGCAGCCGGTGGCGCTTCGAGAGGGCGACGCCGGACAGGTGGACAGCGCGCTGATCAAGCTGCACGTGCGGCAGGTCTACAGTCAGCGGGCGAGGGGCGTGTCGGGAAGCTGCTGCCCTTCGAACGTTGCCGAAGAGGTGGGGGCGGATCTGCCGGACACGGCAGTGAGCTACGGCTGCGGGAACCCGCTGGCGCTGGGTGAGATGCGGCCGGGCGAGGTGGTGCTGGACCTGGGAAGTGGCCCCGGGCGCGACTGCCTGCTGGCCGCGCGTGCGGTCGGCGCGACCGGGCGTGTGATCGGCGTGGACTTCTCTGACGACATGCTGGAGCTGGCGCGGCGCAACGCGCGTGCCGTCGGCGCGACGAACGTCGAGTTCCGCAAGGGTGATATCGAGGCGCTGCCAGCAGAGGACGCCGGCGTCGATGTGGTGATCTCCAACTGCGTGATCAATCTGGCGCCGGACAAGCGGGCCGTCTTCCGCGAGGCGGCGCGCGTGCTGTGCCCGGGAGGTCGCTTCCACGTCGCCGACGTGGTACTGCTGCGCGATCTGACGGCCCCGCAACGGGCTGACCTGGATGCCTGGGCTGGCTGCGTGTCCGGCGCGATCGCCGTCGATGAGTACCGGGCCGGGTTGGTGGCGGCGGGCTTTCGCGAGGTGACGATCGACGTGGAGCCCGGCGCGAGTGGGGGCGCGTGGGCGTCGGCTCACATCCGCGCGGTGCGCGGGTAGGTACAACTTGCATCTGCCGCGCCTACGGTTGGTCGCGGTGGGCGAATGTATGCTCCGGCATGGGTTCGTGAACTTGTCGAAATCAGCGAAACGGGTCTGGTGGGCCGCCGCCCGGCCGGTCAGCCGCAGGGTGCAGCTCTGGGATCCGCTGGAGCGGCGGACGTTGCCGGTAGCCGCCATCAGGCCCCAGGCGAGCGCGCATGAGCCTCCCGGGCCCTGTCCCAGCACCAGCGAGAGCCTGGCGGTGGGACAGCGTTCGGCTGATCGGAACCGCGTTCCCGACCGAACGTTGCAAGCGACACGCCTGGCTTGACGAGGCCGCGAGCAACGCGGCTCGCGTGACGCCGGCTGTGGAAGCTCACACGCGCAGCGACCACCGATGGCGTTGGGATACGTTATGCTGCTTCTGGAGCGTGGCATGACGTTCACCGTCGACGATTTCCCCAGCCTGATTCGCCTGCTCGGCGAGCACCCGGAGTGGCGCGCGGAACTGCGACGCCACGTCCTGTCGGAGGAGCTGCTGGAGCTGCCGACCATCGTGCGACAGGTGGCCGACCAGCTCGCCACGCTCACGGCGAGGGTCGACGCGCTGGCCGACCAGCTCGGCACGCTCACGGCGAGGGTCGACGCGCTGGCCGTCCAGCTCGGCACGCTCACGGCGAGGGTCGATGCGCTGGCCGAGGCCCAAGCGCGGACCGAGGAGCGGCTCACGCGCCTCGAGGAGGTTGTGGAGCGGCTGGCCGAGGCCCAGGCGCGGACCGAGGAGCGGCTCACGCGCCTCGAGGAGGTTGTGGCGCGGCTGGCCGAGGCCCAGGCGCGGACCGAGGCCGAGCTGGAGAAGCTGATCGGCCGGGTGGATGGGTTGGCGCGGGACGTGAGGCGGCTGCAGGCGGACGTGGGCGCGCTGAAGGGCGACAGCCTGGAACAGCGGTACCGGCGGCACGCCAGCGGCTACTTCGGGCGGCTGTTGCGCAAGACCCGCGTGGTTGCGGACGAGGAGTGGCGTGACCTGCTGGAGGACGCGGTGGAGCGCGGGCAGTTGTCGGAGGAGGAAGCCGGCGACCTCGGGCTGGTGGACCTGGCGCTGCAGGGAGTGTGGCGCGCGGATGGGGAGCCGGTGCACGTGCTGGTCGAGGTGTCGGCGAAGGTGGACGTGGATGATGTGGCGCGAGCGGCGCGTCGGGCGGCGCTGCTGACGCGGGTGGCCGGTCGTACCCTTCCGGCCGTGGCGGGGACAGAGTTCAGCGGCGGCGCACTGGATGAGGCCGCGCGCCGCCAGGTGCTGCGGTTTTCGGACGGCGCGAGCGTCTAGCGAAGGCTGGGCGGTCCGGCGGCGGGCGGTCGCGGTCGGCGTGGGTGCATCGCTACAGCCGCATCTCAGGCACGGGGTCGGTCCAGCGCAAGCGAGCGCCGGTCCACGCCTGAACCTCGGCGGCCGTGAGCCCGGGGGCGACCTCCTTCAGGACGAGCCCCTCGGGCGTGACCTCGATGACCGCCAGATCGGTGACGATCAGTTTGACCGCAGCCACGGCCGTCAGCGGGTAGGTGCACTCCTCGAGCACGCGGGGCTCGCCCTCGCGCGTCACGTGCTCCATCGCGACCACGAGACACCTGGCGCCGACGGCCAGGTCCATCGCGCCCCCGATGCTGCCGCCGCCCCGGGCCGGCACGAGCCAATTGGCGAGGTCGCCTTTCTCCGAGACCTGGAGTCCGCCCAGCACGGCCACGTCGATGTGGCCGCCGCGGATCATGGCGAACGACTGCGCGCTGTCGAAGAATGCCGCGCCTGGCACGATCTCGACCGGCTGACCGCCGGCGTTGATGCGGTCCTGGTCGAAGCGCGCGTCCTCCTGAATGATCGCGCCGTAGCCGAGGATCCCGTTCTCGGACTGGAAGAGGACGGTGACCTCCGGCGGCAGGAAGTTGGCGACCAGGGTGGGCAGCCCGAAGCCCAAGTTCACCACCATCCCATCACGCAGCTCCCGCGCGACGCGCATGGCGATCAGCTCGCGCGTCAGCCCGGTTGGACGCTCACGTGTACCAGCGGATGACATGTCGGTCCCCCTTCACGATGCGGTCGACATAGACGGAGGGCGTCACGACCAGCTCCGGATCGAGCTCACCGGGCTCGACGATCTCGTCGACCTCGGCGATGACGACGTCGGCCGCGGTCGCCATGACGGCGTTGAAGTTGCGTGAGGCGTAGCGGTAGACGAGGTTGCCGAAGCGGTCCGCCTTGTGCGCCTTGAGGAAGGCAAAGTCGGCCCGCAGCGGGTATTCGAGCAGATAGTCGCGGCCGTCGATGGTACGTTTCTCCTTGGCCGCCTCCACGACGGTGCCGACGCCCGTCGGCGTGTAGAAGGCGCCGATGCCCGCGCCGCCGGCGCGGATGCGCTCGGCCAGCGTGCCCTGAGGCATCAGCTCCAGCTCCACCAAGCCCTGGCGGTACTGCTGCTCGAAGCGCGACTTCGCCGCGCTCGAAGCGCGGATGGCGAACGAGCAGACCATCTTCTTGAGCTGGAAGCTCTCGCAGAGGTCATCCAGTCGGTCGCCGATCCCGATGTTGTTGGCGATGCCGGTGATGCCCTGCACGCCCTTGTGCTTCAGGGCCAGGATCAGCGTGGTCGGCGACCCGGCCGAGGCGAAACCGCCGAACATGATCGTCGCGCCGTCGAAGACGTCCGCGATCGCCGCTTCGGCGGATGGGAACACCTTCTCCACCGGCCACCTCCAGCAGACGACGATTGGCGGCGGCGTGTTGCGAGCGCCACGCGCGCAGGACCGCCCGTCGGGAGCGGCCTCAGGATAGCGCCGCCGCGGACGCTCGCTCAAATGATGATGCGCATAGGCATCTTGACAAGAGTCGCTGGCCATGCCATCCTGCTGACGACGCGGCACGCCGGCCCCACCCCGCCGGGGTCGGGGTGCTGCGTTCGCTGTGGGGAGGAACCCGCACGGAGCGCTTCGCGAACCCGTCCGAGGCCGCCTTCGCTGCGTTGCTCGATGCCTTCGCCATCGAGTGGCGCTACGAGCCGCACACGTTGATCATCGAGCGCCGGGGCGAGCTGCCGCTGGCGGCGTTCGCCCCCGATTTCTACTTGCCGCGCTTCTCCCGCTATGTGGAGCTGACCACGCTGCGGCAGCGCTGGGTGACGGTCAAGCACCGCAAGCTCCGCCGCGCGCGGGCGGCGTGCCCGTGGCTACGGGTCACGTTGCTCTACCGCCGCGATCTGGCGGAGATTCTGGCGGGTCCGCGCCCGGCCGAACCCCTCCCCCCCGGCTCGGTCGACCGAGCCGCCGCGGAGGTCGTGTCGCGGTGGCGCCCGGCCGTCCCCTGGCTGATCGGACTCGGCGAATCCGGGGATGCCTTGCGGGCACGGTTGGGACGAGCGCTCGAGATGCCGTCCAGCTCGGTCTTGCTGGAGCGGTGCGGTGGGGCGGCACGGCCGCAGATCGCGCCTGTCCCGCCCGCCGGCGCCGACCTGCTCCTGTGCTGCGGCACGCTGGACACGGGATTGGCGTGTCACCTTGCGTTGCGGGCCTGCTGGCGAACCGCGCCGCGCTCGGTGCGCGTGATCGCGCCGCGAGAGCGAGAGCGCCGGCGGCTGGTAGACCTCCCGCTGCTCGTGCGGCCGTGGGAGGTAGCGGGGGAGCGGCGGGGAGAAGGGATCGTCGCGGGTCTGGCCGTGGCCGCGGGTTGAGGCGGAGAAAAAAGCCCCGAGCAACCTTTCCCTAGGTTCGGCGCCTCACCCTTCTCCGGACGTTTGGGACTGGGAGGCTTTCGCCTGCCCGCCCCCGCCGGAGTCGTCCGCACCGGACCGTGTCCAGCTGCTCGGGACATCAGCAATGTAGGGCCGGCTCCGACGGCGCGTCAACAGAGATCGGGCGCTCCGTCCCACAAAAGTTGCCGGGCCGATCCGCGGTTTGACGCTGGTTTCCCGAATGCCACACAGGTCCTCCGCAGGTTATCCGCACGGTTCGTGGACAACTCCCCCATCCTCGGGCGGCACATCGACGGGACCGCTCGGCGGGCGCTTGAGCCATACAGATCTCCACTCAGCGACCTCTCGTCGGCCGCGTCCCTCATGTGCATGTGCGGCCGCGCCGATGCTCATCAGAGAAGGCGCGTGCACGGGGCTGTGCCGGGTGGCGGCGGTGCGCCCGCGGGAGGAACAGGGATGGCCGACGATGTGGCCAGCACGGTGCGGGTCCTGCGCCGCACCCTGGGGCTGAAGGCGGCCGCGTGCTTTTGCGCCGACCCCAGCGGCAGATTCTGGCGCTGGTCCTGGGGCCGCTGGAACGCGTCCGGCTGCAGCAAGGCCGGCGACCCGGCCGATGACGCGTTGCGCTGGCTGGGCGCGGCCTCGCGCGACCCGAACCAGCTCATCACGTCGCTCTCCGAAGCGGACCCGGACGACACCTGGAGCGGCGCCGTCGTCGCCGTGAGCGGTGAAGGTGCCTCGATGTGCGCCGTGGTCGGCGTGACGCCCGACCTGCCCACAGACGATCTGCGCGCGGCGCTCCGGGCCGCCGCCGATGCGATGGCGGCATCGCGCGAGCGCCAGACACTGCGCGAAGCGACGGTGGCGTACGAGGCCGCCTTCCGCCGCCAGGTGGAGCGCATGACGGCGGTTCACACGGTGACGCAGGCGACGCTGGCGCGTCTCGCGGCCGGCGGGTCGCTCCAGGAGGTGCTGACGGCGGTCGCGCAGGGCGCGCGCACGCTGATCCTGGCGGACGAGGCGGCGCTGCTGGAGCCGGGAGCGCCGGCCAACGCCTGGTGCACCATCGACGGCACGGGCGCGCGCTGGGAGCAGCCGCGGCGGGAGCTGTCGGATGCGGTCCAGCGGGCCGCGCGCGACGGGAGCCCGTCGCGGCACGCCGCTCCGGCCGGGGCCGTGCTGGCGGTCCCCATGCTGGCGCTGGACCAGCAGAGCGGCGCGCTGGGCTTCTTCCGCAGCGAGGGCGCGCCGCGCTTCAGTGACCTTGACCGCGTGGTCGCCGCGCACTTCGCCTCGATCGCGGCCATCGCCTGCCAGAACGCGCGCATGGTCCAACGGGCGCACGCCGAGGCCGAGCGCCAGGCCGCGCTGTCCGCCATCGGCCGCGCGGCGCACGCGGCCGACGACGAGCGGGCGCTGGGATCGGTGCTGCCTGCCGTGCGCGAGCACAGCCGCGCCGAGGTGGCGGCCTGGGTTCACGTCGACGGCGAGACGGCCCGCGTGCGGGCGATCGACCCGGAGGACGCAGCCTGGCCGTCCGGCGCGCTCGACGACCTGGTGCGGGCTATCGTTCGGGGTGAGCCGCCTCCCGAGACCGAGGACCCGCGAGTGCCGATGGTGCGCGTGCTCGCCGGCCGGACGCCGTCGGCCCTGGTTCTCTGGCGGCCGGACGGACTCGGCTGGGACGATGAGACGCGCGCTTTTGTCGATGCGGCCGCGGTGGAGTTCGAGCGGGGGATCGAGCAGGCGCGCCGCCAGAGCGAGCTGCGCGCGACCGTCAACCGCCTCGAGCACCTGGTGCAGGAGGCCAGCGACGCGATCTTCTGCATCGACTCGGAGGGAAAGCTGGTCTTCGTCAACGACCGCTTCTACGAGGAGTCGGGCCTCGGTCCCGATGAGGTGCTCGGAACGGTCGCCGAGACGCTGGTCCTGGAGCCGTTCCGCGACGAGGCTCCCGGGATGCTGAAGGCGGCGCTCGTCGGGCAGCGAGCTGAGGGCGAGTTCCGCGTACGTACGCGCTTCGGGCCGCGGGACTACTCGATCGCCCTCGCGCCGATGCTGGGCTCGGACGGGCAGGTCGCCGGCGCGCAGGGCATCGCGCGCAACATCACGTTGCGCAAGCAGCGCGAGCGCGAGCTGCTGCGCCGCAACGAGGAGTTGACTCGCCTCGACCACACGAAGACGGAGTTCTTGTCGCTGGTCAGCCACGAGCTGCGGACGCCGCTCACTTCCATCCGCGGCTATGTGGACCTGCTGCTTGACCCGGACGGTGCACCGCTCGACGAGGAGCAGCGCCAGAGCCTGGACATCGTGCGCTACAACGCTGACCGGCTGATGTCGCTCATCAACGACCTGCTCGACTTCAGCCGGATCGAGGCCGGAACCATGCGCCTCAATCCGATGCCTTCCGACCTGGGGAAGATCATCACGGCCACCATCGCCACGATGCGCACCGACTTCGAAGCGCGATGCCAGGTCTGCGAGTATCGCGGGGAAGGGGTGCCGCGCCCGGTCTTCGCCGACGGCGAGCGGCTGGCGCAGGTGTTGACGAACCTGCTCAGCAACGCGACCAAGTACACGCCTTCCGGCGGGCGTATCGGCGTGGTGGCCCGCTACGGCGACGGGCAGGTAGAGATCGACGTCGCCGACACGGGCGTCGGGATCAGCCGGGCGGACCAGGACGAGATCTTCTCGCGCTTCTTCCGCGCCGAGAACGAGCACACGCGCGCGGTCGGCGGCACGGGGCTTGGCCTTGCGATCACCAAGTCGCTCGTCGAGATGCATGGCGGCACGGTCGCGGTGCGCAGCGAGCTGGGCAAGGGCTCGACCTTCACCGTTACGCTGCCGCTCGCGCGCAGCGGCCCGCCGCCACTGCGCGAGCACGTCATGCCGGCCCCACACGCGCGCCGGCGGCAGCAGGGCCGCGCGCGCCGTGTGCTGGTCATCGAGAGCGAGCCGCAAGTGGCGAAGCTGCTCGAACGCCGTCTCGCGCGCAACGGCTTCCGCGCGCAGGTGGTGACCGGCGGACAGGCGGCGGAGAAGGCGCTGGACGGCCAGCCACCGGACGCGCTGCTGCTGGACGCCGGCCTGCCAGACATGGACGGGCTGGACCTCGTGCGCAAGTTGCGCGCCAATCCTTCTACCAGCCGGCTGCCCGTGGTGGTGTATTCGGGCGCCGGGCTGCAGGAGTCGGCGGTGGAAGCCGGGGCCGACCGCTATCTGCCGCGCTCGGTGCCGCTGGAAGAAGTCGTGGGCGCGCTCGACGAGGCGACGCGCGCCCTGGGCGCGCCGCGCGCCCTGGTCGTGGACGACGAGCCCGTGGTGCGCGAGGTGCTCCGCCTGGCGCTCGAGCACTTCGGCTTGGACGTCAGCTCGGCGGCGACCGGCCAGGAGGCGCTCGACCTGCTGCAGCGGCGGCCGCCGGACGTGCTGATCCTCGACCTGATCATGCCCGCGATGGATGGCCTCACGGTGCTCGAGCGGATCCGCTCTGGTGAGGGCACCCCGGGTCTACCGGTCGTCGTGCTGTCGGGCGCGCCGCCGACGGGTTGCGAGACCGGACGCCTGGAGGAGTTGGGCGTGCTCGCGAGGCTGCAGAAGCCTGTCTCGGTGGAGGAGCTGGCGCAGGTGGTAGGGCGTGTCGTGCCGCTGCACCAGCCGGCTGCGTGATGCCAACGGTTCTCGTCGTCGATGACGATCCGGACATTCGCAACCTGGTCCGCCTGGCGCTACAGCGTTCGGGCTATGGCGTGCTGGAGGCGGGCGACGGCCGGATCGCGCTCGATGTGGTGGCCGCCGACCACCCGGACCTGGTCTTGCTCGACCTGTCGATGCCCGTGCTCGACGGCCACGCGACCCTCGCCGCCCTGCGCTCCGACCCTGCCACCGCTGATCTGCCGGTGGTGATCATCTCCGCGCTCAGCACCGTGGTCGACCGTCGCGAGCTGCTCGCGGCGGGGGCGCAGCGCTTTGTCGGCAAGCCGTTTCTCCCGCGCCAGTTGGTCGAGACGGTGGCAGAAGTTCTCGGCCGCCTGCAAGGGGCGGAACGCGGCGTTTCCTGAGCCGATGCCGGGGCGCAGCAGGAGACCCCCGACCGTCGGCCGGGGGTCTCGTTTCGTGGTCGCCTGCTCGCGGCACCTGTCTAGCGCCTGCCTGCAGCAGGCGGGCCAGGTAGAGGCGGGCCCGTCGCCACCAGGAGAGGGCCCGCGTCAGCTACCAGGCGAAGTACTCGCCCGACACGCCGAGCGGAGTGTAGAAGAACGATAGCGAGTCGTGCGTGTCGGCGATGTAGCCCGTCGGGCCGGCCGCGCGGTCCCAGCTACCCTTGCAGGCGTCCGGGTTGGATTGCTGCGCGGAGCCGGTGTAGATCTTGCAGCTTGCGCCGGCCGCCACCGCCCCGTTGCCGCTGAAGGTGAACTTGGCGCCGCTGGACCCCACGGTCATCACCAGGCCGTCCGGGTTCCATGGCACGACGCCGAAGTTCTTCATCTCCACGTACTCGTTCGGCTGGCCGGACGTCGGGTCGTACCAGCGCACGGCAGCCACCTGGAGGGCCGGGCCGCCGAGCGCACGGGCGATATTGATCCACGCGCCCAGGTCATCGCGGTCCAGATGGTACTTCAGCGAGAAGACCAGCTCGTCGTTGAAGCTGGGATTTGTGTTGCCAAAGAGGCTCAGGATGAGCCGCCGCGCGCCCGAGTCGTTGTTCCACAGCAGCCGTTCGATCGGAGCGCAGGCCTTCTCCGTCCCCGGCGTGCCGCTGCCGACCTGATTGGTGCGGCAATAGATCGACTGGGTGTCGCGCTGGCCGGTGGTGTCCACGTTGGCGACGTTGAGGGCGCCCGGCGTGGCGGAAACGTTGGTGGCGCCGACGAAGCCGTTGATCGTGATGTCGATTCGCTTCCCGCCACACGTCTGCGAGTCCGCCGGCAGGCCGGTGCCGGAGATCGAGCCGGCGACGAAGTTCGCGTAGTTGACCTGCGTCTCGCCCGGCACCGGGTTGGAAGGCGTGATCGGCGTGAAGGTCGTGCCGCGCCCGGAGCCCGTGCCGGCGAACTGCCACGGCGACGGCTGGGTCACGTCCTCGCAGAGGACGCCGACCCAATAGGGCTGGCCGGCGAACGTCTGCTGGGTGAGGCCCCAGACCTCGAGCGTGTTGCCGGCGGGCAGCGCCTGGCCGTTGAGCGTCGCCAGGCCCTCGAAGACCATCGGCGGGTTTCCGGGCGTCTGTGCCCGCACGGTCCCGGCGTCGCGGGCGAACAGCGCGCTTGCCGCCAGCACGAGCGCGAGGACGCCGAGCGCCGCGGCCCGGCGGGGACTGGGTACGAGCTGTCTCATCGGCGGACCTCCCTGTCGCTGCGAAGCTGGACGACCATCGCCGCCGATCGCCGTCCTGCCGTCCACTATAGTGCGGGCAGTCGGCCGAGGGCCGGCGCGAACGCGCCGGCCCTCGGCTTTCGCGCGTTTACCAGGCGTACTTCTCGCCCAGCCAGACGCCGAAGGCGAACTGGAGCTGGTCGTGCGTATCCGCCAACTGGCCGTTGGGGCCGGGCGGGGCGCTCCAGGTGCCGGCGCAGGCGTCCGACTGACCCGAGGGCACCGCGTAGATCTTGCAGGTCTGGCCGCCATTCAGCGTGAAGCTGCCGAAGCTGAACACGTGCCCGCTCGACTGGACCGTCATCGTGATGCCGCCCATGGTCTGCGAGGCCGGCCCGAAGTTCTTCATCTCGACGTATTCGCCCGCCTGGTTGGCGGCGCTGTCGACGTAGTGGACCGCCGATACGCGGACCATCGGCCAGTTGAGCGCCGTGGCCAGGTTGGTGAGCGTCTTGATGTCGTCGCGGTCGGCGTGGAAGCCGATGGCGGTGGTCAGGTAGTTCTCGAAGGTCGGGTTCGTGACGCCGAACAGCGCCAGCACGATGTTCATGGCGCTCGGCTCGTTGTTCCAGAGCAGGCGCTCGAAGGCGGAGCACTCGTTCGTCGGCATCTGCACGGTCACACCGCCGCCCAGCGAGGCCGGGGTGTTGCCGCCCACAGTGTCGGTGCGGCAGGGGAGGCCGTTGGGATCACGCTGGCCGCTCGTGTCCAGGTTGATCGTGGCCGATGGAGTGAAGGTGCCCGGGTTCGGCGGGGCCGGCGTGGGCGTGGCGAGCAGGCCGTTGACGGTGAACATGTAGCTCGTCGCGCTGTTGCAAGAGCCGCTCGCCGCGAGGTAGGCGTAGGCGCCGCTGGCGTTGCTGTTGACGCGGCCGGCCTCGGTCACCAGGTCCGGGCCGTAGCTGGGGAACGTCCCGGTCGTTGTGCCGCAGAGGACGGCCATCTGAGCGCCGGGGAAGCCGGGGATCGGCTTGAGTCCCCACACTTCCACGGTCTGGCCGGCCGGCAACGGCTGGCCGCCCATGGTGAGCGAGCCCTCGAACACGGTGAAGTTTGCCTGCGGCGGGGTCTGGGCCCGGGCCGCGCGGCCGTCGAAGGGTGCCACCAGCATGATGGCGGATACCGCGGCTACGGCGGCTAGAACGACCAGCCGGCGCGGCGCGGCGAGCGCGGGGCGTATGCGCTGAAGCAAATCGACCCTCCCTGGCATGATTCTTCGACCGGCGCGCTGCCCGCCCGGTCCTGTAGTGATCAACGCCGGGACCGCGGCGCGTGTTACGCACATGGTCTCGAGCGTCACGGTATGCCCGGACGGGCACTGGATGCAATGCGCAGGCGTGCGCCGGGCCGGACGGGAACGTCCGGCCCGGCGCACGCCACGCGCGGAAGGCTGTGCTCAGGCGGAGCCCATCGCGGGCCGCGGCACCATCCCGCCCGGCAGCGGCGGCACGGTCTCGCCGCCCAGCGGCTCCGGCTCGAACGGGTAGGCGTGCGTGCCCATCTCCGGCAGGTCCAGGCCCGCCAGCTCGTCCTCCGGCTTGCTGCGCAGAACGCCCAGCCACTTGAGGACGGAGAAGAAGGCATAGCTCAGCCCGAACGCCAGGGCGAAGCAGACCACCCCGCCGACGAGTTGGGCGACGAACTGGCCGCCGTCACCGAAAAGCAGCCCTTTCGCCTGCAGCCCGCCGTAGTTGGCCGTGCCGTCGGCGAACAGCCCCAGGGCGAGCTGTCCCCAGAGACCGTTGACACCGTGCACCGAGATCGCGCCAACCGGGTCGTCCACGTGCATCACGCGCTCGAAGAACGCCATGGCGACGACGACCAGCACGCCGGCGATTCCGCCGATGACCACGGCGCTGATCGGGCTGACCCAGCCCGATGGGGCCGTGATCGCGACCAGGCCAGCGAGCAGCCCGTTCATCATGTACCCGGGGTCGTACTTCCGCTTTTCGACCCAGCCGTAGGCCATCGCCGTCACGGAGCCGGCGGCACCGGCCAGCATGGTGACGACCGCGACCTCGCCGATGCGCAGGTTGCCGTTCCCGGACGCGCCCAGCGTCGAGCCGGGGTTGAAGCCGAACCAGCCGAACGCCAGGATGAAGGTCCCCAGGGCGGCCATGTTCAGGTTGTGGCCCGGCATGGCGTTGGGGCTGCCGTCGCGGTTGAACTTGCCCAACCGCGGCCCCAGCACCATGGCGCCGGCGAGCGCCGTCCAGCCGCCGACCGCATGGACCACGCCGCTGCCCGCGAAGTCAAGGTATCCCTTGCCGAGGTGCGCGGCGGCGAGCTGGGAGAGCCAACCACCCCCCCACGCCCAGTTGCCGAAGAGCGGATAGACGATGGTGCTGATGAACAGCCCGAACAGCATGAACCCGGCCCAGCGCCAGCGCTCGGCCATCGCGCCGGTCGGGATGGTGGCCGCCGTGTCCATGAACACCATCTGGAAGAGGAAGAGGACGGCGACCGCCGAGTCGAGCACGTTCGGGCCCAGGAAGAAGCCCTTGTAGCCGATGATCCCCCAGTCGGTGCCGGCGATGTGCCAGGTCAACTCCTTGTTGAGCAGGCCGACGCCGCCGAGGTTGCTGATGCCCACGTTGCCGACCCCGCCGAACTGGAACGCGAAGCCGACCGCCCAGTAGCCGAGCATGCCGATGCCGTAGATCATGAAGTTCGTCATCATCACGTGCATCGCCGACTTGGCGCGGCAGAAGCCGGTCTCCACCAGGGCGAACCCGGCTTGCATGAACATGACGAGGTAGCCGGTGACCAGCACCCAGATGAAATTGGATGCCAGCCGGTTCTGATCGACGAAGCTCGCCAGCTTGGCCGCGAACGGCTCGGTCTGTGCGGCCTTCTGGCAGTCCTCGGCCGTGATCGTCGCGCCGACGCCGGCAACCCCGGCCAGGTTGTCGCACGAGGACATGTCCACGCCGCTCGGGTTGGGCGCCGGCGGCGCGGCCAGGGTGGTCGTCGGAAGGACCGCCGCGGCGAGCAGCGCGACGAGGAGCAGGACCGGCAGCCACCGGTACGCGCCCCGCAGGCGTAAGTGAGCCAAGAGGGTAGTCATGCGCAGTTTCGCTCCTTGTGAAGGTGGTGCGCGCTGGGCGCGCGGGTCGTTACTCCGCGGCGACGCCGCGGCGCTTCGGCTTCGTGCGTCCGCGCACCACCTCCCTTCTGTCCCCTCGCTGCAGGTCCTGCCGCACGTGCCGCCGCACGACGTCGAGCGCCGGCGCCTGGTGGCCGGCCAGCAGCCGGACGTGGAAGTCCCGCATCCCTTCCGCCCCCTGCAGGCGGATGGAGCGAGCTCCGGGGACGAACCCGCGGAACTCGCTCCAGCGGCGGAACACCACGTTGTTCAGCCCCACGCCATCGCTGGTGAAGCGGTAGCGCACGGGGATGGAGAGGATCCCGTACGCGAAGGCGATGGCGATGAGCTCGAAGAGGTAGGGGACCGCGCCGCTAACGGCGAGGAGCAGCAGGATCAGCCCGAAGGCGTAGAGGTTCGTCCGCTGCAGCAGCATCCGCTCGCGGAAGCCCAGGCGAACCTCGGCGACGGCGCGGCCGGCGGGGGACTGGCCATGCGGCAGCCAGACGCGCATCAGCAGTAGCAACAGCGAGGCGCCGAGGAGTGCGAGCGCGGGCATGGCTACGCCTCCCTCGGAAGCGAGCGGCGGGCCCCGACGCCCGCCGGCCACCGCTGCAGAAGCCGGCGGAAGGCGGGCGGCGGGAATGCCGGCGCCATCCGGTTGTACTGGTTGGCCGCCCGGCGGTCCGCCACGCGCAGAAGCTCCGCGCAGGTGCTGCGACTGGCGGCATCGGGTGCGTCGGTCTGGAGCGCCGCTTGCAGCGATGCCGCCGCCTCTCTGGCGTAGCCAAGGCGCAGCAGGAACTCGCCCTCCTTCCACCGCACCACGAACGAGCGGGGGGCGAGCGCCACGGCCCGATCCATCTGCTCGCGGGCCGAGGCGAAGTCGTGGGGGCCCAGCAGCAACGCCAGGGCGAGGTAGGCACGCGCCGGCGCGTCCGCCGGCTTCAGCGCCACGGCGCGTCGCAGGGGCTCGAGGGCGCCCGCGAAGTCGCCCTCGTTGCACAGCGCGGTCCCCAGCGCGCGCGCGGGCGCTGGCTCCTCGGTATGGAGGGCGCACAGACGATGCATGGCGGCGATGGCGCGCTGCGTACGGCCGGCGCGGTAGTCGTCGACGGCCAGGGCGAGCTCGTCTTGATACAGGTCCGGTGCCACGGCGGTGGTTGCCTCCTCTATCGCGAGGGACGAATCCCTTCCATTAATGGACGCTACGGGTGCGTGATTTCGCGCTCATTACGGCGAGATGACGATCACATGACACGGCGGCTTGCGTCGATTGGTAGGAGGGGCCGCGGCACGTGTAACGAGGACTTCATCCCCATGAAACATGGCCGAAACGTGGTGGCGCGAGCATGACATCAGACGGAGGTGCGAGATGGCCGCAGGGATCGCCTTCATCCTCCTGGCCGCGGGATTCGTGGCGGCGTCATCGGTGATGCAGCGGCGGAGCCGCCGCAACGACGAGGCGGAGTAGCGCCGAGGCCCTTCCGGCGAAGGGTTGGCAGTTCAACGAAACGGTGGCGCGCGGTTCTGGCCGCGCGCCACCGCGCGTCTTGGGGTGACGGGTCGTGGCACAGGGAGCGGGGCTGCTGTCGTCGCTGGCGCTGATCTTGCTGGGCGGGCGCCTCGCGGGCGCGCTGAGCAATCGAATCGGCATGCCGGCGGTGCTCGGGAAGCTGCTGGCCGGACTGGCCATCGGCCCGGCGTTCCTGGGACTGGTTCACATGGACGCGTCGCTGAACGGTTTCGCGCAGGTGGGGGTCATCCTCCTGATGTTCGTCGCCGGCCTCGAGACGGACACACGGGAGCTGCGCCGCGTGGGGGCGGCGGCGAGCCTCGCGGCCGTGGGCGGCGTCGTGCTGCCGCTGGCGGCGGGGACGGTGGTCGCGCGGGCGGCGGGATACCCGTTCCGGGAGGCGCTGTTCACCGGCGCCGTGCTGACCGCGACGAGCGTGTCGATCACCGCCCAGACACTCCAGGAGCTCGGCTATCTGAAGACACGCGTGGGCGCGGCCGTGCTCGGCGCGGCCGTGATCGACGACGTGCTGGGCATCCTGGTGCTTGCCGTGGTGATGGGGCTGGACGCGGGGGGCAATCTCGCCCTGCCGATGCTGAAGCTGGTCGTCTTCATCCCGGCGGCGACGCTGGTCTCGCTATGGGCGGTGCCGCTGATGATGCGCCACGTGGACCGGCTGCGCGGCGCCGAGGTGCGGCTGGGGATCGCCCTGGCGCTGGTGCTGTTCTACGCCTGGTCAGCCGAGGAGCTGGGCGGCGTGGCGGCGATCACCGGCGCCTATTTGGCCGGCATCGCGCTGGCGCGCACGGGCGCGCGCGACCACACTTCCGATGCCGTGCGAACGCTGGCCGAGGGCTTCTTCGTGCCGATCTTCTTCGTCAGCGTGAGCCTCTCGCTCAGCCGGGCCGACCTCGCCGCGGCGCCGCTGTTCACCGTCGCGCTGGTGGGGGTCGCGATCGTCACCAAGCTGGTCGGGTCGGGCCTCGGCGCTCTGGCCGGGCGCATGCCGGCCGGCGACGCGCTGCGCGTCGGGGTGGGGATGATCTCGCGCGGCGAGGTGGCGCTGGTCGTTGCCACCGTCGGGCGGGAGTCGGGGCTCGTATCACCGGTGATCTTCTCGGCGGCGGTGGTGGTGACGGTCGTGACGACGGTCGTCACGCCGCTGCTCCTGCGGCTGGTCTACCGGGGTGCGTCCGCGCCGGCGCCCGCCGGCGTGCTCTCCGCGGCGGCCGTGGCCGAGTAGCCCGCCGGGCTCAGGGCGGACGTCTCGGCGGCCACGGAGCGATGTGGGCCGCCCTGCGGCGACGCGGCCTCGAGGGCCAGATGCATCGCCAGGTTACCGGCCTGCGTGACCAGCGGCACGGTCACGCGGCGGATGTCCACCGTGGAAAAGGTCACGCCGTTGCCGACGAGCAGGGCCGGGGGCGAGATGACGATGGTGATGCCGCGTGTCTCGAGGACCTGCCCAGCGATGCCGGTGATCACGTTGCCCAGCTCGGCGACCCCGCTCTGCACGATCTCGTCGAGCGCGGTGCGTCGCTCGCCCAGCATCCGCGAGGCGAGCGCGAGCGCGGTGCGCTCGCTCATGCCGTAGAGCACCATGCCGCGCACGTGGCCGGTGACGCCGACGAGCACGGTGACCTCCTCGGTGGCGTGGGTCGATCGCTGGGTTCGCATCTCGCCGGCCTGCGGCGGCTCGCCGAGCTCCTGGGCGAGCACGTCCACCGCGGCTTCCACGAACGCGGTGACTACCCCGAAGTGCATGGTCACCTCCCCGGAGCCTCGATCACGGGTCTAGCCGCCCAGCAGCTTGTGCACGGCTGCCAGCACACGGTCTTTCTCGAACGGCTTGACGACGAAGTCGCGGGCGCCCGCCCGGATCGCCTCGATGACGATCGACTGCTGGCCCATGGCGGTCAGCATCGCCACCCGAGCGTCCGGGTCGAGTAGCCGTATCGCCTTGAGCGCCTCGATCCCGTCCATCTCCGGCATCGTGATGTCCATCAGCACCGCGTCGGGACGCTGGTCGATGTAGACGTCGACCGCCTCCCGTCCGTTCGACGCCTCTACGACCTCGTGACCCTGTTCGGTCAGCAGTCGCGCGGTCCGCATGCGCATGAACGCCGCGTCATCGACCAGCAGCACCTTCGCCATGGCGCGGGGAGCCTCCCTGGACTCTCGGGCGGAATCGAGTCGTTCAACTGGTGTATCGACCCAAGACGGCGGTTCTTAACGGCCGGCCGCTCGCCGAGGTCGGTGCGACGCCGTGAGCGCGTAGGGACCACCACCGAGGCGCTGTCGGTGCGGACCCCGCTTCAGGCGTCGGGGGCGCGTCCGAGACGATCGGCTCGTGGGGATCGACACCATGCCGGTCGGCGACTCGGCCCCTGGCGGCGGCTACCGTGCCGGGCTTCGTGGCGACGTGCGCGCCGCTGCCGCGGCCGCGATGCGCTCCGCGATCCCGGACGGGCTCGCGCAGATGGCGCACCCCGCCTTCGACTCGCTGCTCGCCCTCGCGCTTCAGAGCGGACCGCCGGCCGGCGGCGGACCGGCGGCGGCCAGTGCCGGGACGTTCGTCAACATCCCCGGTGCGCCTCCGCCGCATCGCTATCACTACAGCAACGACCCGCAGGGATGGCGCGAGCTCACCCGCGCGGTCGGCAACGACTACCTTGGCTCGACGATGGCGCCGATCTTCTACCGCCAGATCGAGCAGGAGTCCGGGTTCGACCCGGCCGTGGTGACCGGCCGGAGGCGCAGCTCCGCCGGTGCGGAGGGCATCGCCCAGCTCATGCCCAGCTCCTATCCCGGGGTGGATCGCACCGATCCGGAAGCGAGCCTGGTCGCCGCCGCGCAGACGATGCGTGACTACCTCGAACGCTATGGAGGCGACGTGCGTAAGGCGCTCGCCGCCTACAACGCGGGTCCGGGGACGGTGGACGGCCTTGTGGCCGCCCGCGGCTCCGACTGGGAATCCGGCCTCCCATCCGAGACCCGCCGCTACCTCCGGAGCATCCTCGGTGCATGAACCGCCCGCTCGCGCCAGCCTTGCCATCGCGGCGCTGACCCAGGGGCGGCCGTATCGCTGGCCGCGGGCGCTGTTGGCTGCCGTGGCCGTGATCCAACTGCTGGCGCTGGCAGCGCACGCGGCGTCCTGGGACCGCCTGGAGCTGACACCACCCGTGACGCTCTCGCGCGCCTCGGCGGCGGTGCCGGAGCATCGCACGGCCCCGCGACCGTCGACGGTCCGAGAGACCGCGCAAGGCGCCGCGCGGCAAGACGCCGGCCCGGCACGTTGGCAGCGACCCGACCCGGCCCTGCAGCCGGTCGCCGCCTACCACGTGGTGAACGCGGCCTCTGGCGACACGCTGAGCGGCATCGCGGATCGCTTCCACGTCGCGCTGGATACGCTCGTCGCCGCGAACCCGAAGCTGGAGGACCCCGACCGGCTTTCGGTCGGCCAGGCGGTGGTGGTGCCGATGGCGGACGGCGTCCTGTACGCGTGGCAGGCCGGGGACACGCCGGAGTCCGTCGCACGGCGCGCCGGCATCGCCTTAGGGGCGCTGCTCGACGCGCCGGGCAACCAGCCGCTGGCGGCGGGCCGCGTGCCGCGGCCGGGCGAGGTCGTGCTCCTGGCCGGCGTGCGCGCGCCGGCACGCACGAGGCCGCACTCGACGGCCCTGTCCACGGCCACGCCCGTGGGTCAGGACGCGTCCGGTTGGGTGAGGCCGGTGCCGGGGTCCGTGTTCGGGACCTTGTTCGGCAGGGTGGACGCGCTGCACCCGCGGGGGCACCACGGCGTGGACCTGCGCGCCGGCTACGGCGATACGGTGCGCGCCGCCGCCTCGGGCGTGGTGATCGCGGCCGCGTACGACTCGAGCTGGGGCGAGTATGTCGAGATCCAGCATGCGCCGGGGCTCAGCACGCTGTACGCGCACCTGTCCGCTTTCGTGGTGGGCAAGGGCCAACGGGTGAGCGCGGGCCAGCCGATCGGTCGGGTCGGTTGCACCGGCTGGTGCTTCGGGCCGCACCTGCACTTCGAGGTCCATCGCGAGGGCCGGCCGATCAACCCGCTGCCCTACCTGCCGTGACATCCGCTCTCTCATGATGCCGAGCGGACGCGAATGAACGGGAGGAGCGTCCGCGCATCAAGAGAGCGTCATGAGGGAGCAGCCTAGACCTTATAAGGCTTTTCCCGATTCGGCGAAGGCGTATGGAGCCGTAGGTTAGGGGCAATCCCGGCGGCTCTCGGTGGCGGGGCCTCCGTCCGGGCTGGGAACTCACTCTGCCAAAGTGACGCTAGGGGGCGAGAGAACGATGTCAGGTGCGACTAGTGCGACCGGCCATGTGTCATCCCTCCGCGTTCAGCGGGACGGTCCGCCGATCCCGCGCGGCGCGATTCGCGTGCTGCTGGCCGACGACCATGCCGTCCTCCGCGAGACGCTCCGGCTGCTGCTGGGCTCACAGCCGGAGATCGTCGTGGTCGGGGAGGCGTCCACGGGCCGCGAGGCGGTGGATCTCGCCGAGCGGCTGCGGCCCGACGTGGTGTTGATGGACACGATCATGCCGTCCCTCAATGGCGTCGAGGCCACGCGCCAGCTCACGCGCATCTTGCCGCGGACACGCGTCATCATGCTGACCGGTTACGCCGATGACGAACGCATCCTGGCGGCGCTGCAGGCGGGCGCCTCCGGCTATGTGGTCAAGTCCTCGTCGGTGGACGAGCTCTTGCTCGCCATTCGCACGGTGCACAACAACAACACGTATCTCAGCGCCTGCCTGACCGGGCGCGAGGAGGCGCGCGATTACTTCCGTCAGGCCGCCTTGGTCAAGACCGATAACGGCCCGCTGACCCCGCGCGAGCGCGAGGTGCTGCAGCTCGTGGCCGAGGGCTGCGCGAACCGGGTCATCGCCGAGCGGCTGTTCATCAGTGTGAAAACCGTCGAGGCCCACAAGGAGCACATCACGACCAAGCTCGGCCTGCGCAATCGCGCCGACCTGATCCGTTATGCGATCCGCAAGGGACTGATCACGGTCGATCCGGCGGAGGAGGAAGAGAAGACCTTTCGCAAGGTCAGTGGCGCCTGAGCCGACGCAGCCGGGCACGGCATCCAGCGGGCGGCCCATCGGGGCCGCCCGTCGCGTGTCCGCGACGTGTTTGGGTGCAATGGGGGAGAACGCGGCGGCCCTAGGGAGTTGCACGGATATGGGTCGCCGGGACGCCCCCGCTAGCGTGGGATCCGGTGGCAACGGGAGGCCGGCCATGATCCTGGTCACTCGTCTCGACGGAAGCCAGTTCTACATCAACGCCCTGCACGTCGAGGCGGTCGAGGCGACGCCCGATACGCACGTGGTCATGACCAACGGCCAGCGCTACCTCGTGCGCGAATCGCCCGAGGAGCTGGCGCGGCGGTTCACCCGATTCTGCCGCGAGGTGGGTGGCATCCCGGTAGCGCGCGCGATGTTGCGCACGCTGCCGTTGCAGGACTGAGAGGGCACTGCGCCGCGTGGACACGTCGACGATCATCGGCCTCGCGCTCGGGTTCGTCGCCATCTTCGGCTCGACGATTCTCGAGGGCGGCTCCCCGGCGTCGCTGATCGCGATCCCGGCGGCGCTGATCGTCTTCGGTGGCACCTTCGCCACAGCGTTCATCTCCTTTCCGATGAAGCAGGTCATGGGACTGACGAAGTCGCTCCCCAAGGCCTTTCGCGACACGCACGAGGATCCGGATGAGATGGTGACCCAGTTCGTGCGCATGGCCGAGCAGGCACGTCGCGACGGTCTTCTGTCGCTGGAGGACTCCGCCCAGGCCTCACGTGACGAGTTCATGCGCAAGGGGCTGCTGCTGATGATCGATGGCACCGACCCCGAGCGGCTGCGCGCCATCCTGGAGGCCGATATCGAGAGCCTGTCCGCGCGCCACGAGCACAGCTACGGGATCCTCGAAGCGATGGGTGGCTACTCGCCGACGATGGGCATCATCGGCACGGTGATCGGCCTGATCAACGTCCTCGGCAACCTGTCCGACCCCTCCGCGCTGGGCGTCCACATCGCGAGCGCGTTCATCGCGACCTTCTACGGCGTCTTCACCGCGAACATCGTATGGCTGCCACTGGCCCACAAGCTGAAGAACAAGAGCAAGCACGAGCAGTACGTGCGCGGGCTGATCGTGGAGGGGATCCTCTCCGTTCAGGCCGGCGAGAACCCGCGCATCGTGCAGGAGAAGCTCGAAAGCTACCTGTCGCCGGGGTTGCGCGGGAAGCCACGGACGTCGAGCGCCCAGGCCGCAGCGGCCAGCGTCGAAGACGCCGAGGAGCGGCAGGCGGCATGAAGCGCAAGGCGGAACCGAAGAAGGAGAACCTCGAGCGCTGGCTGCTGACCTATGCGGACCTGATCACGCTGCTGCTCGCGTTCTTCGTGGTCCTGTACGCGACGTCGCGCGTTGACGTGCAGCAGTTCAAGGCCGTGGCCGAGTCGCTGCACCGCGCCTTCAACACCGGGCCGGTCGACGTCAGCGGCTCGAGTAGCTCGCTCTTGTCGAACAGCAGCGGCCTCCTCCCCGACCTCGCGGCGATCGAGGCCGCGGACTTCAAACGCATCAGTGACGCTCTGACCGGGTTGGCGCGCAAGGAGGGCATCAGCGAGTCGCTGCGGCTGCGCCAGGGGCAGGACACGATCGTCATCTCGCTCTCCAACAACCTGCTGTTCGACTCGGGAAGCGCGGATCTGCGAGTGGAGGCGGCCGGCGTGCTGGACGAGGTCGCGGCGCAACTGCGCGGCATGCCGAACTTCTTCCGGATCGAAGGGCACACGGACAACGTCCCCATCCACACGGAGCAGTTCCCGAGCAACTGGGAGCTGAGCACGGCGCGCGCCACCAACGTCCTGCGCTGGATCGTCGACCGCGACCACATCGACCCGCGGCGCGGCTACGCCGCTGGCTTCGCCGACACGCGGCCCGTGGCGTCGAACGACACACCCGAGGGGCGCGCGTTGAACCGCCGCGCCGACATCGTGATCCTCTACCCGCCGCCGGCCGGCGTGGCGACCTCGACGCCGACGGCGGGGCGCTGAGATGACCACCGAGACGGAGTGAGCCCTTGAAGAAGCCGGTCCTCATCGCAGTCGTGGCCATCGCGCTCCTTGCGCCCGTGCTGTACCTGTTCGTGCTCCCCAAGCTCACGGGTAGCGGGGAGGCGAAGGTCGGCGCCGCGACCTCGGCGACACCCGCGGCCGGCGCCGGGCCGACGCTGGTGCTCGCGGAGCGCGTGCTCAACCTGCTGAGCGCGCCCTCGGACCCGCATTACCTGCGCATCGAGATCGCGCTCGAGTTCGAGGCGGAGAAGCCCTCCTTCTACAAGTTGTCGGGCGCGGCGCTGAGCAAGGCGAACGATGAGTTCAAGGCGGCGATGCAGCCGAAGCTGCCAGCCATCGACGACGCGGTGGTGCGCGTCGTCTCTTCGCGCACCGTGGCGCAGCTCTCGACGCCACAGGGGATGGAGGAGCTCAAGTCAGACCTTGGCAAGGCGATCACCGCCGTGGTGGGGACGCCGAAGCTAAGACGCGTCTACTTCACGCGGTTCCTGACGCAATAGGGGGCGAGATGTCAGCCAAAGAGCAGGCGCTCAGCCAGTCGGAGATCGAGGCGCTGCTCGCCAACCTGCAGGAAGGCGGCCAGGCGCCGACGAGCCCATCCCGGCACGCGGTCAGCGGCACGCAGGCGCGCCCGTATGACTTCCGCAAGCCAGACAAGTTCAGCCGCGAGCACATCCGCGCGCTCCTCAGCCTCATTCAAACGTTCGCGCGTCTGGTCGGGACGCAGCTCTCCGGGCGGCTGCGCATCCCCATCAGCGTGAAGGTGACCTCCATCGAGCAGAGCCTGTACGAGGAGTACGTCGAGCTGCTGCCGCAGGAGACGTTCCTCAACGTCATCTCCATGCAGCCGCTCGAGGGGAACCTCCTCCTGCAGCTCCCGAACGACCTGGCGATCGCGATGATCGACCGGCTGCTCGGCGGCCGCGGTCAGGCGCTGGACCGGCCGCACGAGCCGACCGAGATCGAGATCGCCCTGTTGCGCTCGGTCAGCGTCGGCTTCCTGGACGCGCTCAGGGACGCCTGGGCCAACCTGGGCACGGTCACGCCGGCGCTGGAATCGATCGCGCTGGCGCCGCACCTGGCGCAGGTGGCCGGCCCGTCCGACGTCGTCGTCGTGGCGCTGCTGGAGGCGCAGCTCGGCCAGCACGTCGGGGCGTTCTCGGTGGCGATCCCGGCGGTGATGCTGGAGGCCGTCCTGCCCCGCTTGAGCACGCAGGTCTGGCTGCCCGCTTCGCGGCGCCAGCGGCGCGTGGAGCAGGCCCGTGAGCTGCTGGCCGCGCGTCTGATGCAGGTGCCGGTGCCCGTGGTGGGAGTGCTGGGCGAGGCGCGCCTCAGCGTCAGCGACGTCATCGGCCTGCAAGCGGGCGACGTGATCCCGCTGCAGACGTGCGAGCACGGCGCGGTGCGCCTCGTCGTTATGGGTCAGCCCAAGTTCGAGGGCCGCATGGGCCTCTCGCGCCGCCGTCTGGCGGTCGAGGTCACCACCGTCATCGAGGAGAAGACGGACGCCATGATCGCCGCGGACGGCGAGGAGGACCAGTCATGAACGAGTGGCCGCTCGAGAGCTTGGACCCGAAGCCGCTGTACGAGGCGGCGGAGCGAGTGGTCGCCGCCTTGCCACAGGCGAGTGGCGGGCTGCTCAGCCGGAGCTTCGAGGTGGAGGTGGGTCGGGTCAGCGCCGGCCCCGCGGCCGCCGCGGTGCCGCCGGGCACGGACGACGCGGCGTTGCTCGTCTTGGAGATCAACCTGCTCGATGGCAAGGGCGCTCGGCCGGGCGCCGTGGTGCTGCCCGCCGACGCGGCCGCGGCGCTGGTGGGCCGGCCGTCGCTATCGCAGGTGACCGAGCAGATGGAGCGGATGGAGCACCTGGAGGCGCTGACTGAGGTCGCCGCGAGCTTGCTGGACGGGCTCAACCTCACCTTGTTCCCGGGCTCGGATGGAGTCCCGTCGCTGGAGCTGGCCGGCGGCACGGTCGAGCGCGGCGGCGCGGCGCTGAGCACGCTTTCGCCCACGCTGCATGAGGCGGAGTGCGCGCTGGTCTCGTTCAGCCTGGTGACCGAGGAGCAGCGCTGGCCGGCGCTGCTGCTGCTGTCGGTCCCCTTTCTGCGAGTACTGAGCCCGCGACTGCCGCCGAAGCGCCGCCCGCCCGCCGTGGCCGAGACGACCGAGGAGCCGGCGGGCGGGCGGTTCTCCCCCGGCGCTTCGCGGGAGGAGGCGGCTGAGATGCCGCATTCGGCGGCGCCGGAGGGGGTGCCGGTCCGACCGGTGGAGCTGCAGCAGCTTCGCGAGCGCGGGAACGGGCAGGCGGGCCGCGGCGTCGACCTGCTGCTGGACGTCACGCTCACCGTGCGCGTCGAGCTGGGCCAGCGACAGATGAAGGTCCAGGAGATCCTGGCGATCGCCCCTGGAACCGTGATCGAGCTCGATCGGCTGGCCGGTGAGCCCGCGGACGTCGTGATCAACGACCGGCTGATCGCGCGCGGCGAGATCGTGGTGGTGGATGAGAACTTCGGCGTGCGCATCACCGAGATCGTGACGCCGAGAGCGCGGGCCGAGGCGCAGGCGTGAGAAGCCCGCGCTGGCCCGGGCTCTCGCGCGGCGCGTGGGCCGCGCTGGTCGTGGCCGGGGCGCTGGGCCTGGCGCTGTTCATCGTGCCGTCGTCGTGCGCCGGCAGCGCGCCCCCGCAGGCACGCTCGCCCTTGGGTATCCCGGGCGCTGCCTCGCCGACACCGGCCGAGAGCCTTTCGCCGGCCGCGACGCCGAACGCCACGCAGTCCTCGGGTGGGGGGCTCGACCTGGGTGGCGGGCCGCACGTCGCGACGTTCAGCACCGGCGACACGGTCGGCCTCATCCTCAAGCTGGCGCTGGTCGGTGTGCTCATCTGGTTGAGCATCCTTGGTATGCGTTGGCTCAGCCGCCGCGCGCGCTTCGCCGGCGGTGGCTCGGGCTCGCTACGAGTGCTCGACTCGCTGGCGTTGGGGCCGAATCGCTCGGTCGTCGTGGTGCAGGCAGGGAAGCGCGCCTACGTGGTGGGCGTGACGCAGCAACAGATGACGCTGTTGGGCGAGGTGGCTGACGACGAGTCGCTGGTCCTGCTCACTCCGCCCGAGATGAAGCCGATGGACCAGCCGCTGCGCGTGCCGGCGAACCTGATGAAGGCGATGCGTGGCACCTGGAGTGGCCGCCGTGGAGGGCGCCCGCGGCGCGAGCCCGGTTTCGGGCGGCTGCTGGCGGAGACGCAGCTCGCGCGCAGCGCCGGCGCGGACGTCCCGTTCACCGCATCGATCATCGACCGCGACGCGGAACCTGCGAAGGGCGCGGTGGAGGCCGACCCGCCCGGGCTGGCGCGCTATCTGGAGCGGCTGGCGCGCGAGGCGGCCTCGCGCAGCGATCGCGTCGTGCGGAGGTCCGCGTGATGCGCGGCCACGCGGGCAGGCTGTTCCGCCGTCTGCGGCGCCACGCGCCCCTCCTGCTCGTGATCGTGCCGATCGTGGTGCTGCTCACGGCCTGCTCCTCGACGCAGCAGACGACCGCTGGCGGTGTGCCTCGGGTGACCGTGTCGATCGACGGTGGTAGCGGCAGCAACGGCTCGTCGAGCGCCGCGGTGGGCCTGATCGTCGTGCTGACGGTCATCGCGCTTGCGCCGGCGTTCCTGATCATGGTCACGGCGTTCACGCGCATCGTGGTCGTGCTGTCGCTGCTGCGCAACGCGCTGGGCATCCCCAGCCTGCCGCCGAACCAGGTGCTGCTCGGCCTGGCGCTCTTCCTTACGGTGTTCGTCATGGCGCCGCAATTGAAGACGATCAACAGCACGGCGCTGCAGCCCTATCTCGACGGCAAGCTGAGCCAGTCGCAGGCGCTGGACATCGGCCAGAAGCCCGTGCGCGCGTTCATGCTTCGGCAGACGCGCGAGCAGGACCTCGCGCTGTTCGTAAAGATGGCGAGCACGGAGAAGCCGAGGACGATCGACGACGTACCGACCTACGTCATCATTCCGGCGTTCATCCTCAGCGAGCTGAAGACCGCCTTCGAGATGGGGTTCATCATCTTTGTGCCGTTCCTCATCATCGACATCGTCGTCAGCTCCGCGCTGCTCTCGATGGGCATGATGATGCTCCCGCCGATGGTCGTCTCGCTGCCGTTCAAGATCCTGCTCTTCGTGCTTGTGGACGGCTGGTACCTGGTGATCGGTTCGCTGGTAAAGAGCTTCGGGACGTGAGGGCGCCGCGATGAACGAGGGTTTCGTGATGGGGCTGGCGCGCGACGCGCTGATGACCACGGTGCTGGTGGCCGCGCCCGTGCTGGTCGTCTCGCTGGTGGTGGGCGTCGTCGTGTCGCTCTTCCAGGCGGTCACCCAGATCAACGAGGCGTCGTTGGCGTTCGTGCCGAAGATCCTGGCCGTGTTCGTGACCCTGATGATCTTCGGGCCCTGGATGCTGAACGTGCTGCTGAGCTACTCGCAGCGCCTCTTGATCGATCTGCCGTCGATGGTCCGCTGAGCGCGCCGTGCTCGACGTGTCGCCGCTGTGGGTGGAAACCTTCCTGCTGGTGCTGGCGCGCGTCGGCGCCGTGGTGATGCTGACGCCCGGCCTGGGGGGGCGCGGCGTGCCCACACAGGTCAAGGCCGGCCTGGCGATCGTGCTGAGCCTGCTGTTCGTGAGTCTACAGGCGCCGCGCCTCTCGGCTGGCGGCCTCGGCGACGGCCTGGGTCCGCTCGTCATCGGTGTGGCGCGCGAGCTGCTGGTCGGGCTGCTCATCGGGTTCGCCGTCTCGCTCGTGTTTGCGATGGCGCAGGTGGCCGCTGCCGTGGTCGGCGTCCAGCTCGGGTTCGGCATCGGCGCGGTGATTGACCCGATCTCGGGCGCGCAGGGCCCGGTCCTCGAGCAGTTCTACGTGCTGCTGGCGACGCTCGTCTTCTTTTCCATGAACGGCCACCATCAGGTCGTGCTGGCGCTGCAGCATACGTTCCAGGCCGTCCCGCTGGACTCGTTCGACATCACCAAGGTCGGCGGCGGGACGCTGGTGGCGCTCGTGCAGTCCGCGTTCGACGCGGGGCTACGCATCGCGCTGCCGGTGGTCGCCGCGCTGCTGCTGACGGACGTGGGGATGGGGATCGTGGCGCGCGCCGCGCCGCAGGTGAACATCCTGGTCGTTGGCTTCCCGGTCAAGCTGATCGTGGGTCTGCTGCTGCTGGCCGTGAGTCTGCCCGCGACCGTCGCCCTGCTGCACGGCCTGCTGGCGGGGCTGGGCGGCGACATGCTGCGCGCGCTCAGGACGTAGGCGATGGCCGCGGAGCGCACGGAGGCCCCCACTCCCAAGCGGCGTGGCGACGTCCGCAAGGAGGGCCGCGTCGGCCGCAGTCGCGAGCTGAGCACGGCGACCGTCCTGCTGGCGTCGGTCGTCGCCCTGCGGCTGGTCGCGGGTCCGTTGGCGCGCGGGCTGGCCACCATCATGATCAGCGGTCTCGCTCACGCGGCCGACCGCCGGGTCACGGCGACGGGTGTGCTGGGCGGCGCCAATGTGCTGACCGCCGCGCTTTCGCTGCTGCTGCCGCTGTTCGCGGTGGTCGTGCTGGCCGCGCTGGCGGTGAACGCCGCGCAGGGAGGGCTCGTATTCAGCCTGCACCCGCTGCAGCCGAAGCTCGAGCGCGTCAACCCGGTGAACGGCGCGAAGCGCCTGCTCTCCGCCGACGGGGCGGTGCGGCTCTTGCGCTCTTCGCTGAACATCTCCGTGGTCGGGCTCGTGGTATGGCTGACCATCCAGCAGCGGCGCGACCAGCTCGCGCTGCTGGGCGGGCTGCCGCTGAGGGACGGCGCCAGTCAGATGGTGGGACTGGCGCAGGACGTGGCGCTCAAGGCCGGGCTGGCGTTTCTGGTCATCGGGCTGGCCGACTACGCCTGGACACGCCGCCGCTTCCTGCAGTCCATCCGCATGACGAAGGCGGAGGTGAAGCAGGAGCTGCGGCAGACCGAGGGCGACCCGCTGGTGAAGCAGCGCATTCGCCGCCAACGCTATGCACTCCTGCAACGGATGATGCAGGCGGTTCCGAAGGCCGACGTCGTCGTGACGAATCCGACGCACGTGGCCGTGGCGCTGAAGTACGACCCGCTCTCCATGCGCGCGCCGCGGGTGGTGGCCAAGGGTGAAGGCTACATCGCCCAGCGCATCCGCGAGGTCGCGGAGGCCCACCGCGTGCCGGTCGTGCAGAACGTTGGCCTGGCGCGCGCGCTGCACAAGGCGGTGAAGGTCGGCGGCGAAGTACCCCCCGAGCTGTACGTAGCGGCGGCGGAGGTCCTCGCCTGGGTCTACCGCCTGCGGGGGCGCGTGCCGACGGTCGCCTGAAGCTCGGTGGGGCAGGGCGTTCCTATCCGGGATCGTCCGTATGCGGTTCTTGCCCCCGGTTTCGATAGCGTGAACTCGAACGGGCAGACGCCCGGGAGGCCCGATGACCGCCCACACCGCACCGGCAGGCGCCCCCACCGGGCTCGCGCGGCTGCTCCGCCAGAGCGACGCGGCGCTCGCGCTGGTCGTCATGCTCGTCGTGGTGATGATGGTCGTGCCGCTGCCGCCGCAACTGCTCGACGTCCTCATCACGCTCAACATCGCCACCGCGACGACCGTCCTGCTGGTCTCGCTCTACGCGCACGACCCGCTGGACTTCTCCGTCTTCCCGAGCCTGCTACTCGTGCTGACGCTGTTCCGACTGGCGCTCAACGTCTCGACCACGCGGCTGATCCTGCTGCACGCGCACGCCGGCAACGTGATCCAGGCGTTCGGACACTTCGTCATCGGCGGCAGCTTGGTGGTCGGCCTGGTGGTGTTCACGATCCTGATGATCATTCAGTTCGTGGTGATCACCAATGGCGCCGGCCGTGTGGCCGAGGTGGCCGCCCGCTTCACGTTGGACGCGATGCCCGGCAAGCAGATGTCCATCGACGCCGACCTGAACGCCGGGCTGATCAAGGAGCCGGAGGCGCGGCACCGGCGGCAGCTCATCGAGCTCGAGGCGGACTTCTACGGCGCGATGGATGGCGCCTCGAAGTTCGTGAAGGGTGACGCGATCGCCGCCCTGATCATCGTCGCGGTCAACATCTTCGGCGGCATCGCCATCGGCGTCATGCAGAAGGGGCTCTCCATCCAGGATGCGCTCGGCACCTACTCCTTGCTCACGGTGGGCGAGGGCCTCGTGTCGCAGATTCCGGCGCTGCTCATCTCGACCGCGACCGGCATCATCGTTACCCGCTCGGCGACCCAGGGCGACCTGGGCACCGACGTCACGCGCCAGCTCTTCGGCAACCCGCGGGCGCTGACGATCGTCGCCGCGCTGCTGGTGGGCATGGCAGCCGTGCCGGGATTGCCCAAGCTGCCGTTCCTGGCGATCGCGGCGGTGGTCGGCGTGACAGCGTACTTCGTGCGCCAGCACCACGCGCAACAGCTTGCACTGACCGCGGCGAGCGCGATCGAGCCCGCCCCGCCACCGACGGCCGTGGAGAGTGTGGTCAACCTGCTTCAACTTGACCCGCTCGAGCTGGAGATCGGCGCCGGGCTGGTGCCCCTGGTGGACGAGTCCGCCGGTGGCACGCTGCTCCAGCGCGTCTCGATGATCCGCCGCCAGATCGCGCTCGAGCTGGGTGTGGTCGTTCCCACCGTACGCATCCGCGACAACCTGCAGCTCGGCCCGAATACCTATGTCGTGCGCCTGCGCGGCGTCGAGATCGGCCGGGGAGACCTGCTACTCCACCACTACCTGGCGATGAACGCCGGCGCCGCCGACGGCTCGCTCGACGGCCTGCCGACAACCGAGCCCGCCTTCGGTCTGCCGGCCGTCTGGATCGCGGCGGATCAGCGGGACCGTGCCGAAATCCTCGGCTACACCGTCGTCGATCCGACGAGCGTGGTGGCGACGCACCTGACGGAGCTGGTCAGGCGCCATGCGCACGAGATCCTCTCGCGCCAGGACGTGCAGACGCTGCTCAACAACCTCAAGGCGGACTATCCCGCGGTGGTCGAGGAGCTGGTGCCCGGCCTGCTCACGCTGGGCGAGGTCCAGCACGTGTTGCAGAGCCTCCTGCAGGAGCGCGTGTCCGTGCGCGACCTGCTCACGATCTGCGAGACGCTCGCCAGTCACGCCCGCACGACGCGCGACCCGGACCTGCTGACGGAGTACGCCCGTCAGGCACTCAGTCGGTTGATCGTGCAGCCGTACGCCGGCGCCGATAAGGCGCTCACGGTGATGACACTCAGCCCGCGGGTCGAGCAGCGCATCGCGGAGCACCTCCAGGCGACCGACCAGGGCGTGGCGGTGGTCATGGATCCAGCCGAGGCGACCGCGGTCATGTCCGCCGTCGCCCGCCGCGCCGAGTCGATGGCCGGTCAGGGGTTGCAGCCCGTGCTGCTCTGCTCGTCGCGCGTGCGCCGGTCGTTCCGCCGGCTTTCCGAGCGGACGCTGCCGAACGTCGTGGTGCTGTCGTACAACGAGGTCCCACCGGAGGTTGAGGTGCGTTCGGTAGGGATGGTGGAGGTGATGCTCAGTGATGCGGCTTAAGCGCTACCGTGGCGCGACGGCGTCCGAAGCCCTGGCGATGGTGAACCGTGAGCTTGGCCCTGATGCGCTCATCCTGTCCACGCGCGAGCTCGGCCCAACGGACGCCGATGGCCTGGACGGCGGCGTCGAGGTCGTCGCCGGCGCCGATTCTGACGCGCGCGTGCTGCAGGCGCTGACTGCGAGCGATGGGGAAGGGCTGCTCCTGGACGGCACGGGCCTGCCCGCGGTTCGCGCCGCGGGCTCGCCGATGGCCGATGAGGCGCCGGCGGCAGCGCAGCAGCTCTACGACTTGCTGGTGGAGCACGGCGTGGACGAGACCGTGGCCGAGCATCTGCTCGTCGCCGCGCTCGAGCGCATCGCGGTAGGGCGGCGGATCGACCGTCGCGCCGTGGAACGGGCGTTGGTGGAAGAGACGAGCGCGCGCGTGCCGGCGTGGCGGCTGCCGGCGGAGGGGCCGCTGGCCGTCATCGGACCACCTGGCGCCGGCAGCACGACGGTGGTCGCCCGTCTGCTTTCGCAGCGGCCCGGCGCGACGTACGTCTGCGCCGACACCGAGCGCGCCGCGGCCACGCACGCCGCCCGCGCGTACGCAACCGCGCTCGGCGTGCCACTGGTGCTGGCGTACGGCGCGGACGAGGTGCGCCAAGCGGTCAGAGAGGACCGACGCGCCGTGGTCGAGCTGCCGTCGCTGCCCGGCGAGACGCTGGCCGCGGCTGTCGGGCAGGCGGCCGCACGGGCGGTGCTGGTGGCGCCGGCGTGCTGGTCGCCCAGCGCGTTCGGCGCCTGGGCGGAGCGCGCGCTGCGACACCTCGCCCCGGACGCCGTCGTGGTGACACAGGCGGACCTGGTGGGCGGGGCGGGGGTGCTCGGCGTGGCGCTGGGCGTGGGGCGCCCGGTGGCCGGGATCTCCACCTCGGCGAGCGCGCTCCAGCCGCTCGCGCCGTGGGACGCGGCGGCGCTGTTCGACGCCCTCAGCGGCGCCGGGCGGCCCTTCCGCGGAAGGGCCGCCTGACCGGAGGGTCGAAGTGGCGACGGTGCCGTTCTCGCGCACCCGGGACCGTCTGCGAGCGGGCGGCTCGGGCCTGCTGCAAGCCGGGCGCAGACGCGGAACACGGCCGCGAGGGCGATGAGTAGGCCCGGCCGAGGCGAATCAGGGTTTCACCGAATGTGATGGTCAGAGGCGCCCGGGGGAGCATGAAGTCACGATGTCCCAGTTCGGGTCCTTTTTCGTTGTCGGTCTGCTCGGTGGGCTCGCGCTATTCGTGGCCACGATCGGGCTCGCCGCGCTCCGCCGCGGGCCGCTGGACCAGGCGGTGCTTCACGGATTGGTCGCGCTGATCGTGCTCGCGTCGCTCGGGTGGCTGGCCGAGCGCGTGGCGCTTGCCGGATTCCGCGCCCCAATGTCCGACCCCTTCGAAGAGCCGGACCCGCTGTCGCGTCTCGCGCACGACCGGCGGGGTGAGAGCCTCGCCGCCGGCGCCCCGCACGACACGCGAGGAGAGGGGCGCTAGCCGATGGAGCCCGCCGTGCAAGAGGCCTGGGACCGCTGGTTGCGTGGCCGTGACCCGGCCGCCCGCGAGACGCTGGTGCTCCAGTACGCGCCACTGGTCAAGTACGTGATCGGGCGCCTGGCGATCTCGCTCCCCGCGGTCATGGACCACGAGGACGTGCTCTCCTTCGGCACCCTCGGCCTGCTACAGGCGCTCGACCGCTACCAGGCGGACCGCGGCGTCAAGTTCGAGAACTTCGCCATATTGCGCGTCCGCGGCGCCATCCTCGACGCGTTGCGCTCGACGGACCGGCTGCCGCGTTCTGTGCGGCAGAAGGCGCGCCTGCTGCAAGACGCTGCCGTACGACTCCACGACCGGCTCGGTCACCATCCCACCGACGCGGAGCTGGCGGCGGAGCTGGGTATCACCGAGCAGCAGGTGGTGCTGCTGATGCAGGAAGCCTCCTGGGTGACGGTCTCGCTCGACTCGCTCGTCGACCGCCCCGGCCCGGAAGGGGACGGCGCCTACGGTCTCAGCATCGCGGGGAACGAGGACGTGTTGGCGCAGGTGGAGCGCAAGGAGCTGCTCGCGCGCCTCTCCAACGCGGTGAGCGAGCTGCCCGACCGCGAACAACTGATCGTGGCGCTCTACTACCAGGAGGAGCTGACCATGCGCGAGATCGGTGAGGTGCTGGGCGTGAGCGAGGTGCGTGTCTGCCAGCTCCATGCTCGCGCGCTGCACCGGCTGCGCGTGTCGCTGGCGTTGGAGAGCCGCCACGCGCTGGGAGCACGGAGGGTGGCGTGATGGTCATCGATCTGGTGCTGGTCCTGTCCTCGGTGGTCACGCTCGGCGGCGTCGGCTACCTGTTCCTCTCCGAGCGGCGCCAGCGCATCCAAGCCGAGCACGCGATGGACGACGCGATTCGGTCGAGCGTCGAGGATCTGCTGGCCGAGCTGCGCGGAACCGCGGACCGTGCCAGCCGCGAGCTGGCCCGCCAGCGGAGCGTGCTGCAGGCGATGCTGCCGGGCGGAACGCTCGCGGCGCCGCCATCCGTGCCCGCTGACGGCGACGAGCGTGACGTGGCGCGACGCCTCGGGCTGAGCCTCGAGGAGGTGCGATTGCTGCGGATGCGCGGGCAGCGGGACCAGGACCTGCGGCATGCGTAGGCTCGCGGTCCTCCTGGCCGTCGCCGTCGTCGCGGCGCTCGTCCCCCTCGCCGGCGCGCGCGCGAACGGTGTGCCGCAGAAGGTGCAGCTTGCCTGGCTGCCGGGCTTGTCCAACTACGGCCCGCAGGACGCCGCCGGCGAGGCGGAGGTCTCGTACGCGGAGGCATCGGTGCGCGTACGCGCCCGGGGGCTGCCGCAGCTCCACGGCTCGCGCTACGAGCTGTGGCTGGTGCGCAGCAGCAAGAACGTCAGCCTCAGCGCCGGCAAGTTCAACGCCAACGCCGACGGCACGGTGGACTACGCGGGCACGCTGCACGGGCTGGACAACCGCTACGACTGGGACCTGGTGATCCTCACGGTCGAGCCGAATCCCGACCCGGACCCGGCGCCGTCGGATCGCCGGAGCATCGGGGGCTACTTCCAGCTCGTCCAGGCGCCGAGCCCCGCAACGGGAAGTCGCCCCGGCGACACGATGCCCGCCACACTGCCGCAAACGGGCGGCCCGGTCCCTGGTCGCGGCGACATCATCCGCCTCGCCGTGCTCTGGGGCACGGTGCTCGGCGGGATCGCGGTAGTGGTACTGGTCGGCCGCACGGGCCGGAAGGGAGCCAGGCGATGATCAAGGGGGTGTACAGCGCGGCGTCGAGCCTCGAGGCGCTGCAGCAGGCACAGGATCTGCTGGCGGCCGACGTCGCGAATGTGGGGACCAACGGTTTCCGCGCCAGCCGGGCAGCCGAGGGCGAGTTCCTGCGGCAGCTCGTCTACCAGGTAGGCGGATTCGGCGGGCTCACGGCGAACACCCCAACCGTCGGTACCGGCGCGGTGCAGGACGTGACCTCCATCGACCTCAGCCAGGGCCCGCTGCGGCAGACCGGCCGCTCGCTTGACCTCGCGCTGGACGGCGATGGCTTCTTCGCCCTGCAGGCCGCGGACGGCTCGGTGCGCTACACCCGTGACGGCCGCTTCTCGCTCGACGCGCTCGGACACCTGGTGGCGGGCGACGGCTCGCTCGCGCTGGGGACGAACGGCCCGCTGACCGTGCAGGGCGGTGAGATCGGCGTGGCGGCCGACGGCACGGTCACCGACGCGGCCGGCAAGACCATGGACCGGCTGCGTATCGAGGCGCTTCCCGCGGGGAGCCTGCAACGCGTGGGCAGCTCCGAGTTTCGCGCTGGGGAGCCCGGCGCGCCGGCGACGGCGAAGGTCGTGCAGGGCGCGCTGGAGGGCTCGAACGTGAACCTCGTGCGCACCATGACCGCCATGATGGAGGTCCTGCGCGCCTACGAGGCCAGCCAGCGTCTCCTCCAGATGCAGGACCAGACGCTGAGCACGGCGGCCACGCAGGTCGGCGCGGTGTGAGGTAAGGCACGATGGGCGTGAACGGGATGGATGCGGCGCGCAGCGGGATGCTGGCCTACTCGGCGTCGCTCGACATCGTGGCCAACAACATCGCCAACGTGAATACCGCCGGCTTCCACGTGCAGGAGCCGCACCTGGCAGACGTGGCGCCCGAGGGCGGGGTCGCGGCCGACAACAAGCCCACCGCGAGCGGTGTGACGCTGTTGGGCGTCGACCGGATCTTCACGCCCGGCCCTCCCGAGCAGACCGGTCAGCCGTTCGACCTCTACATCGACGGTGGCGGGTTCTTCGCCGTGAAAGGCCCGGATGGCGCGGTGCGGTACACGCGCGAGGGGCGGTTCCACATCGCCGCCAACGGTGCGTTGGTGGACGGGGACGGAATGCCGCTGGACCCGCCGGTAAAGGTGCCGTTGCCGCCCCCTGCCGAGCTGGCGGTCGATGCGAAGGGTCAAGTCGTCTATCAGGACGAGAACGGCGCCATCCAGGTCGCGGGCACGGTGAAGCTGTTCCGCTTTGCGAACCCCGGCGGCCTGCTCGCGACGGGCGACAACCGCTTGGTCCCCACTGCCGCCTCGGGCGACGCGCAGGAGGCGACGCTCGACGGCGGCCCGGGCGGACGCATTGTGAGCGGTGCGCTCGAGGGCTCGAACACGGACCTGGTGGAACAGATGACCGCGATGTTGCAGGCGCAGCGCGCGTATCAGCTCAACCTGGAGTCGTTCAGCACGGCCGACGAGATGCTCAAGGCGCTGAACCAGTTCCAGGCGTGAGGAGGCTGACGGATGGCTGACGTGAACGGAGTGACCGCCAGCGCGGCGCAGCTCGCCGGGCGGGCGTACGGGGCGTCGCGTGCGCCCGGGGCCCGGGCGGGCCAGGCGAACAGCGGCCAGCCCGCGCGAGCGGGCCAGCACGTCGACCGCGTGGTGGTATCCGGCGACGCGCAGGTCGCCTACGCCGCGCTGACCGCCATGCGGGCGGCGCCGGAGATCCGCGTGGAACACGTGGCAGCCCTGCGCCGGGCGATCCAGGATGGCACGTTCCGCGTTGACCCGGAGCGCATCGCCTTGAAGATGCTGGAGCGGACCGGTGCCTGACGTCGACCGCGCGACCTTGCTCGAGGTGCTCGCCGAGGAGCTGCGGGTCTGCACGCGTCTGATCGAGGCGATGGGACGGATGCAGCGTGCGCTCATCGCCGGCGACCTGGACGCGATGCACGCGTCCGTGATGGAGCAGCAGGGGCTGGTGGCGCGCGTGGAACGGCTCGAGACGACGCGCGCCCAGGCCGTCGGAGGTGGTGGCGGCGAAGGGGCGTCGCGGCTGAGCCAGCTCATGCCGCTTTTCGAGGGGCGAGAGCGCGAGCGTGCGGAGCGGCTGCGCGAGCGGCTACGCGAGGCCGCGCTGCGCATGCACGAGCTGAACCGGCAGAACGAGGCGCTGGCCAGCGGCCAGCTCAACGTCATCGAACGCTGGTCGAGCATCCTCTCGGCGCGCGAGGGCGCCGGGACCTACGGGCAGCAGCGGGCGCCGCAACGCTCGCGCAAGGTGAACGTCCGGGTCTGACCCGGCTGGGACGACAGGAGGGTCCGCGGCATGGCACTGAGCGTGGGTCTCGACACGGCGCTGACCGGCCTGCGCGCGGCGCAGACCGCCACGGACGTCGTCTCGCACAACATCGCCAACGCCAACACCGACGGCTTCACCCGCCAGGTGGTCGATTTTCAGGCGATCCCCGCGGTGCAGGGCTGGGGGCTCTCCAACGCGTTCGGCGTCCCGCGCCCGGGGCTGGGTGTGGACGCCAGTGATATTCGCCGGCTGCGCGACGCGTTCCTCGACTTCCAGTACCGGGACGCGAACTCCCAGTCGAGCATGTACCAGCGCATGGTGGACGCGTTCGACAAGCTGCAGGTGGTCTTCAACGAGCCGACCGACGGCGGGCTCAACGCCCAGATCGCTCAGTTCTTCAGCTCGTTCCGGGACGTGGCGTCGCAGCCGGAGTCGGTGGCGGCGCGTGCGTCGGTGGTGCAGAACGCCGCGAACATGACGTCCGAGGTCAACCGGGTGGCGCAGCAGCTCGTCGATCTGCGCAAGGAGCTCGACCAGCAGGTGAGCCTGAAGGTCCAGCAGATCAACACGATCACGTCGCAGGTCGCCGACCTCAACCAGCAGATCGTCGCCACCGAGCTGCAGAACGGCAACGCCAGCGACCTGCGCGACCGGCGCGACCTGCTGGTGGACCAGCTCTCCGGGCTGGTCCCGCTCCATACCACCGAGGACGCGAAGGGCAGCCTGACCATCTACACGCAGGACCGCGCCATCGTCGACGGTGCCGCGGTGATCAAGCTGACCACGGTGCCGGACGGTGCGAACAGCGGCCTCCAGAAGGTTGTGTACGACGACCAGTCGCAACAACCGGTGACCGTCGGCGGCGGCGAGCTGGGGGCGCTTCTGGCGGCGCGGGACCAAGTGGTGCCGCAGCAGCAGCAGGCGCTCGACGCGCTGGCGCAGCAGTTGATCACCTCGGTGAACGCGGCGCACCAGGCCGGCTACGGGCTGGACAACAGCACGGGGTTGGACTTCTTCGTCGGGAATTCGGCGCTGACCATCGGGGTCAGCGGGACCTTGCTGCAGAGCCCGGAGAAGCTGGCGCTCTCGTCTCAGCCGAACGAGCCGGGCAACTCGGACAACGCATCGGCGATCGTCGGCCTACAGTCGCAGCCGCTGATGTCAGGGGGCACGGCGACGCTCGAGGATTTCTACCGCACGCTCGTCGCGACCCTGGGCGTGGGGGCCCAGAAGGCCCAGGCCCAGTCACAGAACCAGCAGCTCGTGCTGCAGGGGATCGAACAGCAGCGCCAGGGCGGCTCCGGCGTGTCGCTCGACGAGGAGTCGACCAACCTGATCCGCTTCCAGCGCGCATACGAGGCGTCCGCCCGGGTGGTGACAGTGGTCGACGGCATGCTCGACACCCTGATCAACCGCACTGGCGTGCTCGGCTAGAGGCAGGACGATGCGCATCACCGACCGAGTCATGCTCGACCGCGTCAACGCGAACCTCCAGGCGAACCTGGAGCGGCTGTCCGACCTGCAGCAGCAGCTCTCGGGCGGCAAGCGTATCCGGCGACCGTCGGACGATCCGGCGGACACCGTCACGGCGCTCCGCTACCGCTCGCAGCTCGCCCTCAACGCGCAGTATGAGCGCGGGCTTGACGCCGCACGGGTGCGCCTGGGCGCCACCGATACGGCGCTCGGGCAGCTTGGCGACCTGCTGCAGCGCGCGCACGAGCTCGCCGTGCAAGGCGGCACGGTGACCGTCGGGCCGGCCGAGATGCAGGACCTTGCCGCCGAGGTCGGCCAGCTCCTGAACGGCGCCGTCACGCTCGGCAACACGAATTTCGCTGGACAGTACATCTTCGCCGGCACCAAGACGCTCACCTCGCCGTTCGCCCTGAGCGGCGCCCCGCCCACCGCCTACACCTTCGTCGGGAACAGCTCGCAGACGGCGGTCGACATCGGCGCCGGCGCCCCGTTCCCCACGAACGTCGACGGCAACGCCGCTTGCGGTCCCGCGCTGAGCGTGCTGATCAAGCTGCGCAACGACCTCGCGGCCGGCGACCACGTGGCCGTGGGCAGCGACGTCTCCTCACTTCAGACGGCGCTCGATACCACGCTGCAGGTGCGCGGCGACGTCGGGGCGCGGATGAACCGCGTGCAGGCGCTGCAGTCGGAGATCGGCCAGTCGCAGGCGTACCTGCAGCAGCTCGATGCGCAGACGGAGGACCTCGACATCGCCGACGCGGTGGTCAAGCTGACTTCCCAGCAGGCGGTGTACGAGGCGGCGCTGCGGGTCGCGGCCCGCGCGAGCCAGTCGAGCCTGCTGGATTTCCTACGATGAGGCAGAAGGACGGGATGGCCATGGCACCCACCACGATCGCTCCAACGAACCGGCCGCAGACCGTGCCCACGCGCGTGCGCTTCGTCGCGCCGCTGATCGGCCTCGAAGAGCGGCGTGACTTCCGGCTGCGGCAGGACCGTGGCTCCGCGCTCTACGTGATGCGCGCGGTCGGCGACCCGAGCGTGCGCTTCCTGCTGGCAGAGCCGTTCCTCATCTGCCCCCACTACGAGGTCTCCCTGGCGGACGGAGACGCGCGTGAGCTCGGGGTCGAACACCCCGAGGACGCGCTCGTGTTGGTGACGCTGACCGTCCGCCGCGAGCCGCCCGGTGTGACAGCGAACCTCCTCGCGCCGTTGGTGATCGCTCGCGACAGCGGGCGCGGGCGCCAGCTCGTGCTCGACGACCGCCGCTACTCCCTGCGCCATCCGCTGACTGGGTCGCGGTAGGGAGGGTCGGGTGCTGATCCTCTCCCGCAAGACCGAGCAGGCCGTCGTGATCCAGGGGAACATCGTCGTCACCGTGCTGGGCGTGGATGGGGACCGCGTCAAGCTCGGCATCAGCGCGCCGCCGGACGTGATCGTCCTGCGCGAGGAGCTGGTGAGCGAGCTTGCGGAAGAGAACCGCACCGCGGCCGCCGGCGCGCACGCGCGCCTGACCGAGCTGCGCGGCCTGCTGCGGACGCCGGCCGATGGCGCGGCGCCCGGCCCAATCGCCGACGGCGATACCCCGCGTTCCTCCTGACCCGCTCTCGCCTCCATCTTCGCGACCTGGCCCCTTAAGCCCTCCCGATTCCTGTCGATCCTCACGCCGGAACACCTGGAGCGAGGCGAGAGGAGGTCGGGCCCTCGGCAGGCGGAGGGCAGTGGGCGGGGGTCGACCCGGCCGGGAACGGGGCCCAGGATTCCCGGAAGCGCACAATCCGGGCGCCATGGAAGGCGGCCGGCGTGCATAGCACGAAGGACGGATAGGAGGTCCGAAACCGACAATGGCACTCTACATCAACACGAACATCATGGCGCTGGACGCGCAGCGTAACTTGGGCATCACCGCCCAGAAGATGGCGAGGGCGCTGGAGCGACTCTCCAGCGGCCTGCGCATCAACCGCGCCGCCGACGACGCGGCCGGCCTGGCCATCAGCGAGAAGCTGACCAGTCAGGTCAACGGCCTATCGCAGGCCACGCGCAACGCGCAGGATGGCATCAGCATGGTGCAGACGGCCGAAGGTGCGCTGAACGAGAGCCACGCCATCCTGCAGCGCGTACGCGAGCTGGTCGTTCAGGCGGGTACGGCGACCGTTTCGAGCTCTGACAAGTCGCAAATCCAGCAGGAGATCACCCAGCTCCAGGCCGAGCTTGACCGGATCGCCAGCACGACGAACTACAACGGCACCAAGCTGCTGGACGGGACCCTGGCAGGCCAACTCTTGGTCGGCGCCAACGGAACAACCAGTGACTACATCTCCGTCAGCGTGGCGACCACGATGAGCTCCGCGGGGCTCGCCGTCGACGCCACGGCGGTGGACGTCACGAGCACCACGCTGACCACGAGCGCCATGCTCACGAGCATCGACAGCGCCATCGGCACCGTGTCCACCACGCGCGCCGGCCTCGGCGCCGTGCAGAACCGCCTCGAACACACGATCAATTCGCTGGGCGTCGCGGTGGAGAATCTGCAGGCGTCCGTCTCGCGCATCCGCGACGCGGACATCGCTCAGGAGACCAGCAACATGGTCACCGCCCAGATCCTGCAGCAGGCGGGCACCGCCGTGCTTGCCCAGGCGAACCAGGCGCCGCAAGCTGCGCTCAAGCTGCTGCAATAGCCGTTCGGCCCCAGCCGATCGCCAGGGGGCGCCCCTCGAGGGGCGCCCCCTGGCGTTCTCTGCTGGCAGCCGTCGAGCTTGCGACCACCATCGGCGCCGTGCCGAACCACGATCCGCGTGCCCCGGAGGGATGTCACGCGATCCGGGCGGCCGCCGGCGACGACGACGACTACGAAGCGCGCGCCTGGACCTGGTCGCACTCGCTCGCGCGCGCGAACCGTGTGCCCGCGGCGCGGACAGTGCGCGCTTCGTCTGGAAGGCCGGCGGCGTCCAGCAAGTCGGCGGCGAGAAACAGGGCCTCGGGCGGGGACACGGGAAGGTCGAGGAGCGAGGCGGCAGCTTCGAGGAGCTGTGGAGAGTCGTTCAACGTGAGGGCGCGGCGGCCGGCAAGATACACGTCGTCCGGCGCGCCGGGGGCGAGCAGCTCTGCGAGCTCGGCCGCTCCGGCCCGTCGCAGGCGCTCGCAGAGCAGGCCGAACGGCTGGTCGCGGACAGGCGGCTCGGCTGCATCCGGCCGCCCGACGCGCATGGCGCAGGCGGCCGCGAGGAGCGGCACCACCGGCGACGGCTCACCAGCCTGCTGCGCCTGGCGGGCATGCTCCAGGGCCGTCACGAAGGCGCCCCGGCGAACAGCCAGCAGGGCCAGCTCGCGATGCGGGATGAGGCCCTCGCTGGAGAGCGAATCGCGTATCCCCGGGATCTTGCCGACCTCGATAGCCCGTTCGTAGGCGTACCACGCTCCCTCCGCGTCATCGCACGCGTCGCGCGCGGCAGCGACCCGGCACCAGAGATCCGGGCTGATGCTGTGCGGGGCAGCGAGCTCGCCCAGCTCGCGCGCTTCTCCTGCGCGACCGGCTGCCAGCAGGCAGGAGAGCACTCCCACCGCGCACAGCGCGACGTAATCTGGCACGAAGTCGCACGAGTCGAGCTCGAGAAGTGGGCCGTGGAGCAGCGAGATCGCCTCGTCCAACTCCCCGCGTTGGGCTGCCACAAGTGCGAGGTAGGCGCGATACTTCGGGTTCTCTGGCTCGCGCTCGGCTGCGGCGCGGAGGATGCGCGTGTCGCGCTCCCATTTCTGCTTATGGTCGCCCGGTACGGGGTGCAGGTGCCGGATCCAGGGGCGTTCCGAGAGGAGCAGGCGATTCCAGGGGCCCGCGAAGACGTGCGGTTCCTCGTGCAGGGCAAAGCGCCACTCGATCCGGCCGGGCGCGTGGCGGAACAGGCGAGCCTGCGGTACGGCCGGAGTCCCGCGGACGTCGTGACCCGGCGGCACTCTGCGCTGGAAGAGCGCGACGCCCCACGTGTCGCCTGGCGCGCGGGCCGCCAGCAGGCGGAGCGCGTCCGCGCCGGCGTCGGCCAGCACCTCGTCCGAGTCGAGGATGAAGACCCAGTCGGTGCGCATCAGGTCGAGCGCGGCGTTGCGCGCGGCGGCGAAGTCATCGCACCAGTCGAAGAAGCCGACCTGGCAGCCGAAGTCGCGCGCCACGCGCACGGTGTCGTCGCGCGAGCCGGTGTCCACGACCACGAGCTGGTCGCACTGCGCCCGAACGGAAGCGAGCGCGGCCGGGAGCGTCTGTTCCGCGTCGCGGACGATCATGGAGAGGCCTACGGTTGGCAGTCGTCGTCGGTGGTTTCGCGTCATCGACGGCCCTTTCCGGCACAGTCGTGTCTGCCGGCCCGGCAGATGTGGCGCCGTCTACAGCGTCTCGCGGGCTGCGGGACGGGCTGAATCGGGGGATTCCCCGAACGTTTGGCAGCCTGCCCCCGCGAAAGCGGGGGGCACGCGCGGCCCCGGCGGAAGCTGAGGCCCGTTGGGCGTTGCCACGGCGGATCGGGTGTTTCCCGGGGGCGCCTCGGGGAGGAGCCCGGTGGCCCGCGACACCTTCACGGGGCGACGGTTCTTAAGGGCGCGGCGATTGCGTCGATGATCGGGGCAGCGGAGGAAGGCTGCCGGTTGGATACCATGCAGGTCAGCGAGGCCGCGGGCATCACCCCGGCCGGTCGCGGGTCGTGGAACGAAGGCCGGCGGGGCTCGTCCCGGCAGCGGCCGGACGACCGCTGGCCCGACGAGCTGGCGTACGTCCTGCGCCGGTCCGGGCGTATCCCCCCCGACGTACGCGAGACGAGCGCGGAGGCGGCGGTCGACGCGGACGGCCGAGTGCTGCGCTTCCTGGTGCGGGACGCGCGCTCCGGGCGGCTGCTGCTCGAATTGACGCCGGCCGAGCTGTCACGGCTGGCGGACGAGCAGCGGGTCTATCAGGGCCTGCTGGTGGAGCGGAGAGGCTAGGGCGACATGGTCAATCAGGTCGGCGGCACGTACGTCCCACCCGTCCAGCTCAGCGGGCTCGTCTCCGGGTTGGACATCACGTCGATCATCAACCAGCTCATGGCGGTCGAGCGGCAGCCACTCACGCTGCTGCAGCAGCAGCACGACGCGGCCCAGGCGCAGTACGGCGCCCTCGGTAACCTGGAGCAGCGGCTCACGAGCCTCCAGTCGTTGGCCCAGACCCTGGCGACGGCCAGCACGATGAGCGCGAAGAAGGCGACCAGCGACACGCCGACGACGCTGACCGCCGCCGCCGACAGCACGGCCGCCGCCGGCACGTTCCAGGTCACGGTGAAGCAGCTCGCCACCGCCACGACGGTGACATCGAGCACCGCCGTCGGCACGGCGATCGACCCGACCGGGCTGTTGCAGAACGCCAACATGGCGACGGCCGTGACGGCCGGCACCTTCACGGTCAACGGCGTGAGCATCTCCGTTGACCCGACGGTCGACTCCCTGAACGCGGTCATCTCGCGCATCAACGCCAGTGGCGCGAACGTGACGGCGAGCCTGGTGAACGACCCGGACGGGCGCCTGAATCGGCTGCAGATCACCTCGAACAACTCGACGACGGTGAACCTGGGCGGAGGCGGAGACACCAGCAATTTCCTCACTGCCACCGGCCTGCTCAACACCGCGCCGGGCACGACCCGCACGAGCGTCGGCAATCTGGGCGTGGCTCTGAGTGGGGTCGCGCTGCAGAGCGCCGACCTGGCGACCGCGCTTTCGACGACCAGCGGATCGTTCAGCATCAATGGCGTCACGATTAGCTGGGACGCCACGCAGGACTCGCTCAACGACATCATCGGCAAGATCAACGCATCGTCCGCGGGGGTGACGGCCAGCTACGACGCGCTCAACGACCGTGTGACGTTGGTCGCGAAGCAGACCGGTGCGACGCAAGTCGCCCTACAGGACGCGAGCGGCAACTTTCTGGCCGCCGCGGGGCTCACCAGCGCGACGCAGAGCCTGGGGCAGAACGCGCGCTACAGCGTGAGCACGGTCAACGGCGGGGCGGACCTCTACAGCACCAGCAACACGGTGACGGGCGTGGTCCCCGGCGTCACCCTCAGCTTGCTCTCGGCCACCAACACGCCGGTGAACGTGACCGTCTCGGCCGACGTCGACAGCATCGTCAGCGACGTCCAGCAGTTCGTCTCGCAGTACAACTCGGTCGTCGGCCTGATCGACCAGCAGACCTTCATGAACACGGACCCCGCGTCCACCACGCCGAACGGTCCGCTGGCCGGCGATCTCAGCCTCGAGATGATCAAGGAGCGGATGCGCTCGACGGTGGGCGGGGCGGCTATCGGCACGACCGGGCAGTACACGGCGTTGTCGCAGGTGGGGATCACCTTTGGCGCCGTGGGCACGGCGGCCGGCCAGGCGAACACCCTGCAGGTGGACGAGACCGCGCTGCGGAACGCGCTGAGCACGGATCCGACGGCGGTGGCGCAGCTCTTCTCCGGGCTGCAACTCGGCGCGACGCTGCAGACGGGCGGCACGGGCAGCATCGCCTCGGTCTCGGGCGCACCGACCGGATTGCAGCGGCCGGGCGTCTACAGCATCGCCTCGGACGCCTCTGGCAACCTGACCGCCACCTTCACGCCGGACGATGGCTCGGCGCCGTTCACGGTGAGCGGCACGATCGCCGCCGGCGGTACGAACGCCACGCTCATTCCCGGGGTGACCTTGACCGCCCAGAGCACGCTGCAGGCGGGCACGGACACGCTCTCCATCCCGGCCACGCAAGAGGGCATCATGCCCATGCTGACCGGGTATCTGAACGGCTACGTGATGAGCGGCGGGATCCTCGGCACCCGCCAGACCGGTGCGCAGGACACGGTCAACGACCTGAACGACCAGATCCAGCAGATGCAGGACAGCCTGACGCAGAAGGCGCAGCAGCTCAAGGACAAGTTCGCGGCGATGGAAGACGCCCTGGCAAGGCTGAAGCAGGTGCAGAGCATGCTGCAGACGACGTTCGGCAACGTCGGCCCGCTGCCGGGGCTGTGATGCGGTCAGACCGACAGAGGAGCGGACGATGAGCGGGACGAACCCCTACGGTGTGTATCGGCAGACCGCCGTGGAGACGGCAACGCCGGCCGAGCTGGTCGTGATGCTGTACGACGGTGCGGTGCGTTTCCTCCTGCGGAGCGAGCAGGCCATGCAGGAGGACGGGCCCGGCCGGGCGCCGGGCCAGATCGCGCGCGCGCAGTCGATCATCCTCGAGCTGCTCGCCACGCTCGACCTGGATGCCGGCGACTTCGCTCAGCAGCTCGCGGGGCTCTACGCCTACATGTACCGTCGCCTGGGCGAGGCGTCCATTGGCCGCGATGCATCGACGGTGCGCCATGTGCGTGGGCTGCTGGAGCAGTTGCGCGCCGCGTGGAAGGAGGCCATCAGTCGCGCGAGCCAACAGGCGGGCTTGCGCGCCGTCCCGGCCTCGCCCCGGCCCGGCGAGCTGCTGGCGCGCGCCGGCTGACCGGGTGCGCGCGATGAGCGGCGTAATAGAGATGAAACGGCTCGAGATCCTGCAGGCGATGCGCGACCTTGCCGAGCAGCAGCGCCACGCCCTCGAGTCCGACGACCTGGACGAGTTCCTCCGGCTGCTCGGCGAGCGCGAGGAGATGCTGGTGGCGCTCGAAGCGCTGCAAGACAACTGGGCCAGCGGGAAGGTGGTCCCCTTCCCACTGGCGCGCGCCCGGCGCATGGTGCCAGGCGACCCGCAGGCGGCGGTCGCGGCGCTGCTGCAGGACGTGTTCGCCCTCGACCGCGCCTCCGAGCTGCTGCTCGCGCAGAAGATGAACGAGGTCGAGGCCGCGCTGGGCGAAGTCGCCCGCGGCCAGCGGGCCATGCGCGGCTACCGGGGCGCCGCTCGCCGGGGCGGGCAGGTCGTGGACCGGGTGGGATAGCAGGATGGTCAGGCGCGGTACCCGGCGGACGGTTGTCCTGGAAGTGGCCGTACTGGTGGTGGTCGCGGCGGTCGCGCTCACCATCTCGACGCGCTTTCGCGGCAGCGGCGTCGCCGTGGCGAACCTGCCGCCCGTCGTTTCGCCGACGGCGCACGCCGCCATCGGGCAGCAGGACGACTTCCGTCTGGTGCCCGGCGCCACGGCCCTGAGCCGTCCCGGCGACCCGCAGCGCCTGGTCATTCCGGCCATCGGGCTCGACTCAGCCGTCAAGCCGGTGGGGATCGTGTACCTGCGCGGCAGGCCGGAGTGGGACACGGCCGACCACGCGGCGGGCTATCATCAAGGGACCGGCGCGGCGGGCCGGCCCGGGAACGTGGTGCTGGCCGGTCACATCTCGAGCCCGATCCAGCACAAAGGGAATGTGTTCCGCGCCCTGCCGCAGGTGCGCATCGGCGACCTGATCGAGGTGTACGCCGGGGGCAGGATGTACACGTATCGCGTAGACGAGGTGAAGGTGGTGGAGCCCACGCGCGTGCAGGTCATGGCGCCGACGCCGGACGCACGCGTGACGCTCATCACCTGCTACCCGGACCATATCTTCTCCCACCGGCTGGTGGTCGTCGGGACGTTGCAGCGCGCGGTGACGCTGGACCCGCGGCCGGGCGCGCTGGGAGCATGAACGGCGGCGATGAGGATGGACGTGCGGGGAATCGGTGATCCGGAGGCGCTTCGTGGGCCGGAAACAGCGCGGGCCAGGAGGCCGGCGGCGGGCGGATCGCGCCGCGCGCCGCGTGCGCTGGCGCAGGATGCCGCTTCTCCCGCCGCTCAGGTCGAGGTGAGCGAGATGGCACGGCTGATGCTCCGGGCGCAGGAGGCGGTCCGCGCCGCGCCTGACGTGCGCGTGGCCCGGACCAGCGACGTCCGCGGGCGGATTGAGAGCGGCGAGCTCACCGTTGACGCGGAGGGGATCGCGGAGCGATTGACGGGCCGCGGCTGAGCCGGCGGTCGAGGTGAGCGGCTTCCGGGCCGGGCGGTCAGCGCTCGGCCCGCTTCGTTTCCAGAGCGCCCGAAACGCGCGTGAGCGAGCGCCGGCGGCCCAATAGGGATCAGCCCTTACGGCGCTCGGGGAATCGCCGACTGAACCGCGGGGCCCGTGGTCCGCAGCATGGGTGATGGGCCGGCAGGCATCCGGCCAGCGCTCCAGTCTGGGGGTCACCAGTCCGCATGCCGTTCGTTCAGACGATCCCGACGCGCGTCAAGGCACTCTGGAACGGGCTGCCGCCGGCGTACCGCGCGATCGTGGTCGTCATCGCCGCGGTAGGGCTGGTGGTCGCGACCTACATGGTCGTCTCCAGCCCTGGCCCGCGCTACACGGTCGCTTTCACCCAGCTCGACCCGAGTGATTCGGCGGCGGTGGTGAAGGAGTTGGACGCGCAGAAGATCCCCTACCAGTTGCAGGGCGGCGGAACGACCATCCTGGTGTCGTCCGGCGACGTCGCGCGGGCGCGGCTGATGCTGGCGTCGAAGGGGTTGCCGGCCGGGGGCACGGTCGGCTACGAGCTGTTCGACAAGACCAACTTCGGCGTGACCGACTTCGTCCAGCACGTCAACTACCAGCGCGCGCTCGAAGGTGAGATCGAGCGCTCCATCAACCTGCTGGACGCGGTTCAGAGCTCCAAGGTGAACATCGTCGTTCCGCGCGAGGCGCTCTTCCAATCTGACCAGAAGCCGGCCACTGCCTCCGTGGTGCTGCGGCTCAGGGCGGGGCGCACGCTCGATCAGAGCCGGCTCCGTGGCATCGCCCACCTGGTGGCGCGCTCGGTCGAGGGCCTGGACGAGAAGAACGTCACCGTCGTGGACACGAGCGGGCAGATGCTCTACGACGGCGGCCAGACCTTCGGTGGGAATGGCACGCAGCTCGCCCTGCAGCGTGATTACGAGCAGAACCTGGAGACCAAGCTGCAGCAGCAGCTCGATACCGTGCTCGGACCGGGCAAGTCGGCCGTGACCGTGGCGGCAGCGCTCGATTTCACCCAGGTCGAGCAGAACGCCGAAACGTACCAACCGGTGCAGGGGAGCCAGGGTGGCGTCGTCCTTAGCCAGCAGCAGACGCAGGAGACGTTCAACGGCACGGGCGGGACGAACGGCGGTGTCCCCGGGTCGGGATCCAACATCCCGCCCATCGCCTCGCCGGTCGCCGGCTCGACCGGCCCGTCCAGCTACCAACGGACGGAGACGACCACCAACTACGACGTGAGCAAGGTCTCGCAGAAGACCGTCGATCCACCCGGCCGGTTGAAGCGGCTCTCGGTGTCGGTCGTGCTGGACAGCTCGGTACCGCAGCAGCAGGCCCAGGCGCTGCAACAGAGTCTGGCCGCGGCGGCCGGGATCGACCCGGACCGTGGCGATGTGCTCACGGTCACCACCCAGCCCTTCGTCAAGCAGCAGGCGGTGACGGCCGGCGGCAGGGGGCTGCCGATCATGGACTTCGTCAAGCTTGGCGTTCCGCTCCTGGCGGCGGTCCTCGCGCTCTTCTTCCTGGGCGTGCTCTACCGCAACCTTGTGCGCCACCCCGCGCTGGCGCTGCCGCAGCGCATCGTCGTGGCGGCCAGCCCCGATACGCCGGCGCTGCAGCACGGCGAGCGCGCAGCCGAGATCGAGGAGCCGCGGCGCCCCGACCGTCGCGAGATGATCGAGCGCCGCGTGCTGACGCTGGCGAAGAACTCGCCCGAGTCAGTGGCGGAGATCGTGCAGAGCTGGCTGGTGGAGGAGCGGAAGTAGGCCATGGTGGCGGATGCGGACCGGCGGCTGGTGGGACGGCAGCGTGCGGCCGGGCTGCTGATCGCGCTCGGGCCGGACGTCTCGGCGAAGATCCTGGGCCACCTGCGGGAAGAGGAGATCGAGGTCCTCGCGCGCGAGATCACGAACATGGGCTCGGTGCCGCCGGAGCTACGCGACGAGCTGCTCCAGGAGTTCTACAACATCGCCGTCACGAAGGAGTACGTGACAGTCGGCGGCCTGAACTACGCGATGGAGATGCTCGAGAAGGCGCTTGGCCGGCAGAAGGCCGAGGACATCGCCTCACGTGTTTTCGAGAACCAGCGTCGCTCGCCATTTAGCTTTGTGCGCGACCTGGAGGCGTCGCAGATCCTCTCGTTCCTGAACAACGAGCACCCGCAGGCGGTGGCGCTCATCCTGTCCTTCGTCGCGCCCGACAAGGCGGCAGCGGTGCTGTCCGCCCTAACGCCCGGTCTCCAGGCCGAGGTGGCGGTGCGCATCGCGCGGATGGACCGCACCTCGCCGGAGGTTGTGCTAGAGGTCGAGTCGTTGATGCGCCGCAAGCTCAGCTCGTTGCTGAGCAGCCGGCACGAGATGTCCCAGGCGGGCGGCGTCCAGGCGCTGGTGAAGCTGCTCAAGCAGGTGGATCGGACCTCGGAGCGTTCGATCCTCGAGGCGCTGGAGCAGCAAGACGCGAAGCTGGCCGAGGACATCAAGAAGCAGATGTTCGTCTTCGAGAACATCGTCCAGCTCGACGACCGCTCCATCCGGCGCGTGCTGCGCGAGGTGGACCCGAAGGACCTGGGGCTGGCGCTGAAAGGGGCGAGCGAAGAAGTGCGACGGCGCGTGCTGGCCAACCTGTCGTCGCGGGCGGCCGCGATGCTGCAGGAGGACATGGAAGCGACGGGGCCGGTGCGCGTCCGCCACGTGGAGGAAGCGCAGGGTCGCATCGTGAACATCATCCGCGCGCTCGACGAGGCCGAGGAGATCGTGATCAGCCGTGGAGGCGACGATGAAGTCCTCGCCTAGGGTCATCAAGTCCGCGGCGGTGCGCTTGGCGGGTCAGTCGCGCGTCGAAGTTGGGGCGGCGTTCGGCGGTCCGGCCGATCACGAGCGCCGTGTGCTGGAGCGCGCGGGCCGGCGCGCGGCGGCGGTGCTGCAGGCGGCCCGCCGCCAGGCGGTAACGCTGCGCGAGACCGCCCGGCGTGACGGGTTCGCAGCCGGACACGAGGCGGGGCAGCGCGCGGCCGCGGCGCGGCTCGATGCGCTCTGCGGGCAGGTGGAAGAGGCGGCACGGCTTGCGCTGGAGCACCGGCGCGAGGTGCTCGCGGGCCTCGAGGGGCAGGTGGTGCGGCTCGTGGTCGAGGTGGCGCGCGCGGTGGTCGGAGATCTGGCCGCCGACCGCCCGGAGGTGGTGCATCACGTCGTACGCGGGGCGCTGCGCCGTGCCGGCACCCAGCGCGTGGTGCGCATCCGCGTCGCCGCCGAGAACGCGGACGACGTGCGGCTCTTCCTTCCGGAGCTGGGCGCGCCCGGTACGCCCGAGGTGGCGGCAGACGCGACGGTCGCGGTCGGTGGCTGTGTCATCGACACGGAAGCGGGGCTGGTGGATGCGCGCATCGAGTCGCAGCTCGAGGAGCTCGAGCGGGCGTTCCTGCGCGAAGCGGGCGAAGGATGATCACCGTGTTCTCCGCGGACTTCAACCCAGGCGCGTACGTGGATCTGCTCGGGCGGCTCGACCCGATCCGCTGCGCCGGGCGCGTGACGCAGGTGGTCGGCCTGACGGTCGAGGCGGTGGGGCTCGCCTGCCGTGTGGGGGAGCTCTGCGAGGTGCGGAGTGGCTACGCGGGCCGCTCGATGCTGGCGGAGGTGGTCGGCTTCCGCGGCGACCGCTCGCTGCTGATGCCGCTGGGAGAGATGGAGGGCATCCAGCCGGGCGCGGAGGTGGTGGCCGCGGGCGAGCCGTTCGCGGTCCCGGTGGGGTACGAGCTGCTCGGGCGAATCCTGGATGGGCTTGGCCGCCCGATGGATGGCGGCGGTCCGCTCGGTCAGCGGCGCCGCCACCTGGCGGTAGACGCGGTCCCCGACCCGTTGCGTCGCCGGCCGATCCGCGAGCCGTTCGCGACGGGAGTGCGGGCGATCGATGGCTTGCTCACGTGCGGCAAGGGGCAGCGCATCGGCATCTTCGCCGGCTCGGGCGTGGGCAAGAGCACCGTGCTGGGCATGATCACGCGCAACAGCCGGGCCGACGTGGCCGTGGTGGCGCTGGTGGGCGAGCGCGGCCGCGAGGTCCGCGAGTTCATTGAGCAAGACCTGGGGGCAGACGGCTTGCGCCGCAGCGTGGTCGTCGTCTCCACCAGCGACCAGCCGGCACTCGTGCGGATGAAGGCGGCCTGGGTGGCGACGGCCATCGCCGAGTGGTTCCGCGACGAGGGGGCAGACGTAGTGCTGCTGATGGACTCGGTGACGCGTTTCGCCATGGCGCAGCGCGAGGTCGGGCTGGCGATCGGCGAGCCGCCGGCGGTGAAGGGCTACACGCCGAGCGTCTTCACGCTGATGCCTCGCCTGCTGGAGCGCGCCGGCACGTCGGACCGCGGCACCATCACCGGCTTCTACACGGTCCTGGTCGAAGGCGACGACCTGACCGAGCCCGTCACCGACACCGTCCGCGGCACGCTCGACGGCCACATCGTGCTGACGCGCGCGTTGGCGGCGGAGAACCACTACCCGGCCATCGACGTGCTGGAGAGTGTGTCGCGCGTGATGCCGCGGGTCGCAGACGACGCGCACCGACGCGCCGCCGGGAAGGTACGCCAGATGCTCGCGACCTACCGCGAGGCCCGCGATCTGATCAATATCGGGGCCTACGTCGCGGGCTCGAACCCGCAGATCGATGAGGCGATCCGGCTGTTGCCAGAGATCAACGCGTTCCTGCGTCAGGTGCCCGAAGAGCGCACCCCGGCAGGCGAGGTCGTCGGCCGGCTGATGGAGCTGAGCGGAGTGGAGGTGGGCAGCGATGCCGCGTGAGGAGTTTCGCCTACGCAGGGTGCTCGAGCACCGCGAGCGCGAGGAGGACGCGGCGGGCGAAGCGCTTGCTTCCGCCAGCCGCGAGCGTGGCCAGCAGGAGGAGCGGTTGCACGCCGTCGACCGTCTGCGGGAGGCGCAGATCCGGCTGGCGAGCGCACTGCTCGACAAGGCGCAGATCGACGTCAAGCATTCGGAGCTGACCGCCGGCTATCTATCACGGCTCGAGGCGGAACGCCGGCGCCAGGAGCGGGCCGCACGGGCGGCCGCGCTCGAGGAAGCGCGACGCCGGCAGCTCCTGCTCGAAGCGGCACGGCGGGCGGAGGCGCTGCGGCACCTCGAACAACGGTTCCGCGAGCAGCAGGCGGAGACGGAGCGGCGGCGCGACCGTGACGCCGCCGACGAGATCGGCATGCAGCGCGCGGCCTGGTCGCGGCGGCACAACGCGCAAGGAGGCGCGGCATGATCGGACGCATCTTCGACGGCGGGGAGGTCGACCTGCTGCGACGCGCGATGGACGGGCTGTCGGCACGGCAGCAGGCGATCGCCGAGAACATCGCCAACATCGACACGCCGGGCTACCAGCGCAAGGATGTCCCTTTCGAGGCGGCGCTGCGCGCGTCGCTGGGTCAGGACGGCGGGCTCTCGCTCGAGCGAACGAGCCCGATGCACCTGGCCGGGGCGGCCCAGGCGCCCGGCGGCGTCCCGCCCGCCGTGCCCGAGGCCACGCCGGGCGCGCACGCCCGGCGCAATGACGGCAACACGGTCGATATCGATACAGAGATGACGGCGATGGTCGAGACGACCGTCCGCTACTCGGCCCTCGGACAGCTCGCGTCGATGAAGCTGCGCGAGCTGGGCGACATCATCGGCCGCACGGTCTAGGAGGCCGGAAATGAGCATCGGCAGCTCGCTACGCATCAGCACCTCGGCTCTCAATGCCGAGCGGCTGCGGATGGATGTGGTGGCGAACAACGTCGCCAATGCCCGCAGCACTCACACGCCCGAAGGGGGGCCCTTCCGGCGCGAGGAGGTGGTCTTCGCGGCGGCCGACGGCTCACCGTTCGGCGCGATCCTCAGCCGGTTGGCGCGAGGCGGCGCCGGTGGTGGAGGCGCCATCGAGGGCGGCGTCACGGTGGCCGGCATCGTCGACGATACGAGCACTCCGTTCCGCCGCGTCCACGAGCCCGGCAACCCGGATGCCGACGCCAACGGCGATGTGCTCTACCCGAACGTGGACATGGTCCGCGAGATGACGGACATGGTCTCGGCCGTCCGGTCCTACGACGCGAACGCGACGGTCGTCCAGAACCTGAAGTCGATGGCCCAGCGCGCGCTGGAGATCGGCAACCGCTAGGAGCGCGCCGAGAGCGGGGAGTCCAGATCGAAAGCTCACTCCCTTCCTGGCCAAGAAGAGGGCGGGTGGATGGTCGAAACGGGTTTCTCAACACTTTGCGAGGAGGGCAGCGATGGCGGTCGGACCCATCGGACCGGTAACCCCCGCCGGGGCTTCGGAGCTCGCGCGGAGCAGCGGCTTGGCGGCCGCTGCGGGGCAGGGCAAAGGCTTCATGGAGATGCTCGGCGACGCGCTCAACCAGCTCGGGCAGACGGAGCAGAACACCAACCAGCTCTCCCAGCGTCTGGCTCTGGGAGACCCGTCGGTCGACCTGCACGACGTGATGATCGCCGCCCAGTCGGAGAGCCTGGCTTTCCAGCTCGCGACCCAGGTGCGCAACAAGCTCGTCGAGGGCGTGCAGCAGGTATTCCAGATGCAGATCTAGGGGAGGCAAGAGGATGACCAGCGTGCTTGTCAGCGGCGTGGGCGCCCCGGCGGCGCCCGGTGGAGCGACCCCGGCGGCGGGCGACGGCGCCGGGATGCAGGCAGACGCGGGTTTTGCCGCGCTGCTCGTCAGCGCCGGCGACGCGCCGGCCGAATGCCCGGTGCCGCCGGCGGTGCATGCCCGCACTCCAGGAAGGGACGATACGAGCGCGGCCGATGCGCTGGCGGGGATGCTGCTCGCGCTCGTCGCGGGGTTGCCGGACCCGGCGCCGCGCGCGCAGGCGCTGGTGTCCGGCGCGCAGGCGGGTGCCCGGTCGGAGGCGCCGGCGACCTCGGATGGACCGGCTCGCGAGGCAATCGTGGCGAGGGCGCGGGTGCTGCCCGCGGTTCCGCCGGCCGCGAACGCTGACGGCGCGGACCCGGATGCCGCGACGCCGCCCACCGCGGGCGATGGGCCAGCCGTCGCCACGCAAGCGGGGCCGCACGACCTGCCTGTCGCCCCCGCGGGGCAGGCAGGCGGGGTGACCCACGCGTCTTCGGTCGCGCGGGCGGTGCGCGCGGCGGTCGCCGCCATGCAGGCGGCCGAGGGAGCGGCAGGGCCCGGGAACCCGGTCGCGGCGGCCGCCACGGCCGCAGCGGAGGCCGGCGGACCGGTGGTCCCGACCCGGCCCGCTGGGTCCGACAGAGGCGGGTCCGGTCTCGGCGGCCCGGCCGAGCTGCCGCCGACGTTGCCGCGGACGGCTCTTCCGGCGGAGGCGTCGGCGGAGCAATCGCAGCAGACAGCCGGCCGGCCCGCAACGCCCATGTCGTCCGCGCCCGGCGGACCCCCGACGACGGGCGACGGCGCTGCCCAGACGGGGGCAGTCAGGGCCGTCCTCCCGCCGCGGGCGCCCGCGCCCGATGCGGTGACGGTCGAGGTGCCGGCCGGTCTGCTCACGGCGGACGGGCGCCTGGAGCAGCGTGGAGAAGACCGCCTGGCCGTGCCGGGCTTGGCGCGGCAGGCAGGCGGCGGTCGTCGTATGGGGGCACCGGACGCCGGCAGCGATCCCTCGCGGATCGGTGGCGCCGCACTCGTTCCGGGGAAGGACACGTCGCCCCTCCTCGGCACAATGGCGGCCGATCCGTCCGCGGAAGCGGGAGCGGTCGACCCGGCGCGGGTGCTGGCGCAGGTGACGGACGCCGTGTGGGTGGCCGTCGACCGTGGTCAGCGCCAGGCGGTGGTGCGGCTGCGACCACCGGAGCTGGGCCGCGTGGAGGCTCGCGTCCGGCTACGCGACGGCCTGCTGGAGGTGGATCTGCGGGCCGAGATGCCGCAGACGCGCGAGCTGCTCGGGATGCACCTGGCGGATCTGCAGAACGTGCTCCAGCGGCTCGACGGGGGGCCGTCGCAGGTGAGCGTGCAGCTCTCGGCCGGCTGGGGCGGCGACGGGCGCCACGGCGGCGACCGCGAGCGACCCGATCTGCCGTGGACGCCCGCCTGGGAGGACACGGCTCGGGAGCAAGGCCGCGACCGTCCGCGGCGGCAGGACGGCGACCGGCTCGTGGACGCGTTCGCGTGACGGCCGCCAGGAACGGAGGAGTACCGCGATGTCGGTAGGCGCGACCTCAGGAGTGGGCTTGACACAAGGAGCCACGGCCCCGCAGCAGAGCCAGGGCAGCGGCAGCGAGGCGACCGATGGCCTGAACGAGGACGCGTTCCTGCAGCTCATCATCGCCCAGATGAAGAACCAGAACCCGCTGCAGCCGGTGGACGACACGGCGTTCCTCGCTCAGCTCGCGCAGTTCGAGACGCTGAACGAGCTGCGTTCGCTGCTGGCGAGCGTGAAGCAGGTCGACGCCGATCAGCAGCGCACGCAGGCGCAGGGGCTGCTCGGGCGCAACGCCACCTTGCAGCTCGCCGATGGCAGCACCCTGACCGGTCCGGTGACCGCGATCAAGTTCGACCAGGCGGGTCCGCTGCTGATGGTGAGCGGCGGCGGGCATCGGCTGTCCGACCTCGTCGAGGTGACGCCATGAGCGCCTAGGGCCGCGATCTCGCCGGGGCAGGCCCGGGCGTTTGACCCATTCCAGACACCGTGGAGCACGGAAGGAGACTAGGATGCTGCGCGCGTTTTCTTCGGCCGTTTCGGGCATGCGCAACCACATGGCGTTCATGGATGTGGTGGCGAACAACATTGCGAACGTGAACACCACCGGGTACAAGTCCAGTCGAGTGCGCTTCGTGGACATGCTCTACCAGACGATGCACGGCGCCACCGCGCCGAGCGACGATCCGCTGCAGGGCGGCGTCAATCCGGCGCAGATCGGTGCCGGCGTGATCCTCAGCGCGACCGACAACATCATGGGCCAGGGCAGCCTGCAACTGACCGGCAAGTCGACCGACTTCGCCGTCCAAGGCGAGGGCTTCTTCATCCTCAGCGACGGATCGCGCAACTTCTACACGCGCGACGGCGCCTTCGACGTGGCGGCCAACGGTCTGCTGGTCAACCCCTCGAACGGGATGACGGTGATGGGCTGGCAGGCGGACGAGAGCGGCGCCGTCGATGACCAGGGACCGCTCACGGCGATCAAGATCCCCTTCGGCGCCCCCGTCGCCGCCAAGGCGACCACGGACGTGTCGTTGTCCGGCAACCTGAACGCGTCGGCGGTCGGCCAGCAGACGACCCAGATCGGCATCGGCGGCACGATCGACACGGCGAGCAGCCCGGTGAGCCAGACCGTCCAGGTATACGACCAGCTCGGGCTTCCCCACGACGTGAGCCTCAGCTACACGTACTCCGGCTCCGGCAACACGTGGACGGTGAGCGCATCCGCCCCATCCGGCGGCGGCACGGCCGCGATCGCGTCTGGCACGGACGCGGTCACCTTCGACGGCAGCGGCAACTGGGCAAGCGGTACGCCCACGCTGCAGTACACGCCACCGGCTGGCAGCTCGCCGATCGCGGTCACGCTGAACGTGAGCGCGCTCAAGCAGGGAACAGGCTCCGGCCCGACGGTCACCAGCAACGACGGCAAGCCGGTGGTGATGCAGACCAGCGCGACGGTCTATGACTCGCTGGGGAACGCCAACCCGGTCACGCTGACCTTCACCAAGACGGACCTGAACAAGTGGAGCGTGACAAACAGCGTGGACCCCTCGGCGCCGGCGACGGCCCTGCAGTTCAACACGGACGGCTCGGTCGTCAGCGCGACTTCGCTCTACAATTTCACCGTTCCGGCGTCGGGCGGCGCGAGCGCCACGCCGGTCGCCGTCAGCCTGGCCTCGGTCACACAGTCGGCGGGGCCTGGCAGCCTGGCGGTCTCCGCGAACGACGGCTCGACCGCCGGCTCGCTGGTGAGCTTCACGGTCGGGGCCGATGGTGACGTGACGGGCGTCTTCTCGAACGGCACGATCAAGAAGCTGGCGCGGATCGCCCTGGGGGCATTCCCCAACCCGGGTGGCCTGATGCGCTCCGGCAACAACCTGTGGGAGGGCGATCCCGCCGCGGGCGACCCCGCCATCGGCTCGCCGAACACCGGCGGCCGTGGGCAGATCAGCGCCGGTTTCCTCGAGCAGAGCAACGTCGATCTGGCGCAGCAGTTCACGAACATGATCATCGCCCAGCGCGGGTTCCAGGCGAACAGCCGGGTGATCACGACGTCGGACCAGCTACTGCAGGACCTGGTCAACATCAAGCAGTAGGAGTGTGGTGGGGCGAGGCCCGCGCGGGTCTCGCCCCGCCGCGATCGCGGTGGGACGTTCGGGGCTTCACACGTACCTGGTGGTCGGCGCGCTGCTGGCGGTGGGCGCGGCGACGACGCTGCACCTGCTCGACCTTCCGCCCTTCCATGGGCCGGCCCCTCCCCCCACGTTGGTCGTCGTCGCGAACTTGCAATCGAACGATGTCACCGTGACCGATACGGGTACCGGCGCCGTCGAGTCTCGCGGCCCGGTGCCGGTGAACCCGCACGAGCTGCAGCCGATCGACGGGGGCACGCTGGCCACCAGCGACTACCACAGCAGCGCCGTGACCGAGCTCGCTCTGCCGGGGTTGCGCGCGGTGGGCAGCGTGGCGGTGCCGGGATCGCCGCACGGTCTGGCCTACAGCCGCAAGTACGGCGTGCTGTTGGTGACGGAGGAAGCGACCGGCCGGCTGGCGATGATCTTCACCGCAGGGGGCACGCTTGCCGCCGAGGTGCAGGTGGGCGGCGAACCGCACATGC